>DASTOQ010000120.1:0-2129 GCA_035720205.1 Steroidobacteraceae bacterium | reverse complement strand
GTGACTCGCTGTACCCGCCGCGATTTCCTCGGCACCACGATGGGCGCCGGTGCCGCCCTGCTCGTGACCGGCCGCGCCTTCGCGAAGTCGCGCCTCGGTCCCGTATACGCCGAGATCGAGCGGCGCCACGACGAAACGGTGGCGATGCTGCAGGCGTGGGTCCGCCAGCCGTCGATCGCCGCCGAGAACCGCGGCGTCGAGGAAGGCTGCCGGCTCACCATGGAGTTGCTGCGCGAGGCCGGCTTCCAGCAGGTCCAGCGCCGGCCGACCGACGGCCAGCCCGGCATCTTCGCGACGCTCGATGCCGGCGCGCGCCGCACGGTCGGCGTGTACTTCATGTACGACGTGAAACAGGCCGACCCGGCGGAATGGTCCTCGCCGCCGTGGGAGGCGCGCATCGTCGAACTGCCTGGCCTGGGGCGGGCCGTCATGGGCCGTGCCGCCGTCAACCAGAAAGGACCGCAGTCGGCCTTCCTCGCGGCGTTGCGCGCAACCCGGGGCGCGGGGGGCAAGCCGCCGGTCAACCTCGTGCTGGTGGCCGAAGGCGAAGAGGAGATCGGCTCGCCGCATTTCGCGCAGGTCGTGCACGCCTCGCCGGTGCGAGAGGCGCTCGCGAAGTGCGTGGGCGTGTTCATGCCGGAAGCCGCGCAGGGCCGCGACGGCAGCGTCACCGTGTCGCTGGGCGCCAAGGGCATCGTCGAACTGGAGCTCGTCGCGAGCGGCGAGAAATGGGGCCGCGGGCCTGCGCGCGACGTGCACTCGAGCAACCGCGCCCGCATCGACAGCCCGGCCTGGCACCTGGTCCAGGCGCTCAATACGCTGGTGGACGCACAGGGCGACCCGGCGATCGACGATTACCTGGGGGCGGTGCGGCCGCTCACCGCGCGCGAGCAGGCGATGCTCGACGAGGCCGCGCAGCGGCTCGACGAGCGCACCGCGATGCAGGGCCTCGGCGTGAAGCGCTGGGCGCGCGACGCGAGCTGGCGCCAGGCACTCGAGGACCTCGCCCACCGGCCGACGGTGAACATCGAAGGGCTGGTGGGCGGCTACACCGGCCCGGGCGGCATGACGATCCTGCCGCACCGCGCCGCGGCCAAGATCGATCTGCGGCTCGTGCCCGACATGACGCGCGCGGATGCGGTGGCGAAGCTCAGCGCGCACCTCGAGCGGCGCGGATTCGGCGACATCGAAATCAACGTCACCGGCGGCTACGACCCGACCACGACCTCGCCGGACGCGCGCCAGGTGCGGGCCGCGATCGGCGTGTACCGCGCCTCCGGCATCGACCCGATCCTGTGGCCGCGGCGCGGCGGCTCCTGGCCGGGCTACGTGTTCACGGGACCGCCGCTCAAGCTGCCCGCCGGGCACTTTGGGCTGGGTCACGGCCTGCGCGCGCACGCGCCGGACGAGTACTTCCTCGTGGAGTCGACCAACGCGAGAGTCTCGGGAATGGACGGCGCCGTGCGGTCCTATGTCGACTACCTGCACGCACTCGCCTGATAAAGGGGACGCGTCCATTTAGCTTGAATGGATCGGCAGACCCGTCCCCATGTTCAGCCGGTAACAATTGTCTGCGCCTTGTTCTGCTGCCATACGCGGCAGCTCTGCACGTAGTCCACGCCCAGCCGCGCAGCACCTCGATGATCGCGGCCCGGGACCTCCACATCCAGGACCCGGCTCCCTTCGACCTGCCATCCAACGTACTATGCGCGGGATGAACATGCCGTCGATCCGCTGCGCTGCGCTGGTGCTGGTGCTGTCGGGCGAGATGCTGCTGCTGGCCGCGTGCGCGACATCGCCGCAGGGCCGGGACGAGGCGGAGGCCGTGCTCGTCAGCGACAACGGCTCTGAACCCGAGGGACTCGCAGCTTCCGAGTTCGAGGAGCCGGCGGCGGATGAACATTCGGCGGAAGGCGAGGTTCCGCTGGCCGTCGCCGAGTCGGAACCGCTCGTGAAGGCCACGCCCCCCGCGGTGCTCGACGACCTGATCGTGAGGTCCCAGCGCCACGACGTGATCCGCGATCTGGTATCCGAGGCCCGTTCAATGCTGCAGGACGTTGAACTGGAGTACGTGTTTACCGGCAAGGGAAAGAACGAGGTCTTGCGCGGCCGACCGGTTGCGTTTGCCC
>DASTOQ010000119.1:0-16004 GCA_035720205.1 Steroidobacteraceae bacterium | reverse complement strand
GCTCGCCTCGCACACGGTGGACATCACGACCACGCCTGCGACCGCGGTCGCGGAGCCGTTCGTGGTCGCGACCGTCATGCCGGTCGTGGACAAGGAACTGCGCGTGCGCGGGCCGCTGGTGTCGGTCAACGTCGCGGCCTCGCAGTACGTCATCGACCTCCGGCCGTTCAACCACCCGACCGCGCGCCTCGGCCAGGTTACGGTCAACACGACCGCGACGACCGCCTTCGAGGTGGACGGCGTGGAGTACGAGGGCGCGGCGGGGTTGCAGGCGATGTCTTCGCTTGCGGCAGGTTCCCGCACCGCGGCCTTCGGCGTGCTGAACGTTGCTTCTCGAACCTTCACCGCCACCGACGTGCTGGCCGGCGACTCCGTGCCGGGCCCGCGCTTCGATGTGGTGCGCGGCAACGTGATCGCGCGCGCGGGCGATACGCTGACCGTGCGCGGCGGCACGCTGATCCGCCGGGATGACGCCGTGCGGTTTCTGCGCGGGGACATCACCGTGCTGATCGGGCCGGATACTCTGGTGACGCGCGATGGCGGCGGTCGCAACCTGCTGCGCCCCGGCGCGATCTCGGTCGGGCAGCGGATCGTGGCGTTCGGCCAGGTGACGGCGACGCCGTCGGTCGATTCCCTGACGCTGGACGCGACTGCTGGGCGCGTGCGCATGAAGATCACGCACATCGCCGGCAGCGTGGTTTCCGCCAACCCGGGGATGGTGACTCTGGACCTGTTCTCGATCGATGGGCGCAGGCCCTCGGCCTTCGACTTCAGCGGGACGGGTTCTGCGCCTTCGCTGGATGCGGATCCCGCCGCCTACGAGGTCGCGACCGGGCCGCTGTCGATCCTCGGCCTGACGCCCGGCTCCCCGGCGCGCGTGTTCGGCTTCGTCACTCCGTTCGGCTTCGCGCCGCCGGATTTCGTCGGCCGGACCGTGGTGGACTTCAACGGCATCCGCGCGGTGATGGCGGTGGGCTGGGGTCTTGAAGGGACGTCCGCGCCGTTCCTGGCCATGGGCGCCGACGGCCTGGTCGTGGACAACCAGAACCCGGACCTCGGCGAGCGTCACCACATCAAGATCGGGCCGGTGATCGTGGACATCACTGCGCTCGCCTCCGCGCCGACGGTCGCGCCCGCCTCCGCAGGCCCGACGCTGTTCGCGATCCGCGAGGGCGACGTGGTCGAGGTGTTCCGTGACTGGGCGCCGTTCGTGGAGCGGCTCGCGGCCAAGCTCGGCGGCGGCGCGGTGGCGCGCGGGCTCTTTGCGCACGGCCGCTACGAGCGCGGGCTCAACACGCTGAACGCCAACTACGTGGCGGTGGCAGTGGAATAAAGGGGACGCATCCCATTTAACTTGGCCCGCGTCGAAAGGCGCGGGCCTTTTCTATCCGGCAGTCCGCCCGTACCAGGCGGCAAGCCCCCTTTCCCGGCCGGCGTGTCCGTTGCATGATCCGCCCACCGCATGGATCCAGGGACCCCCGACGACATGAACGCTCCCCTGCTTGCCACCGGCCTGCTGACGTTGACCACCGTCGCCGGCTGCGCGACCACGACTGTGGTCCCGGCTGATCCCCGGCAGGCCTCCGCCGAAGTCGCGCGCCTCGCAACCGAGGCCGCGCAGAACCCGCTGCTCGCTCCTTGGCCGGGTCCCTACGGCGGCGTGCCGCCCTGGGACCAGGTCGCGTCGGATCGCTTCCCGGCCGCCTTCGAGCAGGGCATTGCGCTGCGCGCCGCCGAAATCGCCGCGATCGCGGACAATCCCGCGCCGCCCACATTCGCGAACACCATCGTGCCGATGCAGGACGCCGGCCGGCATCTCGGCCGGGCGCGGGTGCTGTTCTCGGTGCTGACCGCCAACGTCTCCACGCCCGAGGCCCGCGCGGTGCAGGCCGAGTGGTCGCCGAAGCTGACTGCCGCCGACAACGCCATCACCTTCAACCGCGCGCTGTTCGCGCGCATCGACGCCTTGTTCCAGGAGCGCACGGGACTCGGACTCGACGCCGCGCAGTTGCGCCTGCTCGAGCGCACGCGTGCGAACTTCGTGCGCGCGGGCGCGGCGCTTGGCGCCGACGCCCAGGCGCGCGTCGGGGCGATCAACCAGGAGCTGTCCTCGCTGTTCGCCGAGTTCAACAAGCGGCTGCTCGCGGACGAAGACACCGCGATCTTCATCGAGCGCGAGGCGGACCTCGAGGGGCTGACGCCGGTGCTGCGCGATGCCGCGGCTTCGGCCGCCGCCGCGCGCGGACGTCCGGGCGCCTGGGCGATCGTCAACACGCGCTCGAGCGTGGACCCGTTCCTGACTTTCTCCGCCAACCGGGGCCTGCGCGAAAAGGTCTACCGCGCGTTCAAGAACCGCGGGGACAACGGCGGCGCCAACGACACCAACGAGCTGATCGCGAAGATCGTCGCAGTTCGCGCCGAGCGGGCGAAGCTCCTCGGCTTCCCGACGCACGCGCACTTCCGCATGGACGACACCATGGCGAAGGACCCGGCGCGCGCGCAGGACTTGATGATGCGCGTGTGGCCGGCGGCGGTCGCACGCGTGCACGAGGAAGTCGCCGACATGCAGGCGGTCGCGGATCGCGAGGGCGCCGGCATCCGGATCGAGCCCTGGGACTACCTCTATTACGCGGAGAAGGTGCGGCGCGAGCGCTTCGCGCTCGACCTCGACGTGGTGCGGCAGTACTTCCAGCTCGACAACGTGGTGGCGGGCGCGTTCCACATGGCCGGGCAGCTCTATGGCCTGGGCTTCCGCGAGATCACCGGCACCGTGCCGGTGTTCCATCCGGACGTGCGCGTGTTCGAGGTGACGGACCGCGACGGCTCGCACCGCGGGCTGTTCTATTTCGACTCGTTCGCGCGGCCGGGCAAGCGCTCGGGCGCCTGGGCGCTCAATTATCGCGGCCATGAGAACTTCACCGGCGAGCGGATCCGCCCGCTGACTTCGAACAACAACAACTTTGTGAAGCCCACGGCGGGCAAGCCGGTGCTGATCTCCCTGGACGATGCGCGCACGCTGTTCCACGAGTTCGGCCATGCCCTGCACGGCCTGCTGTCGGAGGTTCGCTATCCGGGGCTCGCGATCACGCCGCGCGATTACGTCGAGTTCCCGAGCCAGGTGCACGAGCACTGGGTGCTGACGCGGCCGATCCTCGACCGCTTCGCGCTGCACGTGGAAACCGGCAAGCCGATGCCGCAGGAGCTGGTGGAGCGCATCGAGAACGCGGGCACCTTCAACAAGGGCTACGAGACGGTGGCGCTGCTGTCCTCGGCGCTCGTGGACATGGCGCTGCACAACCGCGCCGACGGCGCGGTGGAGCCGGATGCGTTCGAGCGCGAGACGCTGGCGGCCCTCGGCATGCCGCGCGAGATGGAGATGCGCCACCGGCTGCCGCAGTTCGGGCACCTGTTCTCGAGCGACGCCTATTCGGCCGGGTACTATTCCTACGTGTGGTCGGAGGTCATGGACGAGGACACCTGGGAGATGTTCGAGGCTACCGGCAACGTGTTCGACCCGGCGGTCGCCGCGGGCATGCGCGACATCATCCTCGGCGAGGGCAATTCCTCGGACCGCGCCGAGGCGTACCGGCGTTTCCGCGGCCGCGATCCGGACGTGGACGCGCTGCTGCGCGCGCGTGGGTTTAAATAGGGACGCATCCCATTAAGGAATCTTAATGGGATGCGTCCCCATTAAGGTTCAGAGGTGGCGACATGAACCGCGATCTCATCCTCGGCCCCGTCCTGGTGCAGGTGGTCCTGACGCTCGCGACCTACGTCGTCCTGATCAAGGCCAAGATCCGGGCGATGAAGGCGGGCGAGGTGGACATGGCGCGCCGCGCGCTGCACGACGACGCCTGGCCGGACTACGTGATGAAGATCAACAACAACATCCGGAACCAGTTCGAGGTGCCGGTGCTGTTCTACGTGCTGGCGTTCGCGCTGTGGGCGCTGGACGCGGTGCACTGGCCGGCGCTGGCGGCGGCCTGGCTGTTCGCGGTCTCGCGCATCGCGCACGCCTGGATCCACATCGGCTCGAACTACGTGCCGAACCGCCGGCGGGCGTTCACGGTGGGCTGGTGGATCGTGGCGGCGATGGCGCTGCTGGTGGCCTGGGAGCTCGGCAAACGCACGCTGAGTTAATGGTTAAAGGGGACGCATCCCATTTAACTACTTAAATGGGATGCGTCCCCTTTAAATGATCCAGTGCTTGATGGATTCGCGGCGCAGGAAGGCGCGAGCGCCCGCGCCCTGTAGCATCGCCAGAGTCGAGTAGCTGCCGGCCTGGGAGCAGGTGTCCGCCACCACGGTCACCGAGCGCGGCGCACCCACCGGCGGCCAGCCGGTGCGCGCATCCAGGATATGGCCGTAGCGCTTGCCGTCGATCTCGATGTAGCGCGCGGCGTCGCCGCTGGTCGCCAGCGCACCGCTTCGTAACTCGATCCGCCGCACCGCGGCGCCCGGCGCCAGCGGCGAATCGATGCCCACGGTCCAGCGGCCGCTGGCGGGTGCGGGCCCGACCGCGCGCAGGTCGCCGCCGAAGTTCACCAGCACCGGACAGTCGGCGTTGGCCGCCGCCCAGCCCGCGACGCGGTCCACCGCGTATTCCTTGCCGATACCGCCGAAATCGAGCTCCATGCCCGCGGGCAGCACGATCTCGCGCGTGCGCGGATTCCACTGAACCCGCTGCCAGCCAACACGCGCAAGCAGCAAGGGAACCTTCTTCGGATGGCCCTCCGCGCGCCCGTTGTCGAAGCTCCAGGCGTGGCGCAGCACGCCGGAGGTCAGGTCGAAGCGACCCTCGCTGATCCGCCACAGCGCGGCGCCGTAATCGAGCAGCCGTGCAGTCTCCTCGTCGACGCGATAGGCCCCGCCCTGGCGCGCATGGATCGCGTGCAGCACGCTGCCCTTCTGGTAGCGGCTGAACGTCTCATCGATGCGCCTGGCCTCGGCCATCGCGAACTCGGCGACGCGGCGCGCGAGCGCGGGATCGGCGCTTTCGATGAGCACCTCACAAGGGCAGCCCATGGCGCTCCAGTCGAAGCGCCAGGGCCGCGCGGGCGTATCGGCCGCGGCAGCGCGGGGAACACGCGCTGCGGTTTCCGCGCTAGAAACCGAACTTGTAGCCAAATTGTGCAATGACCGCGCTCAACGGCGGCACCAGCTCGAAGCCGGCGAGATCGCCGACCGCCGCGCCCGGCGAGGGACCGCCCTGCTGGTGGTAGTACTCGAGCCGCACCGAGAACTCGCCGCGCCCGGTGCGCCGGCCGTACTTGAAGCCGGCGGTGTAAGCGTCGCTGTCCGCGAGGCGGTAGTCGGCGGAGGCATGCTGCGGCAGCGGGTCGCCATTGAACAGCACGGTGCGGTAGAAATCGGCGGCGCTCTGCGTGTACCAGCGCAGGTGCGGCTCGAGGTAGCTGCGCTCATTGATGTTCCAGCGGTAGCGCGCGTCCACCGTCTGCGAGTCGATGCCCCAGTCGTCGGTCATGTAGCGCGCGCTCAGCGCGAACGAGTCGCGGTCGAACGCGTAGCGCCACTCGGCGAACAGGCTCTGCTTGGTGCGCGAGCCGGGGCGGCTCTCATGGACATACAGGTTGAGGCCGCTGCCGACCGGGCCGGCGACCGGTGCGCCGGTAGCGGGGTCCACCACCGAGAGGATCTTGTACGGGTCGTTGAGGTAGCCGTCGCTCTGCCCGTAGGAATAGCTGACTTCCAGCAGCGAGCGGCGGGAGAGCACCTGCGTGACGCCGACGAGGAAATCGACGACGTCCTTGGATTCGCTCGTGCCGCCGCCGTGGACGTCGCCTTCAGCGTCGGAATCCGCGGCCTGCATGGGCGAAAGCGGGATCGGCACGCCGCCGACCGGATCGAGGTCCTCCTTGCCGTAGGCCGCGCCGACGAACGCGGTCGTGTTCTTGAGGTTGAAGTCCCACTCGAGCCGGCCTTCGGCGCCCAGGTGCAGGTAGTCGTACTCGTGCGAGGCGGAGAGTCCGGCGCTCCAGCGCATGTTCTCGCCCAGCGACTGCTTCCAGCCGGCCGTCAGCGCGACGCGCGTGTCGAGGAAGTTGTCGTCGAGCGGCGTGTCGCCGGCGGCGATGTCGTAGCTCGCGCGGCCCGAGGGGCTGGTGAAGGTCTGCACGGCGTTCGCGGGCACGGCGCCGGAGGGTGTCGCGCCTGTCAGCGCATCCACGGTGAGGCTGACGTTGATCGAGCGGTCCTCGTCCAGCACGCGGCGCACCGAGGTCATGAGGCTCGCGTCCATCACGCGGTCGTTGTCCTCGCCGTAGAAGAGGAGCGTCGAGTCCACTTCCCACTTCGCCTCCTCGGCGAGCGATGCGCCAATCGGTTTCTTCAGTTGCATCCGCAGCCACCGCCGGCGAAGCCGCGGCCGCCGCTCGATGCCTCCTTGCTGAAGTAGATGTGATCGTCCACGGCGGCGTCGCGCTCATTGGGACGCATGTCCTCGCGCGCGTGCAGGTCGCGCTGCCAGGGCTCGACGGTGGTGCAGGCGGTGGTGGCGGCCAGCGCGAGAATGAGCGCGGCGGTTCGTGTGCGGTTCAAGTGGTCTGCTCCTCGAGCAATTGCCGGATCTGCTGCTCGCGCTCGGCGCGCTGCGCGGCGCGGAAGCCCTGGTGTGTGATGCGGACCTTGCCGCTGCGGTCGATCAGGAAGCTGGTGGGCATGGCCTGCACGCCGAACTGTTTCGCGAGCCCGCCCTGGGTGTCGTACTCGATGCGGAAACCCGGCGCGGTTTTCTTCAGGAAGGCCTCTGCCAGCGCGCGGTCCTGGTCGAGGTTGACGGCGACCACCACGAGGCCTTGCTGGCCGTGGCGTTTCTGGAGGTCGTCCATCCAGGGGAAGGAACTGAGGCAGGGCGAGCACCACGAGGCCCAGAAGTCCACCAGGACGACCTTGCCGTGCAGGTCCTTGAGCAGCGGCCAGGCAGGGGCGGTCGGAGTTTTCTCAGGCGCGGCAGTGACTTGCGGGGCCGCGGGCGCGAGGGCCGCAAGCGCCAGTGCAGCGAGGAGACCCCGGCGGGTCAATCGAGGGGCGTGATTCGGGCGCAAGCAGGACTCCGTCCATGAGCCGGTTAAAGGCTTTGGACGGCGGCCGCTGGTGGAATCAATCGGTTACTTAAAGGGGACGCATCCCATTTAACTACTTAAATGGGATGCGTCCCCTTTATTCCTCGCAGAGGCCGAGGTCGGCTTCGGCGGAGCAGTTGCGGCAGGCGGCGGCGACGTCGTCCTGGTTCGCGATCACGCACTGCAGGAATTCCTGCGCCTCGCGCCGGTCGATGCGGTAGTAAGGGTCCATCGACCCCTGGCACCAGTTGGTCGCGCCCGAGAGCACGGCCGCGATCGCGGGCTCGACCACGCCGTCGCGCTCGAGGAAGAGCGGCGAGCCCGAGTCGCCGAAGCACACCACGTCGTCGCCCTTCTTGATGTCCTGGCGCGGCACGAGCGAGTTCTCGAACAGGTTCTTGATCGGCCCCAGGCGCGCGATGCGCTTGACCTCGTTGCCGCCGCCCAGGTCGGTCTGCGGGCCGATGCCCTTGGTCGGCTTCTCGCCGTAGAGCTTGGTCCAGTTCAGGCCGTACCCGACGCTCACCACCGGCGTACCGACGATGCCCTCGATCGTGTCGAGCTCGCCGACGGCCCGCAGCGGCAGCGGGTCGATGCCCGTGACGGCGTCCACGAGGATCACCGCGCCGACGTCGGGCTGGCGCAGCAAGTTCCAGTTCACCGGCGTCGCGCGGCCGTCGTGGCGCAGGCCCTCGCGCAGGTAGCCCGGGTGCGTCAGGCCATGCGCGATCGGCACGCCGTCGTTGCGCCCCGCGATCGCGGCGGGAAGGAAGGTCGGGAACGGCACCGACTTCGCCGCCGGGTCGCAGCCGTAGTCCGCGGTCATGAACTCGGTGTACGCCACGCCCTGCTCCACCAGGAAGCAGCGGAAGTCGTTGCCGGTCGCGCGCAGGTCGAAGGTGACCCAGGCGAGGTCGTAGTAGCCCGCGATGCCGATGTCGATGGTGTAGTTGTAGGCCGTGCAGTGTGCGGCCGTCATGAGCACTTTCGGCGCGATCAGCGAGCCGGAACAGGATTCCTCGGCGAAGGCGACCTCGGGCAGCTCGCCTGGCGTCAGGTACACGAAGTACTCGTAGTACGCGCCGGCGGCGGGGAACTGGTTGGCGGTGTCGGGCGTGCCGTCGCTCGCGATGGCGAGGCTGCTCGCGGCGAGCGTAGCGAGCACGCTGGCGATGGTTTTTTTCACGTATCCCCCTCGTTTCTGGTTCGCCGAATCGAATTGGGACGCGTCCAATTAAATCTGATTGGACGCGACATCTAATTGGACGCGGCCCATTTACCCATTTACCGGATGCGGCGGATCTCGGCGAGGACGGCGGCGGATGAGAGCGGCCGGCCCAGGGGATCCTGCATCAGGCTGCGAGTGTCGCGCTCCGAGCCGTCCTTGAGCAAGCGCTCGCTGAGCCAGCCGTACCAGCCGCCGTTGCCGGCATCGCAGGGACCGATGGCCTCGGCCGTCTTATGTCTGATCTCGGCCGTCAGCACCACGCCCAGGCCGTAGTTCACCATGTAACCGGATCGGCTCGCGAGCTGCACGCGCATCGCCCACCAGGGAACCTGCGGGTGCGGAAGGATGCGCAGGTCGTCGAAGCGTGGGACGCGTTTAAAGGGGACGCATCCCATTTAGGAACCTAAATGGGATGCGTCCCCTTTATCAACGCCATTCATTGTTCGCGGTCGGCCTTCATCTGGCGGATGTTGATCGGCTGGATGGTGTCGATCAGGCAAGTGTCGCCGCGCACGATGACCTTGTCGAAAGTCGAGATCTGGCTGCCCGTCGAGGTCACGCGGATGCGGTCCGTGAACATCAGGTCCGGGCAGCTGCCGCCGATCGTGATCAGCCAGGCGTCGTTGATGCCGGTCCACAGAATCAGGTGATCGCGGTCCACCGATTGCCAGGAATCGATGCGAAACGCCGTGAAGCCGCGGATCGGCTCGCCGATGTAGGGCTCGTACTTCTCGAGCGCCCGGTCGCTGCGGCTGATCGAACTGCCGCCCGCGCAGCCCGCCGCCAGCGCCGCCGTCGCCAGCAGGACCCACAGGGTTTTCATGGTAATGGCTCCGAAAACTGGCTTACTCTAAGCCACATTTCTTGGACCGCACCGGACACTTTCAAGTTCATCCCGCGGAAAGCCCCTATGCCGATGAAATCGCCGCTCCTGCCCGCCGCCCTGCTCTGCCTCCCGCTGGTCGGCGCCGGCCCGCCGGCCGTCGCCGCGCCCGGCGACGGTGTCATCGTCATCAACGGCGCGACCGTTATACATCCGGAACGCGAGGGCGCGGACGCGGTCTCGCCCGATACCACGATCCTGATCCGCGACGGGCGGATCGAGGCGGTGTCGCCGCGCGCCGCGATCGAGCTGCCCCAGGGCGCGACGGTGATCGACGGCCGCGGCAAGTTCCTGATCCCCGGCCTGGTCGACTCGCACGTGCACTTCTTCCAGTCCGCGAACCTGTACACCCGCCCGGACGCGGCGGATTTCAACGCCGTCGTGCCCTACGCCGACGAGGTGGCGCGCAACAAGGCGCGGCTGCCGTACACCTTCAAGGTCTGGCTCGCGAGCGGTGTCACCGGTGTCGTGGACATCGGCGGGCCGTTCTGGAATTTCGAGGCCCGCGACCGTGCCCTGGCGACGGCCGAGGCGCCGCACATGGCGGTCGCCGGGCCTTTGATTTCCATGGTCGACCGGCCGCAGCTCGATCTCGGCGACCCGCCCATCATCCGCATCGATTCGCCCGAGGCGGCGCGCGCGCTGATTGCGCGGCAACTGCCGCACAAGCCCGACTACATCAAGGTCTGGTTCATCCACCGCCAGGGCGACGACCTGGCGGCGCAGGAGGCGATCGTGAAGGCCGCGGGCGACGCCGCGCACGAGGCGGGCCTGAAGCTCGCCGTGCACGCCACCGAGCTCGTGGTCGCAAAGGCGGCCTTGCGCGCCGGCGCGGACTTCCTCGTGCATTCGGTGTTCGATGCGCCGGTGGACGAGGAATTCATCGCGCTCGCGCGGGCACGCGACGTGCTCTACTGCCCGACGCTGTTCGTGGTGCAGGGTTATCCGCTGGCGCTGTCCGGCCAGTGGCGGCCGACGCCGATCGAATCGCTGCGCGCGGATCCGCAGATCCTGCTGGCGATGGATGACCTCACGGAGATTCCGGCGGACAAGTTGCCGGAGCGCGTCGTCAAGCTGATGGCGGATGCGAAGCCGGGGGAGATGCTGACCTCCTCGGGCACGCTCGCAGCCGGGCCCAGCGTCGGGATGGACAACCTGCGCCGGCTGACGGACGCGGGCGTGACGGTGGTCATGGGCACCGATGCCGGCAACATCGGCACGCTGCACGGGCCGTCGATCCACCGCGAGTTTGCGCTGATGAGCCAGGCGGGCCTGACGCCGGCGGAAATCCTGCGCGCGGCGACGGTCAACGGCGCGCGGGCGCTCGGGCTTGCGGACTCGGCGGGCCGCATCGCTCCCGGCATGCGCGCGGACCTGGTGCTGCTCGACGCGGACCCGCTGGCGGACGTCGCCAATCTCCAGCGCGTGCGGGTGGTGCTGAAGGACGGCGTGGCCTACGACCCGCGGACGCTGCTGAGCGAATAAATGGGGACGCATCCCATTTATTTTCATTTGTACAGGGGACGCGTCCATTTACCTCATCAATGGACGCGTCCCCTTTAGCTCCTGACATGCGCACAGTGATGCCCGGCCTCGCCTTCGCGATCGCCCTCGCGGTCGCAGCGCGTCTCATTTACCACGCAACCGGCGATGCGGTGAGCCCTACGCTGGTCGCGATCGCGGCCGGCGTGCTGTGGCGGAACCTGGTCGGCATCGGCGCCTGGGCGGAACCCGGGCTGGAGTACGCGGGCCAGACGCTGCTACGCCTCGGCATCGCGCTGATCGGCCTGCGCCTGACCCTCATGGTGCTCGCCAATGTCTCGGTGATCGCGATCCCGATCGTGCTGTCCTGCGTTGCGGTCGCGATCGGCTCCGCGATCTTCCTCGGCCGCGCGCTGGGCGTGGATGCGACCATGCGCCGGCTGCTCGCCGCCGGCACCGCGATCTGCGGCTGTACCGCCATCATCGCGACGGCTCCGCTCCTGCGCGCGCGCAAGGCCGACATCGGCATTGCGATGACCTGCGTCGTGCTGTTCGGCTCGATCGCGATGATGAGCTACCCGTGGATCGCGGGCGCGCTTTTCGGGGACGACGTGCGCCGGGCGGGGATGTTCTTCGGCGCATCCATCCACGACACCTCGCAGGTCATCGGCGCGGCGATGATCTATGCCGAGGTAAACGCGGCGCCGGACGCGGTCGCGGTCGCCGGGCTCACGAAGTTCCTGCGCACGCTGGGGCTGCTGCTGCTGGTGCCGATCGCGGCGTGGCTGAGCGCGCGGGATTCGGCGGCGGCGGGCGAGCGGCCCGAGGGCCTGCGGCGCAAGGCGCTGCCGGCGTTCGTGATCTGGTTCATCCTGCTGGTTGCATTGCGCACGGCGGGCGACGCGATCGTCGGCGAGACCGGCGAGCTGGCCCGCCACTGGGCGCAGGTCCTGGCCGCAGGGCAGACCGCGTCCGAGTGGCTGTTGCTGGTCGGCATGGCCGCCGTCGGGCTGGGTGTCACCTTCGCCCATGTGCGCGAGGCGGGCTGGCGGCCGGTGGCGCTCGCCTTCAGCGCGGCGCTCCTGACCGGCCTGACGGCTTTGGCTTGGTGTTTATAAAGGGGACGCATCCCATTTAAGTTGGCGACTATCGCTTAAACAGGGACGCATCCCATTTAAACCGGCGACTATCCGGCCGCTTGCAGTCAAATTGCAGCCAACAAAGTGCGGTCACGGCCGCTAGTCTCCGGGCATGCCGCGTCACGCACGATTCGTGCACCCCGGTGCTCCTCATCACGTCACCCAGCGCGGCAACCGACGCGAGCAGGTGTTTTTCACCGAGGCTGACCGCCGGGCCTACCTGAGGTGGTTGCGCAAGTATGCGGACACATACGGTGTCGAGGTGCTGGCCTACTGCCTGATGAACAACCACGTGCACCTGGTCGCCGTACCGGCAAACAAGGATTCGCTGCAGCGGACGCTGCGACACCTGCACATGCGCTATGCGCAGAGTTTGAATCGCCGCAAGGACTGGAAGGGCCACGTCTGGCAGGGACGCTACTTTGCATCCGTGCTCGATGAGCCGCATTTCTGGGCGGCCATTCGCTACGTCGAGCGCAATCCGGTGCGAGCGGGCCTCGTCGGCCGTGCCGAGGACTACCGGTGGTCCAGCGCGCGTGCCCACTGTGGGCTCTGCTCCGATTCCGTCCTCAGCTTGAACAATCAGTGGCAACACCAGTTCGCCGGTATTAGCGACTGGTCGGCATGGCTCGCGGCCGGTGACGATCTGCGAGGGATCAATGAACTTCGCGCGTCGACGAGCAAGGGACTGCCCTGCGGCTCGCGGCAATTCGTAGATTCGCTCGAGGCAGCTGCCGGGCGGGCGCTGCGACCTCGACCCCGAGGGCGGCCGTGGCAACGGAAACTCGCAAGTTAAATGGGATGCGTCCCCTTTAAGCTTGCCAGTCGGCTTTGCGCTTCATGACGCCCCAGTGGATGGGGCGGCCCAGGAGCCAGGCGACCAGCGCCTGCAGGCGCCAGATGGAAATGAGCTGGCGGTAGCCGAGATTCTCGAGGATGGACACCAAGAACAGCAGCAGCACGTGCCGCGCCTTAGGGTAGGTGTGAAACGACAGTTCCTCGAGCAGGATCGCGGTGGCCGAGAGCATCACGCCGAGCGCGACCGCGGCCGCGACGAACGCCAGGAAGCCGATGCCGCTCATCATCCCGAGCGCGAAGGCCACCGCCATCACCAGCAGGCCGCCGACCTCGATCACCGGGCTCAGCAGCTCGAACAGCACGAAGTACGGGAACGCGAGCCAGCCGGCCGCGCCGCTGCCGCGCGCGAAACAGAGCCCGCGATTGACCGCCAGGCTCTCGCCGAGCCCGCGGTGCCAGCGCTTGCGCTGCCGCGCCAGCGTGCCGAGGTCCTCCGGCGCTTCGGTCCAGCACACCGGGTCCGGCACGAAGGTGATGCGATAGCGCGTGCCGCGCCCGGACAGCGTGCGATGCAGGCGCACGATCAGCTCCATGTCCTCGCCGATCACGTCGGCGCGGAACCCGCCCGCCGCCAGCACCGTGTCGCGATGGAACACGCCGAATGCGCCGGACACGATCAAAAGCCCGTTCACCGCGCTCCAGCCGAGCCGCCCGCCGAGAAAGGCGCGCAGGTACTCGACCACCTGCACCAGCGCGAGCGGATTGCGCGGCAGCGCCACCTTCTCGATCACGCCGCCGCGCACGGTGCAGCCGTTGATGATGCGCACCGTGCCGCCGCAGGCGACCGTGCGCGGGTCCTCGAGGAACGGCCGCACCACGTGCTCCAGGCTGTGCGGGTCGAGCACCGAGTCCGCATCGCCGGCGTAGACGATCGGGTAGCGCGCGGAATTCATCCCGGCGTTGATCGCGTCCGCCTTGCCCCCGTTCTCCTTGTCGATCACGCGCAGGTTCGGGTGCGTCAACGAGCGGTAGACGCTGCGCACCGGCTGCGACTTGATCTGCACGCGATAGGCCTCGGGGAAGGGCTGCAGCCGGAACTCGCGCTTCAGGACCTCGAGCGTCCCGTCCGTCGAGCCGTCGTTGACGACGATCACCTCGAAGTGCTGGTAGCGCAGCTGCAGCAGCGCCTTCACCGAAGTCGCGATGGTCGCCGCCTCGTTGTAGGCCGGCACGATCATGGACACCGGCATCTGCAGGTGCGAATAGACGCGCTCGGCCGCGCTCGCGCCGCGCATGTAGCGGCGCAGGCCGTGCAGCGCGATGAACGCGAGCCCGAGGTAGATCACGTTCAGCAGCACGAAATAGCCGAGGAACAGCCACTGCACGCCGGCCAGGAAGCCGCGCGGATTCATGGCAGCGCGGCCTCGGCCACCGCCTGGTCGAGCATGTTGGCCGCGTAGCGGTCGGTGAGTCGCGCGCGCAGCGCCAGCAACCGCGCGTCGTCCATGCCCTTGAGCTTCAGCATGCCCTGCGCCGCGCGGTAGCGCACCCACCACACGCGGTCGCCCATCAGCCGGACCAGCAGCGCTTCCTGCTCGAGCCCGCCGAGCCGGCCCAGCGCCTCGGCCAGGTGCTCGCGCACCAGCGCGCTCGCGGAGTCCGCATAGCGCACGAGCCCCGGCAGCAGCGCGGGATCCTGCACCACCGGCAGCGCCGCGGACACGATGCCGACATGCTCCGGATTGCGGTGCAGCAGCTCCACCGCGACCTCGCTGCCGAGCACGGCGTCCACGTGCGACAGCCAGGGCAGCAGCGGCGGCACCTTGTCCGGCGCCAGCGACAGCATCAGCGCGCGGACCGGCTCGCGCGAGATCCCGGCGCCCGCGTCCGTCAGCAGGCGGGCCATGGCCTCCGCAGGCCAGCTCTCGCGCTCGGACAGCTCGCGCATGATGCCCGGCATCGCGCGCGGCGCGTCGATCGAAACCAGGGCCGCCGCCGCGTAGAACGACACCAGCGAATTCTCCGAGACCAGCTGCTCCTGCAGCTCCTTCCACGCGGATGCGTCGCGCAGGTTGCCGAGCGTGCGGATCGCGAGGATGCGGTCGCTCACGCTGCCGGCGCGCAGGCCGCGCCGCGCGGCCACGTCGAAGCCGAAGCGCGGCGCCAGCGCATTGAGCCGCCGCCCCGACTCGCCCTTCAGCGAGTCGTGCATCGCGTTCCATTCCTCCATGAGGTGCGGCAGCTCGCGGCGGCGCGGCTGCGGCAGCGCGGGCGGTTCCTGTTCCAGCGCGACCTGCGCGAGCAGTGGCCGCCAGGTGGCGATCACGGCATCGCGCAGCCGCTCCTCGCGCCGCAGCCGGGCGCGCACGATGAGCGAGATGGCGAGCATCAGCGCCGAGGCGAGCGCCGCGAATTCCGCGCTGCGCCAGGCGAACAGGACGACCAGCTCAGAACCGGTGTTCGAGTCCAACGCGCAGCCGCACGCGATCGTAGAGATCGCCCTGTTCATGCCAGCCGGCTTCCCAGGCGAAGCCCCAGGCCGGAACCACCCAGTGCAGGCCGTGCACCGACACGCTCTTGTTGCGCGTCACCTGCACCACGCCCGGCGCCACGGTCTCGGCCTCCTCGCCGTAGCCGAGGGCGAAAGTGGCCTGGCTGCCGTCGCCGTAATCCCGCGCCAGGCGCAGCGTGTGCCCCAGGCGCGCCGAGGTCCCTTCCGGCTTCGACGCCGTGAGCGCGTAGGCGAGGCGGAAAGCCGCGAAATACTGCTCGATGCCGGCGGTGAGCGAACTGACGTCCACCGCCGCGTAGCTCGCGTGGCGCGCGCGCAGGCTGATGCCGCGATCGCCGGGCAGCCTGCGTCCGAGCTCCGCGGCCAGGATCCACTCCGGCAGGACCTCGGCATCCGGGGCGGCATCCGCCGAGACGCCCCAGGTCCAGTCGCCGCCCATGCGGTCCACCAGCCCGATCGAGAACTGCTCGTCCTGGGTGTCGAAGCGCTCCTCGACGTTGACGCCCGCGAGGATGCGCCGCCGCGCATCGAGCGGATGATCGATGCCCGCGGTCAGGGCCTGCCAGGAGGCGCGCCCCCCGGAGAGATCCTCGTAGCTCATGCCGAGCGAGAGGCGCGTGCCGCGTTCGACCAGGCGCGTGCGCTCGAGCGCACTCGCCTGCTCGCGCGGCCAGGCCGCCTGCGGGAATGCGCGGCCGGCCTCTGCCGAAAGCGCCGCCGCGCGGTCGGGCTCGTCCGCGGCCTCGAGCGCGGCGACGTTCGCGCGCCAGACGTCTTCATAGTGTGGAGCGACCGCGCGCGCCTGCTCGAGCGGCAGCAGCGCCTCGCGCGGCCGTCCGAGCGCCGCCAGTGCCTGCCCCTTGCCCAGCAGCCAGTCGGG
>DASTOQ010000118.1:0-82064 GCA_035720205.1 Steroidobacteraceae bacterium | reverse complement strand
GGACCAGGACGATATTCCGCAATCGACTCATGGGCCTGCCGGGGTCAAGCGATGGCGGTGGACGAGACCTTAGTCTAGCGCGCCCGGGCCGTGCTCGCCGCGTGCCGAAGCTCTGCCGTCAGCGGAAACGTCCCCGATGGTCAGAACCGCAGCGACAGGCAGGTGAGGCTGCCGTCCATCTTGCGAAACTCGGACATGTCGAGCGGGATGGTCACATAGCCGTCGCGGTCGAGCATGGCCGCGACCTGCGGGTAGCCGGCGGCGATCAGGATGCAGTCGTTGACGCGCACGCAGTTCGCCGCATAGCGCTCGTGGTCCGGCACGACCAGCTGCTCGAATGGGGCCAGCGCGTCGCCCGTGGGGATCTCGCTCGTGAGCAGCACGCGCCCGTCGCCGATGTAGGAGAGCCCGGTCTTCAGGTGCAACAGGCCGCGCACGCCGCGGATGTCGATCGTGGAGGAGGAATAGCCGAGGTCCGCGAGCCAGGCCGCGAGCTGTCGCGCGCCTTCGTCGTTGGTGCGCGCCGACAGGCCGATCAGGAAATGGCCGCCGGCGTCGCAGATGTCGCCGCCGTCCAGGGTGCCGGGCGGCATGATGCGCACGAGGTCGGGATAGTGCACGCGCAAGGCCGCGGCGACGGTCTCGACTTCGCCCTTGCGCGACTGCGCGCCGGGGCGCGTGATGATCCCGCCGCGTGGCGTGAGGACCGCCACGTCCTCGACGAAGCAGCTGTCCGGGTAGCCCGGTTCCGCCGGGAGCACCGAGATTGCGACGCCGCAGCGCTCGAGCGCGACGGTGTAGGCCTGGTGCTGCGCGAGCGCGTTCGCGTAATCGGGCGTGCCCTCGTGGGCCATGGTCAGGCCCTGGGCAAAGGTCGGCGGCGGCGGCCTCAGCAGTGCTTTGGTGAAATACATAAATGGGGACGCATCCCATTTAATTTTACGAGATTGCGCGCGGCGGCGCGGATGCGTACTTACCGCAGTGCCAAATTCCAAAGGGGGCGCGTCCAATGACCGGTCATTGGACACGTCCCCATTAACGGAGGCGCGACAGAATTCTGGCGAAGCGTGCGGGGTCGTAGCGCTCGTCGTCCTCGAGATCGGCGAACAGCGCCTCGATGCGCGGGTCGGAGTCGAGCGTGCGGCCCGAGGCGGCGAGCAGCAGCGTCACCGCCATCGCCGCCTGCTCGGCGGCGGCGTAATCGGGAAACTCGCCGCGCCCGGCGGCGGCGAGGATGGCCGCAAGCACCGCATCGCGGTCGTCTGCGCCCGGGCGGCGGCCGGCGGCCCAGTCGCGCAGCGCGGGCATCTCCTGGCGCAAGGCCGCGGCCGCGTCGCGCAGCGCCGGCATGCCCTCGTTGGCGGCGCGATGCAGGCGCGTCGTGGCGTCGCGCAGCGCCACGCCGCGCGCGGGCTCGAGCGCATCCAGGACGATCGCCAGCATCACCAGCGCGCTGTCCTGCACGCGCAGGCTGCCGGGCGCGAGGCCGGGCGCGTCGCGGAACCGGCGCAGCTTCATCGAGCGGTGGCAGCCGTAGCAGTTGAACAGCGCAAAGTCCGGGAACACGCCGCGCGAATGGCGCCCGTCGCCGGCGATGGCCAGCGTGCGGTCCGCGGCCTCGACCAGCCCGGCAAGCCAGACCTCGACGCTGTCGGACGCCGCCTTGCGCTTCGCATAGTCCTCGTCGCGCCGGTAATGCTCGCGCCCGCCGCTGGTGCGCCAGAGCTCGCTGTAGGTGTCGAGCTCGAAGGTGAGGCGCGGATGACCCGCGGCCATCAGCGCGTGGCCGGCCATACGCTCGGCCGAGCCCACGTGGCATCCCGCGCAGACGCCGGCGCGAACTTCCGCGCGTTCGAGGGCGATCATGCCCGCCGCGACGTTGTCCGCATGCGTCACGCGCGGCGCGTCGTCGTGGCTCGCGATCCAGCGCGCCGAGGCGCCGTGGCAGGCCTCGCAGCCCACGCCGTCGTCGAACTGGAATCGCGGCCCGCGCAGGGCCGCGGCCACGTTCTCGGCGTGGCAATCGAGGCACAGCGGCTCGCGCGTGGGGTCGGCGATGCCGAGACGCGCGGCCATGCGCTTGGAATCGTCGCTGCGCAGCGTCCGGTACGCGCCGGCGTGCGGGTCGAAATGCGACCAGGTGACGTATTCGTTGCGCAGCACGGTGGCGTTCTCGACCGGCTTCGCGACGCCGTGGCAGACGCCGGATGCGCAGGAGGCGACGCCGAGATGGCTGGCGGGCGCGTCGGCGGCGCGGGCGGACGGCGCTGCCGCCAGGACGGCGATGGCGATGCTCGCCGACCGTATCCAGCCTCGCGCCCGGTCCGTCACCTGCTTCATCGATTCACCACTCATCCGGCACCACCCAGGGCGCGCCATCGCGATCGAGATACAGCCGGCGCATCTCGGCGCCGTTGAACGGCCGCGAGCCGCGCCGCCCGAATACTGCAACCTGTCCGCCGGTCTCGTCCACCGCGCGGTCGCGCTCGAGCGGGCGGGAGAGCGCGAGCGCCGCATGCCGGGTGGCGTAGCGCGCGATGAGCCGCGGGCGCGGCTCAGGGCTGAAGCCGTAGAAGTCCGGCTGCGTGTCCGGCGCCGTGAGCTGGATCACCTTGAGCCCGGCCGCGCCGTCCGCGACGTAGGCGAAGAGCGTGGCGTTGGTCGAGGCCACGACCACGTCGCGCGCGTCGGCGATCGCGCCGTCGGCGTCGAAATGGCGCAGGAGCCGAGGCTTCGCGGGGCGCTCGACGTCCACGATCGCGAGGCCCTTCGCGCCATCCGCGACGTAGGCATAGGTGCGGGCGACGAAAACACCAGCCGCGCTCGCGAGCGGGACCGCGGCATCGGGCAGCAGTTTCGGCTGCATCGGGTGGGTGACGTCCACGACGCGCAGGCCGCCCGCATCCGTCACGAAGAGATACCGGAACTGCAGCGCCGCGGCGCGGCCGTCGCGCAGCGGCAGGGGCGCCGCCGCCTTCGGCGCCAGCGGGTCGGAGAGGTCCACGACCACGAGCCCCGCATCTGCGATCACGTAGGCGTAGTTGCCGCCGATCGTCAGGTGGCGCGCGCCGGCGAACACGCCGCCGGGATTCCAGGTCAGCGCGCGTCGCAGGTGGTTGTTGCGGAACTCGCCGTCGGCGAGCGTGTTGATGTCCACCAGGATCAGCCCTTCGACGGTATCGGTCACCAGCGCGTAGTTGTAGATCGGCGCGAACGGCTGCTCCAGGTTCGCGACGCGCATCAGCTCGCCCTCGTTGCGGGCCGGGTGCACCGGCTGCGTGGTCGGCAGCGCGACGCAGCTGGCGTTGCGGGTCCGGACGCGCGTGTCGTGGCCGAGCGGCGAGAAGGGCGCGGTGATGAGTTTCTGGCTCACGCCCTTGTTGCCGATGCTGGCTGCGTCGTAGACGACGAGCCCGCGCCTGCCTTCCGCCACGTAGAGGTACTCGCCGCGCAGCTGCAGGCAGCGCGCGGGGCCGGAGGCGTGCGTCGAGGCCTGCGGAAGCGCAAGCCCGCGCTCGCCGTGGCGGCGGAACCAGTCGGGATAGGCGTAGCGGTGCAGGTAGCTGCCGATCACCGCCTGCGGCTCGTCCCATTCCGTCACCTGCACCGCGGCGACCTCGCCGTCCGTGCCCACCCAGGCGTGAAAGCCCAGCAGGTTGATGAACTGGGTCCCGAGCCCGAGCGTCTGCGCCAGGATCGCGTTGTTGTCGCCGGCGGCCGAGAGATGGCAGTCGTTGCAGCGCCTGGTCTCGGTCTTGCGCTCGGTGTGCGGGTAGTGCGGGTTCATCGCCTGCGAGCTGTAGCCCGAGGCCGCGATCGGCGGCTGCTGCACGTAGATCCGCTCGCGGTTCGCGTTGGTGGAGGAAAGCACCAGCGCGGAAGAGGAGCGCACCGGGGCGACCTTGCCGCCCTCGGTCGGCCCGCGCAGGCCGAGCATGAACACCTCGTCGCGCGCCACCTGCGGGTTGTAGCTCGACCAGTTGCGGAACGTGCCGCCCTCGTAGCGATGCGACTCGCTCTTCCAGTTCGCCTCGATCGGCAGGTGGCAGCCGCCGCAGGCCGTGGTCCACGAGGTATGGCAGGCGTAGCACTCCATCTCCTCGTCGGCGTGCGCGAGGTCGTCCGGCGCAACCTTCGCGCCCCAGGCGAGCGTCTTCGTGTCGCGCGACATGAGCTTCGCGCGCGCGGCCTTCTCGTTGTAGTGCGCATTCGCCGGCGTCACGCTGTCCTTGACCAGCGACACTTCCCACTCGCGCTGCGGGTCGAGGATCGAGCGCTGGATGAGCTTTCCGCCCAGCCACTCGAAGCGGCGGCGACCGTCGGGGTTGCGCAGCACCGAGAGATCCGTGCCGCTCGGGCCGGCTGCGGGACCGGAGGTGCGTAGCGTCGGGTAGGCGCTGACCGTGCCATGGCAATCCTTGCAGTCGATCTCGACCGCCTGCGCGACCTCGCCGTAGAGATGGCCGTTGCCGTGCGAGTCCTGTGCGAAGTGGCAGTCCACGCAATGCATGCCGGCGTCGGCGTGCGACGAGGAGAGGTGCACGGCTTTCCGGAATTTGTCCGGATCGTCGTTGGCGACGACCTTGCCCTCCGCGTCCAGCAGCCTGCCCTTGCGGTCGCGCTTGAAGATGGCGCGGAAGTTCCAGCCGTGGCCGTGGTAATCGGCAAATTGGGTGTCCTTGAGTTGCGGGTTGAGTTCCGACACGCGCTTCAGGAACTCGAGGTCGCCCCACAGGCCGCGCGCCGCCGCACCCTCTGGATTGCGGTCGTAGATCGCGCGCGCCTCGGCGGCGGTGGGGTATTTCTGCTTCTCGGGCCACATGAAGGGCGCGTCCGACTCGTAGTCCCACATCGTGTAGCCGAGGTAGGTGTTCATGAACATGTTGGGCTGGTGCATGTGGCAGACCATGCACTGGCTGGTCGGGATCGCGCGCGAGAAGGCGTGCGCGAGCGGGTGGCCCGGGCGCTCGCGCGGGATGGTGGGGTCGCGCGTCTGCGTCGTGCCGCCGTGCCCGAACTGCGCGTAGGGACCGGCGTGCTTCGGGTCGCGGTCGTTGGCGTACACCACGTGGCAGGCGGAGCAGCCGGAGGAGCGGTAGTCGCCGGGCTGGTCGTTGGTGCCGAGGAACCAGGCGAGCGGGTCATTCAGGCGCGTCTTGTGGATGTTGAGCACCGGCACGGCGATGCGCGCGCCGGTGCCGGGGCCGCGGTTGCTCTGGCGGATGTCCGGCCGGCCCGGTTCCTCGAGGCGCTGGATCTGGCCGGGCACGTTCGGCACCCCGGTCTCGGGGAAGAGATTGCCGAGGTTGCGGCCGCCGTCCTCGAATACGCGGAAGATGTCGGCGGGCTCGAGGTTCTGCCAGGGCGGCAGCGGATAGAGCTTCTCGAGGATGCCGTGCGCGGCGCGGTCGGACGCAGCAGCCGGCGCGCCCTCGAGAATGGCGGCGCGGCCGTCGCGCGTGTAGGCCTCGCCGAGGATGTAGTTCTTGAACGGCAGCAGGCCGTTGTTGTACGCGGCGCCGCCCCAGAACATCGCATTCGTTGACATCAGGCTACGCTCGGCCGCGAGGATGGTCTTCAGGTGGCAGGCGCCGCAGGCCTCGCGCACCACGCGGTAGTCGGAGGGGTTCACGAAGCGGATGAACTCGGGCGCCTCGCGGTTCAGCAGCGTGTAGCTGCGCACCGGGTTCGCGCTCGCCGGCCAGCGCCAGTCGTCCGGGAAGCGCGGCAGCACGTGCGCGCGATCGCGCGCGGCGGCGTAGTCGGTGCTGGTTTCGACGGCCGGGCCGCTCCAGCGCACGCCGGCATCGCCGCCGTGGCAGTCGGTGCAGCCGAGCACGACCGCGGAGCTCGCGTGCATCGAGGGCTGGTCGGTCTCGCGGTGGCAGTCCATGCAGCCGGCGGTCTTCGCCTGCGCCTGCTCGCGCGTCTGCCAGGCAGGCGCGACGGGCGCGGTCACCCATTGCCGCTCGACCGCCTTGCCGTGCTCGTCGGAGGCGAGGGCGGCGAGCGCCAGGGCGGCGGCGAGCGCGCTTGCGGCAATGTATGCCTGCCTTCGCATGTCAGTACGCGAACACCAGGTTGCCGAGGATGGAGTAGGGCGTTTCCTTGCCGTACAAATCCACGAATCCACGACCCGGCACCAGCGCCGCGGCGGAGAGGCGCAGCACGATGTTCTGGGAGGCGAACGGCCGCCAGGTCAGCGCGAGCGAGAGATCGAGGCCGATCTCGCGGCCGATGCCGGCCTGCATGCGCGCGGCTTCGAGCACGGCGGTGTCGGCGAACCAGAGGTAGTTGGCATTCACCGAGGCGCGCAGCGTCGGCGTGAGGTCGATGTCGCCGCCGGCGCCGACGAGCAGCAGGCCGGGGTTGGTGAAGTTCGACTGGCCGAACTCCTTGGAGGAGCGCAGCGAGTTGAGGACGCCGTTCCGGCCCGAAAGCGAGACGCGGCCGCCGCCGATCAGCGGCACCGGCTGGCGGATCCAGAAGCTGGTGTCGGCGCCGGCGACCAGCGGGTTCTCGAAGATCGCGTCGTAGCCCTGCGAGACGTCGTCAAACGGATCGTCGTCGCCGCTCGCATAGATGAGCGTGCCGCGCGCGCGGACCCAGTCGAAGTCGCGCGAGACCTCGGCCGCGCCGAAGAAGGCGCGGACGTCGGAGGACTGCGTCGTGAAGGCGCCCAGGTCTTCCTCGCCGATGGCGCCGTAGGCGGAGACGCTCAGGTTCCAGCGGCCGACGTGGCCGTCGCCGTTGTAGCCGAGGTAGGTGACGTCGTAGTCGCGCGCGCGTTCGAGGCCGAGCGAGGACGGCCGCTGGATGAAGCCGTTGTCGTCGTAGCGCTGGTCGCGGCCCTCGCGGTTCATGTTGTGCGCGAGCACGAGCTGCGAGTTGTAGCCGAGTGCGGGCCAGTCCTGGCGGTAGAGGTTGGCGACGAACACGTCGTCGTCGCGGAACGCGTCGCCGCCGAGCTCGACCAGGTTGTTGAGGCCGCTGTTGGTGTCCTTCTCGAGCCGGCGGAACCAGGCGAGGTTGTACTGCCAGCGGTTGTTGTCGCGGGTGCCGAACAGGCGCAGGCCGAACGGGCTGTCCTGGAACAGGAAGCCGCGGAAGTCGGCGGTGAAGGGCTGCACGCCGAGGCGGATGCTGTCGAAGTCGTAGCGCTCGGAGACGTTGCGCAGGTGCTTGTCCACGAACAGCGCCTGCACGCCGATCACGCCCTCGGTGCGCGAGCTGCCGAGCGCGGGGTTGGCCTTCAGGATGCCGGGCTCGTTCACCTCCGCGTGGTTGAAGTTGAACACCGGCGTGAAGCGGATCTCCCAGTCCGGCGGCTTGAAGACCGTGCTGCCCTGGTACAGCACGAACTCGGCGATGAGGTTCTCGGCGTAGACCTGCTGCTCGCCGTCGCCGATCGTGTCGAGGCTGCCGGGATCGCCCGAATCCGCGACGGCGACCGGCACCGGGAAGCGACGCGGCTCGATCACGCTGTCGCTGACCAGGCCGAGGTTGAAGAACCAGTCCTCGCCGAAGGCGGGGCGGTCGCCCTTCAGCCAGTTATTGCCGTGATAGGGATCGAGCAGGTTCTCGCGGTAGCCGAGCAGGCTGACGATGCGCCAGCGGTCCGGCAGATCGGAGAACTCGTTGAGCGCGTTCGGGTCGGCGTCCGGGAGGCGCGCCGGATCGCAGGGCGTCGGCTCGAAGCGCAGCACCGGAATGGTCGGGCTGCGCCGATTGGGTTCCACCGGCTCCTGCGGCGGACACCGCTCATAAAGGGGACGCATCCCATTTATTTCCGGTAATTGGGATGCGTCCCCATTTAAAGTTTCTGCGGTGGCGGCGGAGGCGAGGAGCGCGGCCAGCACGGTGAGGCTACTTGCCTTCACAGACGCCCTCCGCGCTGGAGTCGATGAAGGGCGCCTGCGGGCAGTTGACGTAGCGCAGGCGGTTGCCGGCGGGCACGAGCGTGTCGGCGCGCATCGCGGCGGGGGCGTTGCCGATCGCGCCGCCGAGCAGGGCGGAGGCCTCGTGCAAGCCCAGGAAGCCGATCATGTCGTCCTGGTCCACGCCGTCGCCGGAGACGCCGATGCCACCGACCAGCGCGCTGCCGCGGTAGATCGGCTCGCCGCCCGGGAAGATCTGCAGCCCGTTCGCGAGCTGCCCGAAGGCGCCGCTCGCGCCGAAGCCCAGGTTGAAGCCCTGCACGCCGGTGCAGTTCTGCGGCACGTCCGGCGCGAGGCCCGCGACGAAGGCGACGTGCTGGATGATCGCATTGTGCGCGAGGTCGAGCTGCAGGCCGGTCGAGAACGGCGTCCACTCGCCGGCCGGCTTCGACAGCGGTCCTGCGGGGGCCCCGTCCACGCCATCGGGATAGTACGGACGCGCGAGGTTGCCGACGGCGCGCGTGCTGAACGCGATCGCGCCGTCCGCCAGCGCATTCGGCAGGCCGGTGAAGGCGCGCAGGTCCGTGACGTACTGGCCGATGGTTTCGTTGCGCAGCACGACCAGGCCGCCGTCGAGGTATACGGCATCCGCCGCGCCGGCCAGGGCCGCCGCAGCTGCGGCGGAAGACAGGAACGCCGCGCTGCGAGCCTTCTGCAGGGAGACGTCGATGCCGAACACCGGGCCGTCGCGCCCGCGCGCGATGCCGAGGACGACGCCGTTGGTGTCCACCACCGTGACGGTCACGCGCGCCGGCCCGCCCAGCGGGCGGCGGATCTGAGCGCGCGTGCGGTTCGCGATGCGCAAAGCTTCGGCGATGATGGTCCGCACCTCGGCGGCAGTCAGCGCACCGGGACCGTCGGTGCCCGCGATCGGCCGGTAACGCTCGGCGTCGGCGGCGTCCACCAGCACGAAGGCGCCGAGGCCCGGATAGTCGAGCGCATCGGCGCGGATGCCGGAGGCGGGCTGGCCGAAGGCGGTGCCCGCGATCACGCTGGCTGCGGCATACCCTTGCACCGCGACCAGCGCGCCCGCGACGCCATTGATCGCAGCGAACGCGGGCGGCGCGCCCGTGTTCGAGGCGAGATCGGCGAACTGCGCGTCCGCGAGCCGCAGCAGCTTGCCGTCCGCGCTGATGCGCTCCGCGCGCCGGTCATCGGGCGCGGCCAGCCCGAAAGTGCCGGCGAGCGCGATCAGCTCGTCGAGATCGGCATCCACGTCCTGCACGTTGGCGTCGAGGCCGTAGACGCCGTCGGCGATCACGCCGATGCCGCCGACCGGCGTGCCACCCTTGTAGAGCGGCAGCCCGCCCGCGTCGGCGGACAGGCCGAGCGGCGAGCGCTTCGGCCCCGCATCCGCCGCGCCGCCTGCGAAGCGCGCCGAAAGGTCGGAGCAGGGCAGCTGGCTGAACTGCACGCCGAACAAAGGACCTGCGGGGGCGAGGACCTCTCCAGGATTAAAGTGTTCCTGCACGATCTGGCTCGCGGTGCGCGTGCCGAAGGCGTGGCCCTCGGTCGAGAGATAGGCGGCGGTCAGCGCTTTCGCGATCGCGGCCATGGTGTCCGGTACGATGGCAACGCCTTCGAGCCCGCCGCTCGCGCCGTTCGACTCCACGGTCACCGCGGTCGCGGCGCCGTTCATGCGGAATACGGCCAGCACGTTGCCGACGCGGTCCACCACCGCGATGGTCGCCGGCGCAGCCCGCGCCTGCGCCTCGGCGACCGCGCGGGTGACGACCGTTTCAACCTCGGAGACGCCCAGGAAACTCGCCGGCCCGGCACAGGAACCGTCACAGCCCGCGGGCGGCGGATCGACCGCGCCCGGCGGCGCGTCCGCAGTCCCGCCGCCCCCGCAGCCGGCAAGGGACAAAGCGAGCGCGATCGCCACCCGCCCACGCGCCGCGCTCATCGTGTTGCGCCCGCCCAGGCGCCATGGCGCGAGTCGTGGAAGCCGTGGCACATCGTGCAGCCGCTCTGCACGCGGCCCTCCGGGTTGCGGTGCGGGTCGCCGCTGCCATGGCATTCGCGGCAGTCCTCGATCTTCGGCATGAGGACATCCGCCGCGTCCTTCGAGCGCGCCGCATCGTGGCAGAGCCCGCATTCGGAGAGCGCGGTCGAGTGGCGTGCATGGTTGAAGCGCGCCTTCGGCATCCAGGCGCTCCGCAACTTTGCGGGCTCGACCTTCCAGGGGTCGTCCGGGTTGCCGGTCGCAGCGATCTCGTGGCAGTCGTGGCAGCTGCGCCGTTCGAACAGGTCGCGCGCGACCGTGAAGGCGCGCTCGCGCGCCAATTGCAGCAGCCGCGCCCGCTCGCGCGCATCGGTGATCCGGCCCGGCACGCGCGCCGGGCGCGCCGGCTGCGCCGTCGCCTGCGGGTCCGGGTAGAGCTCGAGGAAGCTGCGGCTGTAGTACTCGACCAGGCGGCGCAGCACCGTGCTCGCCTCCGCGTGCGGCACGGTCGCTTCCGGGAACGCCGGGTCGAAATCCAGGCGGTGGCAGTCGGCGCAATGCGCCTCCATCGTGACCGGCTGCATGCGCCCGCCGTCCGCCTCGGGCCGGTGGCAGTCGTCGCAGGCCATGACGACGTCGTTGCCGTCCTTGCCCTCGATGCCCTTCGGGTCCAGGTGCACGTCGTGCGGGAACTTGAGCCGCTCGGGCTCGCCCCCGGCGAGACGGAAGTCCGGGTGCGCGTCGTGGAAATCGGCGACGTCCTCGAGCCAGGCGTCCGGGCCCGCGACCGCGGCGATGCCGGCGTGGCAATCGATGCAGAGCGCGTCGTCGCGCCGCACCAGCGTCGCGGGCTCGTTGTGCTCGGCGTGGCAGCCGGCGCAGCGCATGGTCTCGAGTTCCGTCTGCGGCCCGTCCGCGGCGAAGTGACGGCCGACCTCGGCGTGGCAGTCGGTGCAGGCGGCGTTCTGCACGCGCACGAAGGGCTGCTGATGGCAGGTCTCGCAGCGCCAGCCCACATGATGATGTGCCGAGGACAGCGGCCCGGACAGCCAGAAGCCGTCGTCGGGCAGCGGACCCGCGCGCAGCCGCTCCTGCCAGCCTTCCTGCATCAGGCCGGAAGCCGGGATCACGAGCGACAGCAGGAGCGTCGCGATCGCCAGCGTCCAGTTGAGGGGCGCGCGCCGCCACGACAGCGCCTGGAAGTCGAGGCGCCTGGGGTCGAGGCCGGTCGCCTCGGCCGCGACTTCCGGATCGAGCTCGAAGCTGAAGGCGAGGTCGATGCCCCGGGGTGGCTCGAACACGCGCAGCACGTTGGCGCCGATGCGGACCTCGTCGCCCGGCTGCAGCGCTGCCTCGCGGCACAGCGTGTCGTTGACGACGATGCCGGCCGGCGCGCGGCTGGAAATCACCGGCGCACCGGAGCGCAGCGCGATGCTGGCGTGCCGCAGCGCGACGCGACGGTCCTTGAGCTGCAGCGCCTGGTCGGTCGAGCGGCCGAGCGTGACGGCCTCGCCGTCGAACAGGCGCTCCTTCGCCTCGACCGCCCCGGCCTGCCCGCGCCTCAGGAAGCGGATGAGGACGCGCATCGGCTACCAGTAGAGGAACACGACGACCACGTGGGCGGCCAGCGCCGCGAGCAGCGCGCAGGTGGCCGGGACGTGGACGTACAGCCAGGCGTCCAGCCAGGCGCGGATCTGCGCGTCGCGGCGCAGGCGCTCGAGCAAGCCGCGGCGCGTGTGGACGAGCGCCATCAACTCGTGGATCAGGCGCGTACGCTCGCCGTCGGTGCTCTCGGCGAGCTCGTGGCCGAGCCAGTCGGCGAGGCGCGACTGCCCGGGATTCGGCAGCACCGTGCCGCCGGCGCCATGCGCGCCCGGCAGCACCACGCGCGAGCGGTCGCGACCGGCGAGGACGGCGATGGCGCCGCCACCGAGCGCGGTGCGGTCGCGCGCGCTCACGATCACGTCCGGGAATTCGCCGCCGAGCGCCGCGGCCTGCTTCGCGCACAGGCGGTCGAGGTCGGCGAGCTCGGCCAGCATCTGGTCGCGCGTCTCGCCGGCGCGGTTGCGGCTCATCTGCTCCGGATAGCGCAGGTAGAACCACACGCCGGCAACGCCACTGGCGACGACTACGCACACCAGAAGGTAGGCGAGCGTGTGCACGTTCCAGCCGAACTGGAAACCCGCGTGCAACGTCATGACCACCACCAGCGCGAGCCCCAGGTAGACGTGCGCCGACAGCCAGCCGCGCACGCTGCCGAGCGTGGAGGCGTAGGCGCGCTTCCTGATGCCGAAGGCGCCGAGCAGCAGCACCAGCGCCGCGGCGACGCCGCCCAGCGTGTAGCCGAGCCAGGTGCCGCCGTCCGGCGCCTCGGGCGGGCGGTGCAGGGCGTAGGCGAGGATCGCGGCGGCGGCGAGCGCCCCGGCCACCCAGAGGTAGCGCATGCGGCGGTAGGCGAGCAGCGACTCCTGCACTATCGCTCCACGCGCGCCACCAGGTCCATGAGGCTCTCGGGCCCGACGCGGATCGCAGCGCCGGTCGGGCAGGCGCGCACGCAGGCGGGCCCGCCGGAGAGGTCCTTGCACATGTCGCACTTGACGGCCTTCTTCGGGCCCTCCGCCTCGGCTGCTGCCATCTGGATCACGCCGTAGGGGCAGTTGCGCTCGCAGTTGCCGCAGCCGATGCAGTTGTCGCGGATGTAGACCTCGCCGTTCGGCGCGCGCCGGATCGCATCCGGCGGGCAGTCGGTCATGCAGTGCGGGTCCTCGCAGTGGCGGCAGGAGGTCGGCACGTGCAGGCGCGCATAGGTCGGCCCGGCCTCGCGGTCGAGGCGCGAAGTGCCGTCGTGGGTGCCGGCGCAGGCCTTCTCGCAGTTGTCGCAGCCGATGCAGAGCGACTCGTCGATCAAGAGCACGTCGGTCGCCTCGCCGAGGCCCTGCTGCATCAGGAACGAGACGATGTCGCCGGTCTGCGGCTGCGCGGAGATGCGCGCGTTCTCGGCCAGGCGCTTGCGCACCAGGGCCTGCACCTTCTGACGCAGTTCGGGGTTCCTCGCCAGCAAGGCGTCGAAATCGGCGGCGGAGAGGCTCACGGTTTCGGTCGCGACATTGGCGCGCACGGTGGCGGCGCGGCGCGTCCTGCCCATCAGCCCCATCTCGCCGACGTAATTGCCGGCGGCGACGTAGGAGGTGACGATCTCGCGCCCGCCGATGTTGCGCGACACGGCCACCGACCCGCTGCGGATGAGATGCAGGGTGTCGGCCTCCGCCCCCTCGGCGAAGATCACCGCGCCGGGCTTGTAGTCGTTGACCCTGGCGCGCTCCGCCACCGCCTCGAGTTCCTCGTCCGAGGCGTTCGGTGCGAACGCGGTCTGGATGGCGCGGATGACGAAGTGCCGGTCGATGTGGTGGCGCACGGCCTCGATCGAGTTGACGAGCTTCAGCACCTCGCGCCGCGGCGATTCGACCAGCACGCAGCCGGGACCCGCGTAGGCCGTGGCCGAGCGGCGGCGTCCCGACAGCAGGCTCATCTCGCCGAAGAACTGGCCGCTGCCCAGCCTGAGGCGATAGGGTTCCTCCTCGCCGATCTCGATCTCGACCGTGCCGTCGACGATCGCGAAGAAGGTGTCGGTGTAGTCGTTGCGGCGGAAGATCGTGGCGCCCGACTCCGGGCGGTGCACCCGGCTTCCCAGCATGAACTCGCGGAACTGCAGCGGGTTGATCTCGCGGTAGAGCGGGATGCGCTCCTGGACCAGGCCGAGCGTGTCGTCCACCGTGAGGCCGAAGCGCAGCTTCGCGAACTTCTCCTCGAACAGCGGATGGTCCGCGGGGCGCAGGTCGCGGCCGAGGATGTACTCGATGACCTCGTAGCCCTGGTTCATCGCCTGCTTGATGAGCGGGTAGCCGCCGAGCGCGCCGATGACGTAGAGGCCCTTGACGCTCGACTCGTAGCGCGAGGACAGCGCGGGCAGGGCCATCGGGTCCGCGCTCGGGAAGGCGATGCCGCAGGCCTCCACGAACTTGCGCGGCGGGATGGCGCCGATGCGCGCGATGATGCGGTCGCAGGCGATGCGCGCCTCGCCGTCCGCGGTGTTGAGCACCAGCACGTATGGGCGCACGCCGTCGCCGTGCGCGCGCTCGATGGCGGCGACGCCGCTGCGGTAGTAGCAGCCGATGCGGCCGGACTCGATCGACTTCAGGATCAGCTTGAGGTTGCCGTCCTTGACGCGCGCGAACTCGTCGATGCGGTTGACGATGACGACCTCGTTCTGCGCCGCCAGCGCGACCGCATTCTCGATGGCCGCGTCGCCCGCGCCCACGACCACGATGACCTCGCCGCGGTACTCGTCGGGATCGTCGAGCTGGTACTGCACGCAGGGCAGGTCGGCGCCCGGCACCTCGAGCCGGCGCAGGTTGCCCTGCATGCCGATCGCGAACACCACGTGGTCGGCGGTGAGCGCACTGCCGTCCTTGAGCGCGAGGCGGAAGCCGTCGGCGCCTTTGGCGATCGCCGTGACCTCGGCGCCGTAGCGGACGTTGGCGCCGGTGGCCCCGAGTCCGGCGCGCCAGCGCTCGAGCACCGTCTCGCGCGTGCCGGCCTCGAACGGCAGGTCGGCGCGCAGCGGCAGCACCGGCGGCTCCGCCATGACGTGCTTGCCCTTCTGGTAGCGCTGGATCGTGTGCGCGTGCGCGGGGCTCGCCTCGAGCAGCACGTGGTCCACCCCGAGCCGTGCCGCGTGGGCCGCCGCGCTCAGGCCCCCCGGACCGGCTCCGACGATCGCGATCCGGTGATGCCCGGGGTTCATGCCCCTCAGTTGCCGGGCGGAGGCTGGGACGGCGTACCGGGCGGCGGATTGTTGGGGCTGCGCTGGTCGATCTGGCCCTGCGTCAGGTCGATCGGCTGGCCGCCGACGGTGCCGCGGATCGGCCGCTCCAGGCCCGGCCTGCCGGCGGGATCCGACGGGTCCGGCGCCGTGGAATCCGTTGGCGCCTGGCCGGCGGGCGGCTGGTGGGTGGCCGAGAAATCGGGCAGCGCGGACTGGCCCTTGCCGTCGTCGCGCCCGCCGGTCACGAGCGGACCGGCGCCGTCCGTCTTCAGCCATTCGGGCAGCTGGTCGAGCGGCTCGGGCAAGGCATCGGTCGCGGCGATGAAGATCGCCTGGCCCGCCTCGACCACGGTCTCGCGCCCGCCATGGCGGAACACGATCGCGCCCGAGTGCGTCGCGAGGTACATGCCGTTTCGGGCCGGCGCCGCGGCGGGCACGTCCGCGCAGTCGCCCTGGCACCAGACGGCGGTGTAGTCGGTGCCGCGGATGCCGAGCGTGCCGATGGGCGTGCGCACCTCGTAGCTGCCGGCGCCGTCCTTGCCGATTGCGCCGGTCGAGCTCCTGAACCCGCCCTTCAGCAGCGTCGCCACGCTGACGCCTTCCGCGCGCGTGGTCGTCGCCTGGGTGGGTGCTCCCACCGAGGCGGGCAGGCTGAACTCGTCCACGCGGTAGCGCGAGTTCGCGCGCAGCGCGACGCGGGCGCCGTCGTTCATCAGGATCTGCGCGCGGGACTTGTCGCCGGTCGCGATCGTGTCGCCGACCTGCACCGCGTCGCCCTGCGCGAGCGGGACGGGCGGCGCGCGCTCGAGCATGACCTGGCCGGCGACGAACAGCGCCTTGCCGGCGTCCTTCGCATCGGCGGCAGCGGTGAAGGCGAGCGCGGCCGCGCAGGCGGCGACGAAAGCGCGGATCCGGTGGGTCTGGGGCATCATGGCGTCCCTCACTGGCGGAACTTGCGCGTGAGCGTCAGTCCGGCCTCGAAGCGGTCGTAATCGTAGAGCGGGATGTTCGACTCGTTGCCGCTCCAGCCGATGCGCGGCGTGAGCTGCATGCCGGTGACCGGCCAGTCGGGTATGCCGATCGTGAACGCGGCGGACCAGGCGTTGTCGGAGCGGTCGACGCCGCCGAAGAAGCCGGGCGCGTCGTCGAAATCGACTTCCTGCCAGGAGACCTGGACGCCGACGTCCCGGCCGGCCGCGTCCCGGATGCCGCCGTAGAACTGCAGTCCCAGGCGCTCGTTGCCGAAGGGCGAGCCGGATTCCTGCTCTTCGTCGGAGCCGAGGAACGCCGTGATGCCGAAGTGCCCGGTATCGCCCGCGCGCTGCAGCGAGATCGCCGCCAGCAGCTGGTCCATGTCGAGCACGGACAGGCCGGGGAATTCGCTCTCCTCGTAGCGCAGCTGGCCCGCGCGCAGCTGGCCCGTCGCGCGCCAGCCGTCGCCGAAGCTGCGGCTCAGCGAGAGGTCGAGGCTCGCGCTCCAGTGATGCGGGTCGCCGTGCAGCAGCCCGTACCAGCCTCCCAGGCCGAGGCCGAAGACGGTCGGGCCCTCGCCGAAGCGCAGCTGCGTGCCGAGCGCAGCGATGGTCTGGTCCACCCAGTCGGCGTCGGGGTTCCAGCGATGGCCGATGCGGCCATGCGTCCGGATGCGGCCGCCGCCGAGGTCGGCTGCGTGGCCGAACCAGCCGGCGAGCGTCGCGAACGCCGACGATTGCTCCACATTGGTGGGATTGAGCGTGATGCCGAGGAACGTGTCGTCGTCCGTGGAAGCGTTCGCGTTGCTGTCGAAGCCGGCGCCGAACTCGTAGCCTCCGCTCCAGCCGGACGTGGCCGCCGCGGCGGGCCGGTCGAGCGCGCGCAGCCAGGCCTCGGCCGATGCGCGCGTGCCTGGCGCCGGGCCCAGTGCGAGCGCTTCGCGGAACTGGCGCTCGGCCGCCGCGCGCTCGCCCGCGGCGTGATACGCGCGGCCGAGCTCGAGGCGCGCCGCTGCCGAGCGCGGGTCGTTGGCGACCGCGCGCGTGAGCGCCGCGACGGCCGCGCGCGGCTGGCCGGCGTCGAGCGCGGCGACGCCATAGAGGTAGTCATAGAGCGACTGGCCGGCGAGGGCGGCTTCGTGCTGCGCGAGCAGGCGATACGCCTCGGCCCCGCGGCCGTCGCGGATGAGCCGCTCCGCGTCGGCAAGGACCGTGCCGGACTGGGAGACAGCGGCGATGGGTGCCAGCGCGCACGCCAGCGCGATGCAGCGGATGAGTCGGATGATCACAGGCTCCCCCCGAGAACGACGCGCCGGGTCGCGCCGTATTATTTAGCGTGGAAGGTGAAAACACCATCCCAATCGGGCGGCGGCGGCTGCGACCGGAAATGCCGGATGCGCCCGAGATAGAGCCGGTGGAGCGGATGCGGCGCGGCGGCTTCCAGTTCCGTGACGAGCGTCTCTGCGCCGTCCCAGTCCTGGTCCCGGTAGCAGGCGAGCGCGTCCGCGAAACGCTGCGCCGCGGGCTCGTCCGCCGGCGCGATCGGCTCGTAGATGCCGACCGGTTCCTGCTTGCCCTTGACCCGCACGCGGTCGAGTTCGCGGTATTTCAGGCCCGGCGCCAGCGCCACGGTCCGTTCGCTGACGATGATGTTGACGCCGTAGGTCTTGGTGAGGCCCTCGAGGCGCGAGCCGAGGTTCACGGCGTCGCCGAGCACGGTGTAGGCGGCGCGGAACTGCGAGCCCATGTTGCCGACGTTCATCTCGCCGCTCGAGATGCCGACCCCGATCTCGATCGCGGGCCAGCCGCGCGCCTCGAAGGCGGGCCTGAGCGCGCGCATCTCGGCGACCATCGCCTGGGCCGCCTGGACCGCGTGCGCCGCGTGCTCCGCATCCGGCAGCGGCGCGCCCCAGAAGGCCATCACCGCGTCGCCCATGTACTTGTCGATGGTGCCGCGGTGGCGGTGGATGGCGGCGGTGATCGGCGTCAGGAACTCGTTCATGAGCTGCGTGAGCTCGCGCGCCTGCAGGCCCTCGGAGATGGTCGTGAAGCCGCGCACGTCGGAGAACAGCACCGACATCTCCCGGCTCTCGCCCTCGAGCGAGACTTCCGCGCCGCCGGCGTCGAGCTCGCTGACGATCTCGGACGGCACGTACTGGCCGAAGATGCGCGACAGGCGCTGGCGGCGGCGGGTGGCGGTGAAGTATCCCCAGGTGAGCTGCAGCAGCGCCGCGATGGTCGTGTAGACCAGCACGGCCGCGAGCGGGAGCACCAGGCCGTAGCGCGACCAGAGCATGAGGTTGAGGCCGAGCGCGGCGGCGACCAGCAGCAGGAACAGGCCGAAGCCGGCCAGCGGCGCCAGGCGCGGGAGGATGAGCGCCGTGAGCAGCGCGACCACGAGCAGCGCCAGGATCTCGGCGAGCGCGGACTGGCGCGGCCGGAACGGGATCGTGCCGTCGAGGAAGCCCGAGACCAGGTTGGCGTGCGCCTCCACGCCGATGTACTCCTTGGCGACCGGCACCGCGCGCACGTCCTGCAGCCCCGGCGCGCTCGCGCCGACCAGCACGATGGCATCCTGCAGCGCCTCCGCCGGCGCCCGCTGGTTCAGGACGTCGGTGGCCGAGATGTAGCGGAAGCTGCCGAGCGGGCCGCGAAAGGGAATCAGCACCGCGCCCTGGTCGTCGACCGGGATGCGGGTCTCGCCGAGGCTGAGGTAGGCGAGGCGCTCGGGGCGACCCGCGTCGAAGGCGAACTGCACTGCCGGCGTGCCCTGCGCGAGTCGCGCGAGGCCGAGGGAGAGCGATTCGTAGAGGTTGCCGTCGTAGTACTGGTAGAGCGGCACCCTGCGCACCACGCCGTCCTCGTCGGTGAGCGGCGTGTCGAAGAAGCCGCCGGCCGGGGCGGACTGCTGCAGTGCCTGGAGGTTGGCGGCGTAGCCCAGCGGCCGCAGCCAGCCGTGGCCGTGGATGCGGCTGTCCGCGAAGGTGACCGGCGGCGGCAGCAGGCCGGTGGTCGCGGGCTCGGACGGGCCGGGCCGTTGCTTGAATACGTAGCCGAGCACGATGTCGCGCGCGATCAGGGATTCCGCGAGCAGGCGGTCGCCCTCGTGCTCGCGGCGGATCTCCTCCAGTCGCACCAGGCGCCCGGTGTCGCCCGCGAGCGGGCCGCTGGCGATGGCCTCGATCAGCTGCAGTTCCGCGCTGCGCTCGGGCTCGCCGAACAGCACGTCGAACCCGAGCGCGCGGATGCCGTAATCGTCGAACAGCGCGTCGTTGAGCGCCGCGATCTTGCGCCGCGGCCAGGGCCACTGCCCCTCGGCCGCGAGGCTGGCCTCGTCGATGTCCACGATCACGACGCGCGGATCGACGACGTTCGGCATCATCCAGCCGACGCGCACGTCGTAGAGGTAATTCTCGATGCGCTGCACGAACTCGAGCGGCAGGACGCCGGCGGCGTGCAGCACGAAGAACAGCAGGGGAATCGCGGAGAGCAGGATGCGCTGCAGCGCCTGGCCCAGGGATCTCCACATCACAGCAAAGCGGCGCTGGACCTTCATCCGTGGCCGCGATGGTACCGAGCGCCGCCCGGGCCATGTTGGGAATGTCGCCGGCGTGTTGCGTCGCAAGAAGCCGACGCCGCGGACCTGCGCCGGCAATCCGGGCGTAGTATTTGCTCGCTACGGCCGGTCTAATCACCGACCCTTCGGGTCATTTCAGCGTCAACTCAATGATTTGGGGGAACCCACAATGTCCATGAATCGTCGGGACTTCGGCAAGGTGATGCTGGGCGTGACGGGCGGTCTGCTCGCCGGCGCCGAGCTTGCCAGGGTCGCATCCGCCAATCCGGCGGAGGGCGGCGGCGACAAGCACATCTGTAAGGGCCACAACGAGTGCAAGGGCAAGGGCGGTTGCCAGAGCGGCGACGGCGGTTGCGCCGGCAAGAACAGCTGCAAGGGCAAGGGCGGCTGCGCTACCGCGGCCAGGCACGAGTGTGCGGGCAAGAATGGCTGCAAAGGCCAAGGCGGCTGCAAGGGCGGCGACGGCGGCTGCGCCGGCAAGAACAGCTGCAAGGGCAAGGGCGGCTGCAAGGTGCCGGTCGATCCGGCGCACATGGGCTGATCGCGAGCCCGTGACCCTGCCGTCATGCACGCAGATCGGCGCGCATGACGGCGGGGACCATGGCAGGGGATCACGACATGGCCGCCCGGCCGCTGCCGAACTGCTGGCGCCTGCCCGACCTCGGGCTGGGCGTTGGCCTGCGCACCCCGCATTTCCGTTACATCACCGAGCACTGGCCGGCGATGGACTGGTTCGAGATCCTGTCCGAAAACTTTCTCGATACGGGTGGACGCCCGCTCTGGTACCTGGACCAGATCGCTGAACGGTACCCGATCGCCATGCACGGCGTCTGCCTGTCGGTCGGCAGCACGGACCCTGTCGATTTCGCCTTTCTCGACAAGCTGGCGGCGCTCGCGAAGCGCGTGAAAGCGCACTGGCTCGGCGACCACATCTGCTGGACCGGGGTCGCGGGCGTCAACGGCCACGATCTCTACCCGGTGCCGTACACCGAGGAAAGTCTGCGGCACATGGTGCGGCGCGTGCGCATCATCCAGGACCACCTGCAGCGACCGCTGGTGCTCGAGAATCCTTCCACCTACCTGACCTTTGCTTCCTCCTCGATGCCCGAGGAGGAATTCATCGCGCGGCTCGCCGTGGAGGCGGATTGCGCGCTGCTGCTCGACGTCAACAATGTCTACGTGACCTGCCGCAATCACGACCTCGACCCGGTGGCGTATCTCGATGCGATCCCCTGCGAACGCGTGGTGCAGGTGCACCTCGCCGGGCACACGGACAACGGCACGCATTGCATCGATACGCACGACGGCCGCGTGATCGACGAGGTCTGGGAACTCTATCGCCGCGTGCACGAGCGCACGGGCGGACGCGCCACGCTGCTCGAGTGGGACGCCAGGATTCCCGCATTCCCGGTGCTCCAGCAGGAAGTTCGCAAGGCCGCCCGGTTCCGTGCCGGCGCGCCACCGCAGACCGCAGCCGCATGACGCACGCCAGCGCGCCGTCGCTCGACCTGCTCGAACGCTGGATGCAGACCGTGGTCATGCATCCGGACGGCGCCGCCAGCGGCATCCGTGCGCCCCGGGCGCGCCGGCTGCTGCCCGTTGCGGCGAAGGCGCCCGAATCCATCGTACTGCCGTCCCGGTCGCTCACGTCCGTCGAGCGCCTCGACATCTACGCGCACATGTATTACGCGCGGCTGCTCGAGATCATGGACGCCGAATATCCGGTGACGCGACGCATCCTGCAACCAGAAGCGTTCGCCCGGGTCGCCCGGGAATTCCTGGCGAAGAACCCGTCGCGCTGCCGCACCCTCAACCGGCTGAGTGCGCGCTTCCCGGACTTCCTCGCGCACCACTTGCCCCGCGGGCGCGCGAGCGGGTTGGCGGCGGATGTGGCGCGGATCGAGCGTGCCATGGAAGACGTGTTCGACGCGCCGCTGGTCGAGCCGTTGGCGGCGGCGGAGATCGCCGCGATCGGCGCGGACGAGTGGCGGCACCTGCGCCTGGTCATGAACCCGGCCCTTCGCCTGCTGGTGTTGCGATACCCGGCCAACGACTGCATGAATGCGATTCGCGGCGGGAGGAAGCCGCGACTTCCGTCGCCGCGCAGGACGTTCGCGATGGTCTACCGCCGCGCATTCCAGGTGTATCGGCGCGACCAGTCGCCCGCACAGTTCCGGCTGCTGGCCGCGCTCGAGTCCGGCGCTACGCTGGCACAGGCCGTGCGCGCCGCCGTCCGCGGGCGCCGGCTGAGCGCGGACCGGCTGGCCGCCATGCTGGGCCGCTGGTTCCGCGAGTGGGCCGCGGCCGGCCTGTTCGTGGGTGTCGCGCGGGAGTAATGGGATTACACTGCCGCACCAGCCCGGGAGAACCAGCATGAACATCAGAAGCCTCGCCAAGGGGCTCACGTACCGCGGTCAGGCCAGCGGCAAGCGCCAGACCTACTACGTCTTCGAGAGCGGCGACGTCTACGTGGTGATGTCGGCCTCGCGCACCAAGCGCGCCAGCGGTTACTTCAACCTCGTGAGCCGCGCCGCCGTCGATCGCATCCGCAAGCGCTACGCCGGCAAGCAGGACGTCACGGCCAAGGCGCTGGCCGCGCGCTCGCGCGGGGCGGGGGTGCGCGACGCGCTGCAGGCGCTCAATATCCTCTACGTGCTGGTCGCGACCGGCAGCGCCAGGGTCGACGACCGCTACCAGGACACCCGGCTGCACTTCAACGTCGCGGGACGCTGAACGGGGCAGCCCGCACGCCTGGCGCTACGTTCCCCCCGCGGCCGCCGGCGCCTTCGCCTCGCGCACGAGCCGGCGAAACTCCGTCAGCAAGGCGTTGTCGCCCGGCGGCATGACCGGAAACGCGAAATAGGCCGTGGTGCGCCCGACCGGGTCGATGATGAGCGTCGCGTAGCCGCCCCCGGACCAGCCGTACTGGGTCACGGTACCATCCGGCTCGGTGCGGACCGCCGCGCCAAGTCCCCAGCTCAGGCCGCCCGGAAACGGCGTCAGCGCCCCGATCTGGTCGGACATCATCATCGCGATGGTCGCGGGCGCGAGGATGCGCACGCCGTCCACGGCGCCGCCGTCGAGGAACAAGCGCGAGAAGCGCGCGATGTCCCGCGCCGACGACTGCACGCCGCCGCCGCCGTGGAAGTAATTGCTGCGCGGGGCATCCTCGCCCATGGGGCGCTCGGGCTTCAGCGCGCCGTCCACGTGGCGGAAGAACGCCGGCCGGCGCGCGCGCTTCGGCTCCGGCAGGTGGAAGTGCGTGTCGCGCAGGCCGAGGGGCTCGAACAGGCGTTCGGTCATGAACGCCTGCAGCGTCCGCCCGCTCGCGATCTCGATCACCGCGCCCAGCACCTCGTACGAAGCGCCGGTCTGCCCGTAGTCGAACTTCTCGCCGGGCCTGGACTGCAACGGCAGCGCCGCCAGCGCGCGCGAGAATTCCGTCGTGGTCGTGCGCCCACTGTGCGCGTCCCACACCTCCCAGAACTCGTCGCCGCTGACCGTCAGGCCGGCCGTGTGCGTCAACAGGTGCCGGACGGTGATCGGGACCTCCGGCGACAACCGGGTGAACTCGGGAATGAACCTGCCGACGGGGTCGTCGAGCGAGAGGACGTCGTCTTCGACCAGCATCATGGCCGCCACGGCGGTGTGCATCTTGCCGACCGATGCGAGCGGGATGATCGCATCGTCGCTCATCGGCACGCCGGGGCCCATCTCGCCCGCCGTGTGCAGCCAGGCGATGCGCCCGTCGTGGGCCAGCATGGCGATGGCCGAGGGGATACGGCCGCTGCGGACCGCGCCATCGATCAGGGTCTGGATTGCCTCGAGACCCGCGGGCGTGTACCTCGGCGCCTGCGCGGAACTCGCGCTGGTAAACCCCCAAACCGCAGCGAGCAGGAGGAGGAGGGCGGCAGGCCGGCGCATGGGAATCCCCTGTCAGGTTCGATGGCGTGGCGGCCCGGAGGGCTGGGATCGCGTGGCCGGTTTCGAGCGTATCGGGCCGCAGGCGCCGGAAGAAAGGCCCGCCTCTCGGCGGGCCTTCCGTCAGCCGCGTCCTTGGGCCTTGTTCAGGGCTTGAACCGGTTCCACACGTTCCGGGAGATCATGGTCAGCGCGCCACCGGCGGTCAGTGTGCCGGCCGCGCTGAAGATCTTCGTCAGGTACTCGCCGATCGCCGGGATGTGCATCAGCACGCTCGACAGCGACATCAGCGCCATCGCCGTGACGATTACACGCACGCTGTCTTCGGTCGCGATCGAGACGCCGACGGCGAGCCCGAGCAGCACCAGGATCAGCGATGCGTACGGGATCTCGACGAACGCACCGACGATGCAGATCGCGAGGCCCGCCCAACCCATGAGCTTGAATGGATTCACTGTACCCCCCTACTGAGCTTGTTATTGACGCGGCCCGGCCGGCCGGTACCGCTCGGCGATGCTACGCCCGGTGGGGCCGGCAGGCCAAGCCAAAACACCTGGCGCCGCTTAACGTATTGATTATACTTGAGTTTCTGGCCCAGCAAGAACCGGGTTGCCGGGCCACGGGCCGGTTCACCAAGCTGCGCGCCATGAACTACCAGCTCAGCGGACTCGAACCCGCCCAGTTCGAGAAGCTGTTCGAGCTCGATGACGCCGAGCTCGGAAAGCGCGGCATGAGGCGCATGCGCGTGGACGCAGCCGTCGGCTTTCCCTGCCGGGTGACGCTGGAGGACGCGCCGGTCGGCGAGGAGGTGCTGCTGCTGCCGTTCACTCACCAGGACGGCGACTCGCCCTATCGCGCCTCGGGCCCGATCTTCGTGCGCCGGGGTTTTGGCGAGGCAAGGCGCATCGTCGGCGAGCTGCCGCCGTACCTGACGCAGCGGCTGCTGTCGGTGCGTGCCTACGACGACGCCGACATGATGGTGGCCGCGGACGTGGTCGAGGGACGCGAGGCGGGGCCCCTGTTCGAGAGCCTGCTGGCGCGGCCCGACGTCGCGTACCTGCACGCGCACTTCGCCAAGCGTGGTTGCTTCGCCGCCCGCGTCGACCGCGCGCCATAGATGCCGTGCTCGCCACCCGATGTGCGTTTGACCGGGTCGCCAAGGCCGTACCTGGCATCACGCCGATGTGCCGGGACCCGTCGTTGCGACCCGCAATGGCAGCGCCACAAAAAAAGCGGCGCCCCGGGAGGGCGCCGCCGAAGACCGGACGAACCCGGGAGGCTCTAGAACTTGTGGCGCACGCCCGCGTACCACGAGCGGCCGAATACGTCGTAATAGCCGGGAATCGTGTCGAGCGCCTGCGTCCCGGAGCAGCCCGAGCAGAGCAGGGGCGGATCCCGGTCGAACAGGTTGGTGACGCCGACGTACAACTCGCTGCCCTCGCGCAGGTCATAGCCGAAGCGCAGCGCGTGGTAGTCCTTGGCACCGATCGGCGCGAATCCGGCGTCGGCACTGAAGTACGCCATCTCGGCGCTGCCGATATAGCGCGTGTCCCACATCGCAGAGAACTTGCCGAGCCGGTAGTTCACCAGCAGCGTCACCTGCTCGTCGATGTAGCCGCTGTCGGCGGTGTCGCCTCCGGCGGAGCCCTTCAGGTCGATCACGGCCGCGCCGGGCAGCGGCAGCTTCTCGGCCTGATCGTAGAACACCGCGCTCAGGTTCAGCTTCAGGTCGCCGTAGCGTCCCATGCTGAACCCGTAGGTGGCGCCGAGATCGATGCCGCTGATGTTGTACTTCGCCACGTTCTGCAGCTGCTGATTGACCGAGGTCAGCACGTAGTTTGCCCCCGGCAGCAGCGGGCTCGTTCCGCGGGTCAGTGAGCCGCAGAAGAGGTTGAAGTCGTAGCAGAAGTTCGCCGCTGTCTGGCGGGCGACCACGTCGATGACGCCGTCCACCTCGATGTCGAAGCGGTCGATCGTCATCGACAGGCCCTCGACGAAGGACGGCGTCCAGACCAGCCCGTAAGTCAGCGTGTCAGCCTCCTCCGGCGCGAGGTTTGCGTTGCCGCCGGTCAGGCCCGCCACGCTCTGCTCGATGATCTGCCCCGGCGCGTAGTCCGCGGGCACACCCGCGGCGGTGCAGTTGGCCGCGCGCGCCGTCGGGTTCGGCCCGGTGTTGCGCCTGGCAGCCGTGCACGGGTCGTTGATGACGCCGAAAGTCTGGCCGATGCCCGAGAGCTCGCCCGGATTCGGGGAGCGCACGGCACGCGCCTGCATGACGCGGAACCGGAGGTCCTCGATCGGCGCCCAGCTCAGGCCGTACTTCCAGGTGTCGTAGCTCTCGTCGGCGACCACGCGGTCGGGGACCGAGAAGTCGGGGCTGGTGGTGCGGAACGCGCCCTCGAAGTCCAGCGCGTGCGCGCCTGGCAGGTCCCGCAGCAGCGGCACCAGGGTCTCGACGAAGGCCTCCTGGGTCCGGATCGTCGACTTCTCGACGTCCTGGATCTGGTTGCCGGTCGTGGTGCCCCCGTTGATCTGCGGGTCGTAGTCCAGGTAGCCGCTCAGCTCGCGCTGCTCGACGCCGAGCGCGAAGCGCACGGAGCCGGCCGGCAGGTCGAAGGCGGACCCGCTGATCCAGGCCACCGTGTTGCCCAGCTCCTGGGTGCCCTCGGAGTCCGAGTTGCGGCGCAGGGCCTCGAGCATGGGCTCGGTGTAGCCGAACGGGTTGATCGGGATGCAGCCGCGCGAGCGCGCGCCCGCATCGACGCAGCGGAACTGCCCGGGGCTCGCCGGGTCCGGCTCGACCCGCAGGCCGTGGTACAGCATCTCGGTGCTGACCAGGCCCTCGGTGCCGAGGTTGACGCGGGTGCGGCCGTAGACGTGCGAGACCTCCCAGTTCCAGGGGTTGCCGAGCAGGTCCAGGTCGCCCTTGAGCCCGACCACGCCGCGCGTCGTGTTGCGCGTATTGTTCGCGCCGCGGTCGTCGAAGAACGCGAAGCGCTGCCACCAGGTGATCGCCGTGGCCGCGGGGTTCGCGGCGAGGACCGCGTCCCGCAGGACCTGCGGCACGAACGGATTGTCGATCGGGATGGTCGCTTGCAGCCCGGGAACGGTCGGGCTGCCGCCAAAGAGGCTCCCCGGCTGCTGGGACTGGAACGGGTGCGCCTCGAACCGCGAATCGATCTCGGCGTTCCCGTAGTTGACTTCGCCGAACACGGACATCCGCCCGGCGATCGGATACTCGACCTCCGCCGCGATCATCGTGCGTTCGGTCGGGATCGCGATGTCACGCTGCGCATTGCGGTTGTAGCCGTCGATGGCGGTGACGAACGGAATGAGATCTCCGTTGCTGTCGGTGATGCTGCCGTTGCGCATCGTGTAGCTGGCATTGCCCGCGAAGAAGCGACCGCCCAGCCCCACGCCGGAGCGGGCATTCGCCCCGAAGATCGGGTTGGCCGGGTCGAACCAGACGAAGTCGTCGGCGCAGAACTCGCGGTCGGCGCAGGTCACCAGGCTCTGCTCGTCGTACTGCGCCGTGAACAGCGCCCGTCCGCCTTCCCCGAACGCGCCGCCGAACATGACGTAGGCGCTCGGATTCCGGTTGTCACCCTCCGAGGCCTCGCCGTAGGACGCGCCGATCTCGATACCGCTGAAATCCTTCTTCGTGACGATGTTGACGACGCCGGCCACGGCATCGGCACCGTAGACCGCCGACGCGCCGCCGGTCTGGACCTCGATGCGCTCGATGTTGGCGGACGGGATCGTGTTGAAGTCGACGCTGGTGCTGGTCGAGGTTCCGCCCGGCAGGCGCCGTCCGTTGATGAGCGTCAGCGTCCGGAATCCGCCGAGGTTGCGCAGGTTGGCCAGGTTGAGGCCCGAGGTGGCGACCCCGGAGAACGTCGACTGGGTACGCGACGCGCCGAACGACGGCGTGAACTGGGGCATGGCGACGAACACGTCGGCCAGGTTCTCGTAGCCCTTGCTCATGAGGTCGTCGGAGTCGACCGAAATCGTCGGGATGGCCGCCTCCAGCTCGGTGCGTGCGATGCGCGAACCCGTCACGACGATGGCTGAGAGCTCGTCCTGGGCGGCGCTCGGCGCAGCAGAAAGGCCGGCTCCGGCGGCGCCGGCCGTGATCAGCGCGACGCGTATCGCGTGCGCCAGGGTGCAATGATTCATGGTCCCTCCTGACTTCGTGCCCGATGTTGCATGACGGCAACAGTGGCCGGCCACAAAGGCCCTGCTGTGAGTTGGACGATACGACGGGTGGTGGGCAAAAAATCGCCTGATGGCAAAGGATTCCGGCTGTTGACAAGGTTTTTGACCTGTCCTGCCGCAGCCTTGAATCCTGTGTAGCGTCAGTGCAACGATCAGGCCGAGGTCGGCCGGAGGGCAAGCCGGAAACCCGGAGCCTTGAAACGGACAGGGCCGCCGGCCTGTGGCGGACCGGCGGCCCCTCCTGCCCCTGCAGTTCGTCAGAACCTGTAGGTGGCGCTCACGAAGTACCGGCGTCCGATCAGGTCATAGGTCGACGGATCCGTGCCCGAGTCGGCGTCCGGCGTGTACAGCCGCGGCGCCTGGTCGGTGACGTTGTCCACGCCGAGCCGCAGCAGCAGCGACTCGGTCGCCTGCCAGGCCGCCGACGTGTCCACGTACCAGGTCGCCGGCACGCCGGTGCAGCCGCAGTCGTCCGGATCGGTGGTGCCGAGGTTGGTCGTCACCGCATGGCGCATGCCGTCGATGTAGCGCAGCCGCGCCGTCGCCGAGAAGTCGCCGAGGCTCCAGCGCGTCGAGAACGTGCCCTTGATCTCCGGCAGCGCCTCGCCCGGGTCCTCGCCGATCGTCCCCTTGTAGTCCAGGAACAGGTCGCCGGGCAGATTCTGCAGGTCCCAGGCCTGCACGAAGTTCGCAACCAGGTTCAGGTTCAGGTCGCCGAAGCGCCCGAGCCCGAAGCCGTAGTCGGCCTGCAGGTCGAAGCCGCTGGTCTCGAGGACCGCGAGGTTGTTCGAGATCTCCAGCAGGTCGTCGATCTGGCCGATCGAGTCGCGCCCGAACAGGCTGCAGTAGAAATTGCCGGGGTCGAAGTCCGGGTTCGCGCCGTCGGCGTTGAAGCAGCGGTTGGCGACCGTCACCGGATCGATGTTGGTGATCACGTCCTCGATCGTCATGTTGTAGTAGTCGATCGAGATGCTCAGGCGATCCAGCGCCTCCGGCCGCCACACGAATCCGAGCGTGTAGGTATCGGCCGATTCCTCGCGCAGGTTCGGGTTGCCGCCCAGCAGCGCGTCGATCTGGTCGGTGGTCTGCGTGTAGGTGTCGATGATCGCCGCCGGCACGCCCTGCGCCAGGCACAACGCCCGCGCCTGCGCCGCGCTGGCGCCGGTACGGAAGGAGCTGTCGAAATTGCAGGGATCGTCCACCTGCGGATTGTCCTCGACCTGCGGCCGGAACAGCTCGCCGACGTTCGGCGCGCGCACCGCCCGCTGGACGCTGCCGCGCACGCGCAGCTGGTCGTTGACGTTCCAGTCGAGCTCGCCCTTCCAGGACGAGTTGCCGCCCGAGATCGAGTGATCCGAGTAGCGGTAGCCCGCCGAGAACGCGAGCGACTGCACCGCCGGCAGCTCCTTCAGCAACGGGACGTAGAACTCGACGAAGGCGTCGGCGTGGTCGATCGAGCCGATCACGTTGTCCTCGGCGTTGAACCCGGCGACGTCGCCGGAGGCCAGCACGCTGTCCTTCAGCAGTTCCACGTGCTGTTCCTGGTAGAAGGCGCCGATCGCGGTCGACACGGTGCCGGCCGGGACGCTGAACAGGTCGCCGGAGACCACGAACTCCGCGAGGTTCTGCTCGATGTTGTCGGAGTTCTTGGCCAGCACGCCGACGAAAGCCGCGCACTCGGCCGACAGCGTGCCCTGGCCGAACGGGTTCAGGCCGCCTTCGCACAGGCTGACGCCGCCGTCCGGTGCGTCCAGCAGCTGCTCGACCGCGGAGACGCGGACGTTGCCGCCCTGGTTCTCCTGGCCGTTCAGCTTGCCGTGGGCGAAGTAGCCGTCGAAGCGCCACTTGTCCGAGATGTCCCCACGCATGCCGAGCACCGCCTGGAACACGTCGCGCTCGTAGGACTCGACCCGGGGGCCGTTCTCGACGAAGCGCCTGCGATACAGGAAGTCCTCGTCGGCGCCGGATCCCGGCAGCGCCGCGGAATCGCCGGTGCGCGAGTTCAGGATCGCGAGCATGTCGGGATTCGCCTGCACGAAGGGGTTCGTGACCGGCACCGTGAAGAACGCGCCGGCCGCGAGGTTCGTGGTGTTGTTGCCGGTCGGCGCCGGGGAGGGCGCGAGCGCCGTCAGCGAGCTGTAGTTCGTGAACAGGATGCGGGTGTAGGCCTCGACCTTCTCCGAGATCGTGAACGTGCCCATCGCGCCGACGCTGACGCGCTCCTGCGGGATGATCAGCTTGTTCCAGGGCTCGAAGTTGTAGCTGTAGCGCCCCGGGAAGAAGTTGGAGCCGACGTCGATGTGGTTGGGGTCGCCGCGGTAGTTCTGCACCACGGTCGCGCTCGACGCGCTGGTCGCGAACAGCGTGCCGTCCTGGTTGAAGGCGAAGGTATCGGTCGCGAGCACCGAACCGGGCGCCACGCCATAGGTCTGGAACAGCGCATCGACCGCCGCCTGCGACGGCCCGTTGGCGCCGCCGAAGTAACCGCCCATCGGGAAGAAGGACGTCAGCGACACGGCCTGCTCCGAGAACGCCCGGTCGCCCTTGCCGAGCGGATCGCGCTCGTCGAAGGAGCCGTAGATCACGATGTTGCCGCGGCCGTCGGCGAGGTCGGATCCCATGGTCACGTCGTAGGCCTGGGACTGCGCGTCGGACTGCTCGGACATGCCGAAGCGGCCGCCGAACTCGACGCCCTCGAAGTTCTTCTTGAGGATGAAGTTGACCGCGCCGGCCACGGCGTCAGAGCCGTACACGGCCGAGGCGCCGCCGGAGATGATCTCGACGCGCTCGATCAGGCCGGTCGGGATCGTGTTGATGTCCACGCGGCTGCCCGCCGTGGCGTCGGCCGGCGTCATGCGCTTGCCGTCGACCAGCACCAGCGTGCGGACCGAGCCGACGCCGCGCAGGTCCACCCAGGCCTGCCCGCCGCCGGGATTGTTGTTGCCGGAACTGAACGAGGGCACCACCTGCGGCAGCGTGTTGACCAGCTGCTCGGCGTTCGAGACGCCCTGCTGCTCGAACGTCTCGGCGCTGATGGTGACGATCGGGCTGGTCGCCTCGTAGTCCTGGCGGATGATGCGCGAGCCGGTCACGGTGATTTCGCCGAGCGCGTCCTGTGCCTGGCTCGCGATGCCCGCGAGGCCGGCGCCGGACGCGCCCGCGGTGAGAAGCGCGAGCTTGACGGCCCGCGCGAGTGGGTTCCTGGACATCGATTACCTCCAATGTTGCTTTACGGCAACAATGGCCGGCCACAAAGGCCCTGTTGCGGAAGGAGACGATACGACGGGAAGCCCTTGAATTACCCGCCTTTTGGCAAAGGATTCCGGCTGCTCGCAAGCATGAGTGAACGTTCTGGCGCGTCGTCGCATCTGATGTTGTAGAACGACAACGGCCATGGCATATGGGTGGGGCATGGCGGCGAACGGCGCAGAACGGGTGCGGGTGCTGATCGTCGACGACGAGGAACTCGGCCGTCGCGTGCTGCGCACGCTGCTGGAGCACGACGACGACGTGGAAATCGTGGGGGAGGCGGACTCGGCGCCGGAGGCCGCGCGCCAGATCGCCGAGCAGCGCCCGGACCTGGTCTTCATGGACATCGAGATCCCGGGTGGCAGCGGCATCGACGTGCTGCGCGGCGTCCGCGCGCCGATGCCCTACGTCATCTTCGTCACGGCGCATCCGGAGTTCGCGCTGCCGGCATTCGAGCTCGAAGCGGTGGATTACCTGATGAAGCCGGTCCAGCGCCCGCGGTTCTCCGGCAGCCTCCTGCGTGCCAAGCAGCGCATCGTCGAACGCCGCGTGGCCGGTCTTGCGATGCAGATCGCGGGCGCTGCCCATGCGCTCGAGCGCCAGGGGGGTGCCGGGGCGCGCCCGCAAGAACCGTACGCAGAACGGCTCACGATCCGCGTGCGTCGCCGCCTTCTCTCGCTCGACATCAGCGAGATCACGTGGATCCAGGGCGCGAGCCAGTACAGCCGCGTGCACACCAAGGGTGGTGAGTACCTCCTCTCGCGTACGCTGGCCTCGCTCGAGTGCGAACTGGACCCGAGCCGGTTCTTCCGCATCCACCGCTCGGCGATCGTGAATGCGGCGCACGTGCGCGAGGTTCGCTCGACCGGCGACGGACGCTACAACATCGTCCTGCATGGCGGCCACGCGTTGCCGATGGGTCGAGCACGGCGCGAGATCCTCGAAAAGCTGTTGAACGGGATCGCGGCCCCGGGCAACTGAGCGATGGCGCGCACGGAAACCAAGGTGCTCGAGGGCTTGCCGGGGCGGGTCGAGGAGGCGCCGGTGCGCAGCCCGTCTGCATCATCGCCCGCAAGGCCCGTCATCGTGGACCGCCTCATCGGCGATCAGCCCCAGCGCTGGTGGCCGCTGGCAGGCAGCTGGCTCGCGGTCGCCTTTTCCGTGGGATTCGGGCTTTTCGTCAACTACCGGGCGGGCGGCCGCTACGACACCTTCGCCCAGTCGCTGCTGGCCACGATTCCGCATTACCTGGTCTGGGCGTTGTGCAGCCCGCCCTTGTACCGGGCGCTGCACATGACGATCGCGGGCGGCCGGCGCGCGGTCTGGCTGCTGGCGCTGGTGGCCTGGAGCACGGTCGCGCTGGCCGGCTCGACCATCCTCTCGTTCCTGAGCTATTCCATCCGCCACGACCTGCCGCTCGGCTTCCAGCAGCTGTTCGAGATCTACCTGCAGCCGCCGGTCGGCCCGGCATTCCACGCGATGAATCTCAGCATCCTGGCGCTCGCGCTCGCGGCGTTCGCCGTGCTTCGCGGCTTGCGCACCAGGGATCTGGCGCTGTGGGAAGCGGCGCAGGTGGAGTTGCGCGGCGCGCACCTGGAGGCGCAGCTCGCGCAGGCGCGTCTGCAGGCCCTGCAGGTGCAGATCAACCCGCACTTCCTGCTGAACAGCCTGAACGCGATCGCGGGCCTGGTGCAGACCGGGGAGCGAGACCGCGCCTTCGACGCGATTGGCCAGCTGGGCGAACTGCTCCAGATCGCATTGCGCAGCGGCCGGGTCACGAGCATGACGCTTGGCGACGAAATGGAGTTCCTGGACCGCTACCTGAAGCTCTGCGAGCTGCGCTTCGACAGGCAGTTCCGCTACCGCCTCGCGATCCCGGAGGCGCTGCGCGATCTGCGCTTCCCGGCGCTGGTGGTGCAGCCCCTGATCGAGAACTCGATCCGCCACGGCATGAGCCCGCCGACGCCACTGACGGTGGACATCCGCGCCTGGCGCGAGGGGCGCCGGCTGATCATCGAGGTCGAAGACGACGGCTGTGGGCCCGGCGACGCGAAGATCGAGCTGCGCCCCGGCCATGGCCTGGCCAACGTGGCGGAGCGCCTGCGGCTCTGCTTCGGCCCGGATAGCGGCCTCACGATCGAGCCGCGCGCGCCCCGCGGCACCCGCGCCCGCCTCCGCATCGGCTGACGGAAAATCAATTGGGGACGCATCCCATTTAACTTGGCAGTCCGTGCATCTCCCAAGTTAAATGGGATGCGTCCCCTTTAAGATCAGCTCTTGCGGCCTTCGATGAAGTAGTAGGCGAGCTGGGCGATGCCGACGGCCGCGGGGATCAGGCCGAACAGCGCCACGTCGCTGCCGGCCACCTCGCGCAGCGCGAAGTAGAGCACCACGCCGACACCGAGGCCGATGAGGCCGCTGCGCAGTCCATTGGACTTGCCGTTGGTCTCGCTGGGCTCGGTCAGTTCCGGCGGCAGCTCCAGTCCTTTCTCCATCGCCGCGAGGCGCTCCTTGTGGCGCAGCTCGTAGCGCTGCAGCCTGCGCTGGTGCGCCGAGATGATCGACACGGCCGCAATGCCGATGCCGAACACGATGCCGAAAATGGGGATCAGGACAGCGATCGATTGGGGATCCATGAAGTTGATACTCCGGGTTCTCAGAGGTTGAACAGCAGTCCCAGCGACTGCCAGACGAAATCCAGGTCGGTCCGTGCCGCGTTCGCGGCCAGCCATCCGGCGATGCAGGCCGCGATCGTCTCCAGCATGCCCCGATCGGGGCCAATGGCGGATCTCGACCCGTTCATGCCCGTTGATACGCCGGGCCTGGCGGTCCGGTTTCAGGGCCCGGGCTAGAATGAGCTGAAACCCGGCGGCCGCCGGCCGCGTATCAACCGTGGAGATGGTCCGAACCTGATGCCGGCCGACGACGCGATCATCAGCCTGGTCCAGGCCGGCAGCACGGCGGAAGCCTTCGAGAAGCTGGTCCCGGCCTACCGGCGGCGCGTGTACGGCCTCGCCTACAGCATCCTGGGAGACCGGGCCGCGGCCGAGGACCTGGCGCAGGAGGTGTTCGTGAAGCTGTGGCAGGCGCTGCCGAGATACGACGGCCGCGCCCGGCTCTCGACCTGGATCTACGCAATCACGCGCAATGCCGCGGTTTCCGCGCTGCGCGCACGCCGTCGCACGGCCTCGATGTCCGACCCCTGCGTGCAGCTGGAGGCGGAAGGCGTCGCAGCCGAGCCCGAGTCCGCGCCGGATGCCGCGCTCTGGCGCCAGGTGGATGCGCTGCCCGAGAAGCAGCGCCAGGCGGTCATTCTTTATTATCAGGACGAGCGCAGCGTGGACGAGGTGGCGGCGATGATGGGCATCCCGGTCAACACCGTGAAGACGCAGCTGCACCGGGCCAGGGCGAGCCTGGCCACGGCGCTGGGCGCCGCCGGCAAGGAGGTCGCATGAACGACGACGACCCGCGCATCGCCGGGATGGACCAGCGGCTGCGCCGCCTGATGTCCGGGCTCGATGCGCGCGCCGGTTTCGAGGCGCGCGTGCAGGACCGGATTGCGTCGCTGGCCACGTCGCAGACCGACCTGAAGGCGCAGTTCGAGGCGCGGCGCCTGGCGGCGCGCCGCCGCATGCGGCGCGAAGCCTGGGCGAATGGCGTGACCACCGCCGGCGTGGGCGCCGCCGCGGCAGTGCTGGTGTGGCGGTTCGCGCCGGAGATCGCGCGCTTCTCAGGCGATGTCGCGGGCACGGTGGACCCGATGGTGATCGGCGCCGCGACACTTGCCGTCGTCGCGGCCGCCGTTGCGCCGTTCCTGCGGAAACTGCCGGGTTGGGGCTAGAATCCGCAGCGCATGAAGAACCCGGCGGTTGACGCCTACATCGCGAAGTCGGCCGATTTTGCCCGGCCGATCCTCAGGCGCGTGCGCGGGCTCATGCACAAGGCCTGCCCGGGGATCGAGGAGACGATCAAGTGGGGCGTGCCGCACTTCGAGCGCCGGGGCGTGGTCGCGGGCATGGCGGCGTTCAAGCAGCATGCGAGCTTCGGCTTCTGGAAGCAGAAGCTGCTGGCCGACCCGGCCGGGCTGTTCCCGGCAGCCGGCGACTCGAGCATGGGCGGGCGCAAGTTCCGCTCGGTGGATGAACTCCCGTCCGATGCGGTGCTGCTGCGCTACATCAAGGCCGCGATCGCCCTGAACGAGGCGGGAGTGAAGGTACCGAGGGCGGCCAGGCGTAAGAAGCCGCCGCCGAAGCTGCCCGCGGACCTCGCCGCGGCGCTGAAGCAGAGCCCGAAGGCGAAAGCGGCCTACGACGCTTTTCCGCCGTCGAAGCGGCGCGAGTACGTCGAGTGGATCACCGAGGCGAAGCAGGAAGCGACGCGCCGGCGGCGCCTGGCGACCGCCGTCGAGTGGATTGCGCAGGGCAAGTCGCGCCACTGGAAGTACGAGAACTGCTGATGACCCACCGCCTCGAGGAATCCGCGGACGCCGTGATCCTGGCGCCCGCCACGGAAGCTGCGGCCAGCGTGATCTGGCTGCACGGGCTGGGCGCCGACGGCCACGACTTCGTGCCGATCGTGCCGGAGCTGGGACTGCCCGCCGTGCGTTTCGTGTTCCCGCATGCGCCGGTGCGGCCGGTGACCCTCAACATGGGCATGCGCATGCGCGCCTGGTACGACATCAGGACGCTGACGGCGGAAGGGCGCGCCGACGAGGAGGGCATCCGCGCTTCCACGGCACTGCTGGTGCGCTACATCCAGCGCGAGCGCGCCGCCGGCATCGCCTCGCAGAAGATCATCGTCGCGGGATTCTCGCAGGGCGGCGCGATCGCGCTGCATGCGGGCCTGCGCCACCCGGAGCCGCTGGCCGGCATCCTGGCGCTGTCCACCTACCTGCCGCTGCAGGCGACGCTTGCCGGGGAACTGGCGGAGGCCAACCGGGCGACGCCCATATTGATGTGCCACGGGATCTACGACCCGGTACTGCCGGCGCAGCTCGGCGCGATGGCGCGCGAATGGCTGCGCACGCTGGGCTACGCGGTCGAGTGGCACGAGTACGCCATGCAGCACCAGGTCTGCCTGCCGGAGATCCAGGACATCGCGGGCTGGCTGCGCGCCCGGCTGGCCGCCGGCTGATGGAGTATCATCCGCGCATCTGACTGGGAGAGCCGCCATGGGCTGGATAATCCTCGGCATCATCGTCCTGCTCGCCGTCTTCGTGGTCGGCATCTACAACGGCCTGGTCACGGCGCGCAACGCCTACAAGAACGCCTTCGCGCAGATCGACGTGCAGCTCACGCGCCGCCACGACCTGATCCCGAACCTGGTCGAGGTCGCCAAGGGCTACCTCGCCCACGAGCGCAACACGCTGGAAGCCGTCATCCAGGCGCGCAACGCCGCGGTCACCGGGCTCAAGGCCGCCGCCGCCAATCCCGGCGACGCCGCCGCGGTGCAGAACCTCGCCTCCACCGAGAACGCGCTGACCGGCGCGCTCGGCCGCCTGTTCGCGCTGGCCGAGGCCTACCCGGATCTCAAGGCGAACCGCAACATGATGCAGCTCTCGGAGGAACTGACCACGACCGAGAACAAGGTCGCGTTCGCGCGCCAGGCCTTCAACGACTCCGTGATGGGCTACAACAACAAGCGCGAGGTGTTCCCGAACAGCATCGTCGCCGGCATGTTCAACTTCCAGCCGGCGCAGCTGCTCGAGATCGAGTCGCCGCAGAAGCGCGAAGTGCCGAAGGTCAGCTTCACCTGAACCGCGCCGCGGGCTGAGCGATGGACTTCTTCGGGCGGCAGGCCGAGACCCGGCGCCTGTCGCGCTGGCTGGTGCTGCTGTTCGTCCTCGCGGTGGGCGCGATCGTGGTCGCGATCGACCTGGTGGTCGTGGTCGCGGTCAGCATCCTCGCCAGCGACGACGGCGGCATGCTCACCGCCGAAACCGTCCGCTTCGTCGACTACCCGCTGGCCATCGTGGTCTCCACGATCGTCGTGCTCGGCACGATCTTCGTCTCGAGCCTGGTGCGCACTGCCTCGCTGTCGGCGGGCGGCAGCGCGGTCGCGCAATCGCTGGGCGGCACGCGGGTGTCGGCGACCACTACCGACCCGCTGCGCCGGCGCCTGATGAACGTGGTCGAGGAGATGGCGATCGCCTCGGGCGTGCCGGTGCCGCAGGTGTACGTGCTCGAGCGCGAGGCGGGCATCAACGCCTTCGCCGCGGGACACAACCCGGCGAACGCGGCGATCGCGGTCACGCGCGGTGCGCTGGTGAACCTCAACCGCGGCGAGCTGCAGGGCGTGATCGCGCACGAGTTCAGCCACGTGCTGAACGGCGACATGCGGCTCTCGACGCGCCTGATCGGCTGGCTGTTCGGCCTCACGGTGGTCGCGATGGTCGCGCGGCTCGTGCTGCGGCACATGCCGCGGGCCCGTGGCGGCCGCAAGGGCGGTGGCGCGATCGCGGTCATCATGGCGGCCGCCGCGATCGTGCTGGTGCTCGGCTGGATCGGCCTGTTCTTCGGACGCCTGATCCAGGCGGCAGTGTCGCGCAAGCGCGAGTCGCTGGCGGACGCGTCTGCGATCCAGTTCACGCGCGACCGCGACGGCCTGCGCGGCGCGCTGGTCAAGATCGGGGCGCTGGGCGTGGGCTCGCGCTTCATGGACTCGGACGCGGAGGAAGTGGCGCACCTGCTGTTTGCCGCGGGCGTGCAGCGCGCCTTCGCCACGCACCCGCCGCTGGTCGAGCGCATCCGCGAGATCGACCCGCGCTTCGACCCGGCGGAATTCGAGGTCATGCGCCGGCGCATGAACGAGGAGCGTGCGGAGCTGGTCGGCGGCGCCGACGCGAAGGCGGAAGCGGCGGCGAAACCGGGTGGCCTGCTGGAAGGCGCCATCGTGCTCGCGCCGGCGGCGGTCGCGGCCCTGGTCGCGAATCCCGGCACCGAGCACGTGCTGCAGGCGCAAGGCCTGCTGTCGTCGCTGCCGCCCGGCGTCCGCGAGCTGGCGCGCGACCCGGAGCGCGCCGCGGCGCTGTTCCTCGCGCTGGCGCTGGACCCGACCAGCGAGGGGCGCCAGCGGCAGCTCGCGTTCATCCACGCGCAGCTCGGCGGCGACTTCCACGACGCCGTCATCGAGCTGCTGCCTTCGGTCGACACGCTCGCGGCGGTGCAGCGCATGCCGGCGCTGCTGCAGGTGTTCGGGGCGCTGCATCAGCTCGCGCGCGCCGAGCGCGTCGCGCTGCTCAAGTGCCTGAACGGCCTGCTGACGCGCGAGGGCCGCATCTCGGTGTTTGCCTACGCCATGCGCAAGCTGTCGCAGGTGCAGCTGCAGGACGAGCTGGACCCGAGGCGCCGCGTGTCGGGCTCGCTGACGCTGCACGCGACCCGCCACGAGCTGCAGATCCTGTTCTCCATCCTGGCGATGCACGGCAGCGGGGACGACACCCAGGCGCAGCGCGCCTACGAGGCCGGCATGGAGGAGCTGCTGCCGCGCGTCCGGCCGCCGTTCAAGCGCGAGGGCCACTGGCCGCCGCGGCTCGACCACGCGCTGACGCGCCTCGACGGCCTGCAGCCGGCCGCCAAGGAAATGGTGGTCCAGGCGCTGGTGCGCACGATCTCCCACGACCAGCGCATGACGGTCGCCGAATCCGAGCTGCTGCGCGCCATCTGCGCGGCGCTGCATTGCCCGCTGCCGCCGCTGCATGCGGCGGCCGCCTGAGGCTGGACAAGCCGGGGGGATCGGGTAGGCTTCGCTTCCTCGGGGAGCGATTACCATGAACAGCCTATCCATCTCGCTGCGGCTGATGGCCGTCGCGGTCCTTTGCCTGTGCCAGCCGATCGCCTCCGCCCAGGAACCGCCGGACCCGGCGCCGCCGCCAGTCGCGGAAGACGCGGCCCCGCCGGCGGCGCCCGAACAGGGTGTGGAGCCTGCGCCGGAACAAGCTGCGGCGCCGGAACAAGCTGCGGAGCCTGCGCCGGAACAGGTCGCGGCGCCGGAGGGTGAAGCGACCGCCGAAGTCCCGGCCGCCGCGCCGCAGCCGGGTGCCAAGCGCATCGTGATGCTGCCGGTCGAGTTCATCGTCTACCAGCGCTCGGTGGCCGGGCTGGAGGCGGTGCCGGACTGGACCGAGACGGCGAAGTTCGCGCTCGGCGAGGCCGCGGCGCGCATGCTGCAGCAGGACAGCCGGTTCCAGATCATGCCGCTGCCGGAGCTGGACGCCGATGCGACGGGCCTGCTGCGCGAGCACGTGGAATTCTTCAAGCTGATCGCCAGCAACGTCTCGCTGCTGAAGTCGTTCGGCGGCAAGGCCTGGAACGCCCGCTGGGAAAACTTCGACTACTCGCTCGGCGACGGGCTGCGTTTCCTCGCCGAGCAGAGCGGCGCCGACTACGCCTTCATCCTGGGCGGGCTGCAGGTCGCGCAGACCGGCGGGCAGGCGTTCATGCAGTTCATGTTCGGCGGCCTCGGCGGCGGCACGTTCGTGTCGGCGGGCATCATCGACCTGAAGGACGGCGCGATCCGCTGGTTCAACTACAAGGAGGGGGCGCAGGTCTTTGGCATGACCGGCACCGACGCGCGCAAGCCCGAAACCGCGGCCGAGATCGTGACCGGCATGTTTGCCGGCTACCCCGAGGTGAAGGTCGTGAAGCTTCCGCCGTTCTGACCGGGCCTCGCCATGCGCGCGCGACTTCCATCCGCCATCCTGCTGCTGCTGTTCACCGGCGCCGCCGCTGCGCTCGAGGAGCAGGAGCAGCGCGACCGCATCGCATTCGAGACCGCGAAGTTCGAGCAGCAGATCGAGCACAGCGGGATCCTGTTCGACGACCCGGCGCTCGACGCATACCTCCAGGAGGTCACGGACCGGATGTTCCCGGAGATGCAGGGGAAGCTGCGCGTGAGGACGTTCCGCGACCCCGAGTTCAACGCGTTCGCGGTCGCCACCGGCGGGATCTACTTCCACACCGGCGCGCTGCTCAGGTTGAACGACGAGGCGCAGCTCGCCTCGGTGCTGGGCCATGAGGGCACGCACGTGGTCGCAGATCACGTCTATCGCCACGTGAAGTCGGCCAAGAGCGCCTCGGTCGTCGCCGCGTTCGGCGCGCTTCTCGCCGTCGGTTTCGGCGTGCCGATCGACCTCGTGGGCATCATCGCGTACTCGACCATGGCCGGGTTCTCGCGCTCCTTCGAGCGCGAGTCCGACCGCGGCGGCTTCGACCGCATGGTCGCCGAGGGCTACGACGCGCGCGGCGGCGCCGAGGCATTCGCGCGCCTGGCCCGGGAGCTGGAAATGCGGCACATGAAGCGGGGGCCGTATTTCTTCGCCAGTCACCCGAACGTGCAGGACCGCGTGACGACCCTGATGGAATTCGGCGGCGAGTCGCCGCCGCCGGGCGAGCGCGGCGCCGACCGCTACCTCGCCGTGACGCTGGGCGCGCGCCTGAACGCCGTCGAGCAGATCCACCGCGCCGGCAACGGCAAGGTGCTGGTGTTCCTGCTGGAGGACGAAAACCTGCTGCCGACCCTGCCGCCGCACGCGCGCTTCTACCTCGCCGACGGCTTCCGGCTGCGCGCCGAGAAGTCGCGGCGCGAGTCCGGGGACGGCCGCAGCGAGAAGGAAAAGGAGGCGCAGCGCATCGTCGACGCGCAGCGCGCGGTGCAGGAGTACGAACGCACCATCCTGGAGGCTCCGGGCTTTGCGCCGACCTGGCAGGCCCTCGCGCTGCACCATCACCGGGCCGGGGACAAGGCGAGGGCGCTCGCGTTGTTCCGCCGCTATGTCGAGCTGGAGCCGGACCCCAGGCAGAGCGGTTATGCCCGCCAGTACATCGAATCACTCAGCAAGGAACTCGGACCATGAACAGGGCCGCCACCAGGATCGTCGCGCTTCTCACCGGCCTCGCGCTCGCCGCGCCGGCCATGGCCGCATGGAAGGAAGTCGCCGACGGCACGCCGTTCGTGCACAAGAACAGCGGCTACTCGATCCAGTACCCGGCCGGCTGGCGCTGGATCAAGCTGCCCTTCGGCGACGAGACCATCGCCTCCCGCGACGGCCCCTCGATCCACGCCATCTCGGTGGACTACCGCAAGCACCGCAAGGCCTTTCGCGCGCTCAACCAGGATTCGACGCCGGACATGGCGCCGCAGGAGCTCGCCCAGAAGATCATCGCCGAGGCGACACAGGCGCGCCAGCTGCAGAACGTCGAGATCCTCTCCGACGAGCCGGTCGTGGTCGCGGGCAGGCCCGGGTTCCGGGTGCTGTTCAGCTACCGCACGGCCGTGGACGCGGGCTCGCTGCGCTACCGGGAGTTCGTGGTCGGCACCAACTCGCCGCAGGGCATCTTCATCATCAGCTACCGCGCGCCGGTGCTCCAGTACTTCGACCGCGACGTGGAGACCTTCGAAAAGGCGCTCGCCACCTTCACGATCGCGGACAAGGCGCCGAAGCGCTGACGCGGCGCCCGCGCCGAGAAGGGGAGGCATGGATACCGCCGTTCAGCGTCACTTATCGCCGCGTCGCGCCCGCCGCCGAAAGCCCGCCGCAGGACTGAGTTCGCCGGCTTCGCGGCCGCTGCGCGCGCTGTCCGCGCCGCAGCTCATGACGCGTCTGGCCGCGGCGACCGCCGCCGCGGACGGCGCAGCCGGCGCGCACTGCGTGCACGAACTCTGGATGCGTGGCGAGCCGCCGATGAACGTCGAGGCGGCGCTTGCGCGGCTCTGGGAGCGTGCGGCGGCCACCATTCCCGACTGGCTGCCGATGCGCTTCGTGGACTGGCTGCCGGCGGTCTACGAGGTCGCCGGCCGGTGCGTTGCCGGCAGGACGGGCCGCACGCACCTTTACCTCGTCCTGCTCGACTACGCCGACAGCGCGCGCGGGCCCTTCGGCATCTACGTGGGCATGAGCCGCTATCGCGCGGCGCTGCGCTTCGACCAGCACAAGGCGGGCATCCGCGCCGCGGGCCCGGTGCTCAAGCGCGGGATGGAAGTGCTGACGGGCCCGGTGCAGCACCTGCAGTTCGTCGCGCGCCAGGAGGCGGCGCGCATCGAGGTCGAGCTCGCGGAAGCGCTGCGCGCCCGCGGCCTCATCGTCAAGGGCGGCCACTGAGCGGCATCGCAGCCGGCGGCGTCCCTGCCGCCGGCCCCGTGCTCGAGCGCTCGGGAATCGATGCGCAGCCGGGGTCAGCCGTCCACCAGACGGATGCCGTCCTCGACCCGAACCTGGTCACCGGCCTTCCAGGCCGGCGGCTCAGCCAGGCTGAAGACGCCCGTAGACCCGTCCTCGTAGCGGACGGTGACTTCGTGGTGGAAGGGGTCACTGCTCACCGACTCGACGATGGCGCAGTCGGCGCAGCTGGCGGCTTGCGGTCCGGGCCCGACCCCCGGCACCGGCAGCCACCCCTGGATCGCGCCTGCGGACGCGATGCCCGCGAGCGCTACGACCGCGATCAGGGTCCAGGCGAGCGGATGCCGTTGCGTGTATTCCGTGGCGGACATGTTCCCCTCCTTCCGTTGCGTCACATGGACTTCAGGTTGTTCTGGACCTTCTTCACGCCGGTCACGCTGAAGGCAAGGGCGCTGGCCTTCTGGATGTCGCCTGCGCTCGCGACGGTGCCGCTCAGCTGCACCTCGCCCTGGTTCGTCTCGACTGCGATCTCGGCGCCGGCGAGCGATGCATCCGCCGCAATCGCGGCCTTCACCTTCTCGGTGATTGCGCCGTCGTCCAGCTGCTCCGCGGCGAGCTGCACGGGCGGGGAGGTTTCGGATGCCGCGGCGCCGGCAACGAACAGCGCGGCGAGCCCGGATACGAGGATCGATGTCAACTTGGCATTCATGATTCGCTCTCCAATTCCACGTGATGAACGAGACCCGAAGGCCCCGGCCTGGTTCATCCCCTGAACTGAAATCTGTCGCTGGTCGGCGACGCGCGCGGACGGCGCTGCTGGTACATTGGAAAAGATCCGGCTTGACAGATTCAAAGGCGGGGTGACTTGAAATGGCGACACCTGTGGATCGTTGGGCGACGAGCGCGGCTTTCACGGCGCAGGACGCCCTGGCGGCGCTCGCCGGGGCGGGAGGCGAATTCACGACGCTGTTCCGCCACGGCACGCTGGAAGTCGAGATCTACCGCCCGGTGGGCACCGACAGACAGAAGCCGCACCGGCGCGACGAGCTCTACGTCGTGATCTCGGGGACCGGCAGCTTCGCGCACGGCGCGGCGCGCACGCCGTTCGGACCCGGCGACGTGCTGTTCGTGGAGGCCGGCATCGAGCACCGCTTCGTCGATTTCACGGAGGATTTCGCCACCTGGGTGTTCTTCTACGGCCCGGAGGGCGGTGAACCGCGCTGAGGCGGCGTCCGCAGGCTGTCACGCAACCGTCATGCGCCTGTCACGGCGCTGACATTCGCGACCCCTACCTTGCTCCCAGGCAATCAACCGGTTTCCTGGGAGTTCCTCGCAATGAGAATGTCTCGAATGCTGCTGGCGGGCATGGCGCTCGCCGGCCTGGGTGCCTGCTCCGGCGGCGGTGTCGACCTCAACGTGTCCACGGTCGACAACTCGGTCAACAACAGCGTCAATCAGGGCGGCGGCGGCGCCAATAATCCCTGCGCCAGCTACACGCCGCCGAACTCGAACCAGCCGGTCCAGGGCACGTTCGACGGCACTAACTGCGTGTACGGCTCGAACTTCGTCGGTGCCAGCAACCCGCTGCTGGTCAACCTGACGATCCCGTTCATCACCGGCAAGCACATCTTCCAGGACAGCCTGTTCGTCGGGCAGAACGTGACTTCCGGCGCGGCCCCCGCGGGCGGCACCGGCCCCGTGCTCACGGTCGCCGCCGGCAACACGCTGGTGTTCCAGGACGCCGCCGACTACGTGCTCATCAACCGTGGATCGCAGATCGTCGCCAACGGCTCGCCGACCGCGCCCATCACCTTCACCTCGTTCACCGACGCCATCACCGGCACCGCGGGCGCCAACGACGTGCAGCAGTGGGGCGGCCTGGTCATCAACGGCAACGGCATCACCAACAACTGCTCCGACGCCGAGCGCGCGGGCAACCTGTGCCACGTGGTGTCCGAGGGCCAGCCCTCGAACTACGGCGGCAACGACAATGCCGACAACTCGGGAATCCTGCGCTACGTGATCGTCAAGCACACCGGCTTCGAGGTGGCCCCCGGCGACGAGCTCAACGGCATCACCTTCAACGCCGTCGGCTCCGGCACCGTGGTCGAAAACGTGCAGGTGTACAGCACCTACGACGACGGCCTCGAGTTCTTCGGTGGCGCCGTCAACGTGAACAACGTGGTCGTGCTTTTCGCGCGCGACGACTCGCTCGACTACTCCGACGGCTACGTCGGCACGATCGACACCGCGCTCGTGATCCAGTGGCAGACCGACGGCAACCGCTGCATCGAGGGCGACAACATCGGCGAGGGCCGGGCGCTCGCGGGCGTGCCGCTCGACACGGCCCCGCTCACCCACCCGACCGTCCGCAACATGACCTGCATCCTCAGCAACCAGGACCTGTCGGCGGGCGGCACGCACGACGACTCGGAAGGCCCGACCATGCGCCGCGGCGCCAAGCTGATCCTCGAGAACAGCCTGATCTATTCCGGCTACGGCTCGACGGTGACGGCGCGCACGTCGAACGAGTGCTATGAGATCGACGACAACGACAACGTGTCGCGGAACTTCGCCTCGGCGAATGCCGACTTCCGCGTGACCAACACGGTCATCGCCTGCGAGAACGAGCCGACCAAGGACAACCTCGCGAACGGCGACCCGATCCGCGAATGGTTTCTGGGGGCCAACCCGAGCACGAACGGGGCGAACTACTCGTTCAACACCGGCAATTTCATCATCGACGGCGCCAACGTGACCGACCCGGACACGCGGGTGCTGATCCCGGGCACGTTCTACACGGCGGCCTCGATCGTGGACGCCAACGGCGTGACCCTGGTAGCCGACGCCTCCGGGCTCGGCGCGGTGCAGCAGAACGATGACTGGACAGCGCCGTGGGCCTTCGGCCTGCGGCCGTCCAACGCGGACGTGCCGCTCTGGTTCGCACCCTGAGCGCGGCCCGGGGGAGGTTGTGATGAACGGGATATCGCTGGCCGCGGCCGTGCGCCGGGCCTTGGTCGGTGCATCGGCATTGGCCGGCACCCTGATGGTGCCGGTCGCGCAGGGCGACGAGGCGGATGCGGCGGCAGCGGCGCCGGCCCAGCTCGAGGACGTCGAAGTGGTCGGCCGTCAGCGGTCGGCGGCGGACGAGATCCTGCAGGAGCGCATCGACGCGGAAGTCGTCGCCGACCTGATCAGCATCGAGCAGATCAGCCGCGTCGGCGACAGCACCGTGTCGCTGGCGCTGCGGCGGCTGCCCGGCGTGACGCTGGTCGGTGACCAGTTCATCTACATCCGCGGGCTCGGCGAGCGTTATTCGAGCACGACGGTCAACGGCGCCTACGTGCCGTCGCCGGACCTGACGCGCAACGTGATCCCGATGGACCTGTTCCCGGCCGAGATCGTCGGCAACATCTCGATCCAGAAAGGCTACTCGGTGGACCAGCCGGCCGCCTTCGGCGGCGGCAACGTCGACATCCGCACGCGCGCGCTGCCGGACGACTTCCACTTCAACTTCCAGGTGGGCCTCGGAACGAACTCGGAGAGCTCGGGCGACGGCCTGACGTACCAGGGCGGCGGCGACGACGATCTCGGCACCGACGACGGCACGCGAGCGCTGCCGGCGGCGATCCAGGACGCGATCCAGACCTACCGCGGCAACATCAGCTCGACCAGCATCTTCACCGAGCTGCTGAAGGACGGGCAGTTCCACAGCTTCGCGGAGGCCCAGGCGATCAACCGCCAGCTCGCGACCAGCCTGTACCGTGACGTGGATTTCCAGTCGAAATCCATCGAGCCGGACAAGTCGATCGAGGCTTCCATCGGCAACAGCTGGTACCTGGGCGACGCCGAGCAGTGGAAGATCGGCATGCTCGCGCTCGGCGACTACTCGAACAGCTGGCGCAACCGCGAGCGCACCCTTCGGTCCGTGCTGGACCCGGAGAACGACCGCGACTTCCAGCTGCGCACGACCAACCAGGTCGTGATGACCGGCTCGCTGGGCGTCGGCGTGGACTTCGCCGAAGAGCACCATGTCGAAGCCACGGCGATCTATCTGCGCAACAGCGAAGACGAGGCCTCGCTGACGCGCGGCCACAACGCCAACTTCCCGCAGTCGTCGGGCATCGGCCTGCGAAACTACCGGATCCGCTTCGAGGAGAGGGAGCTCGAGCTCTACCAGCTGCGCGGCGAGCACAAGCTCGGCCAGGCGACCAGCGAGCTGCTGGAACGCTGGAAGCCCGGCTGGCTGAACCCGGCCATCGCCCGTGACCTGGCGGTGGACTGGTACTACTCCGAATCGAAGGCGCGCACCGACATTCCCAGCGAGATGCTGTTCACGGCGAACGAAACCGTGGACCCGGTCACCGACGAGGTACTGAGCACGTCGATCCGCTCGTCCCTGTCGGCGGCCGAGTACCGCTTCACGGATCTCGAGGACACCGCGACCAGCTACGGCTCGAAGATCGCGCTCCCGTTCACCTGGGGTGCGAACCTGGTCGAGGTGAGCGGCGGCTATGACTACTACGAGAAGGGCCGCGGCTACATCCAGACGCAGCTGCAGTTCGGCACGCAGGCCGCGGCGGCCCAGCCGATCCTGGTCGGCACGCCGGGGCAGGTGTTCACGGACGCGAACATCCTGGACCCGACGAACGGCTTCGAGTTGTCGATCGGCGGCATCGGCACCGAGAGCTATCTCGCCGGCGAGACGGTGGACGCCGTCTGGGGCAAGATGGACGTCAATTTCAACGACCGCTGGCGCCTCACCGGCGGCGTGCGCTGGGAGGACTTCGAGCGCCTCGCGGTGCCGGTCGACCCGCTGCAGTTCGACCCGGCTATCGGCAAGATCCCGTTCGAGGGCGACGACCTCGGCGAATACCTGCGGTCGATCACCAAGTCCGGCGATGACTACTACCCGGCGCTGGCGGTGACCCGGATGATTCCCGGTTTCTGGGCCGGCGAGTTCCAGCTGCGCTTCGGCTGGAGCGAGACGGTGGCGCGGCCCGACCTGCGCGAGGTATCGGGAGCGACCTACATCGACCCGCTGACCGAGGCGCGCGTGCGCGGCAACCCGGACCTGCTCGACTCGGAGCTCTCGAACTTCGACCTGCGCGCCGAGTGGTTCTTCGCCGGCGGCGACAACCTGACGCTGTCGCTGTTCTACAAGGACATCACGAATCCGATCGAGACCATCGAGGCCCCGGGCTCCGACGACAACATCGGGTTGACCTTCATCAATGCCGAGTCGGCGGAGCTCTACGGCCTGGAAGTCGAGGGGCTCAAGGGGCTGGGTTTCCTGAGCGGCGGCGGCTGGACCGACGCGTTCTTCCTGTCGGGCAACGTCACGGTCAGTGATTCCGAGATCACGATCGGCGGCGCAGCCCCGAACCTGACCAATAACAAGCGGCCGATGACGCAGCACTCGGACCTGGTCGTCAACCTGCAGCTCGGCTTCGATTCGCCTGGCGGCATGCACAGCGCCTCGCTGGCGTACAACATGTACAGCGAGCGGATCTTCTTCGCCGGTCGAGGCGGCGCCGACGACGCGCGTGAGCAGCCATTCAATTCGCTCGATCTCGTCTACACCTTCCATCCGACCGACCGGATGAGCCTGAAGCTCCGCCTGCAAAACCTGCTGGGGGAGGACACGGTCATCGAACAGGGTGGCGTGGACGTGCTCGAGCAGAAGATCGGCACGACGGCCAAGATCGACTTCGCCTACCGATTCTGAGTTCCCTGCGTCGCCATCCGGCGACTATGGGGACCGCCGGCGCTGCCCGCGGGCGCCACTCGTGGTATTTTGGCGCCTGGTCCCACCTGACCGGAGGTGTTCGATGGGTATTGAACGGTTTCGCCGCGCCTGTGCGGTACTCGTGAGCGCGAGTCTCGTTTCGCTCGGCCTGCAGGCGCCCGCGGCTGCAGGCATCGTCGGGACGGCCGAGGCCGTCGCGGCGGCCCAGGCGGCCGACCCGCTCGCGGCCGTGCGCGGGGTGCTCGCGCGCGACGACGTGCGCGAACGCATGGTGGCGCTGGGCGTGGATCCCGCCGAGGTCGACGGCCGCCTGGCCGCGCTGACAGACGCGGAACTCGCCCTGCTCGGGGAGCAACTGGAGCAGGCGCCGGCAGGCGGCGATGCGCTGGCCGTCATCGGTATCGTGTTCCTGGTGCTGATGATCCTCGAGTTCACCGGCGTCATCGACATCTTCAAGAAGGCGTGAGATTCGCGGCGCTGCCGGCGGCGGCGCTCGCTGCGCTGCTCGCCGGCTGCGCCAGCTCGCCGCGCCTCGCCGAGGGCCTGCCGCCGGCGGCGCCGCGCTCGATCGAGCTGGCCTCCGTCCCGTTCCATCCACAGGAAGATTTCCAGTGCGGCCCGGCCGCGCTCGCGACCGTGCTGGGCGCGAGCGGTATTGACGTCGCACCCGCCACGCTCGCTCCCCAGACCTTCATCCCGAAGCGCAAGGGCTCGCTGCAGGCGGAGCTGATCGGCGCTGCGCGCCGGCATGGCCGCGTCGCGTACCTGCTGCCGGGGCACGGCGATGCGCTGGTCGCGGAGCTCTCCGAAGGCCGGCCGGTGCTGCTGTTGCAGAATCTCGGCACCGATCTCCTGCCGCGCTGGCACTACGCCGTGCTGGTCGGCTACGACGCGGACAGGAACGTCGCGACCCTGCGTTCGGGCACCAGGCAGCGGCTCGAGATGCGCTGGCAGCGCTTCGCCGCGAGCTGGCACCGCGCCGGGCGCTGGGCGATCGCCGTGCTTCCTCCGGAGGCCATTCCGGCGCACGCGACCCCGGATCGATACCTGGAGGCCGTGGCTGGCCTCGAGGCGGCGGGCGAGCGCCGCGCGGCGGCGGCCGCCTATGACACCGCCATCGCGCGCTGGCCGGAAGAGCCGCTGTTCTGGCTCGGCCGCGGCAACGTCGCCTTCGCGGATGGCGAGCTCGAGGCCGCGGCGGACAAGTACCTGCGCGCCATCCTGCTCGCGCCACAGGATGCGGCGGCGCGCAACAACCTGGCACTCACGCTCGCGGGCGCCGGCTGCTTCGACGAGGCCCGCCGTCAGCTCGAGCGTGCGGCGGCGTTCGCCGCCGGCACGCCGCTGATGAAATCGGTCGAGGACTCCCGTGACCGCATTCAGCAGCTGATGCCAGCCGGCGGCAGCTGCCGGCTGGCGGATCGCGCCTGGCCGGACTGAGCGCGCGCTAGCGTTCCGCGGCCACCGCGCCGCGCCGGCGCACCAACGCGCGGATCACGAACCCGATCGCGATCACGATCGCGACGTCGCGCACCGAAGTCAGCGTCGCCGTCGTCACGATCCCCGCGCAGGCGGCGAGCGCGAGCACGGCGACCGCCCGTCCGCCCGGAACGGGCACGGGCGCCGGACCCTCCCGGCGGCGCAGCACGATCAGCGCCAGGCTGGTCGAGCCGTAGGCGAGGATCCGCGAGATCACGAAGAGCTCCAGCAGGTACCGGAAAGTGCCGGTGATCGTCGCCAGCCACGACAGCACGGCGAAGATGAGGATGGCGACGTGCGGCGTGCGCCAGACCGGGTGCACGGCCGCGAGCGCGCGCGGCAGGTCGCCGGCCTCGGCGAGCGCGAACATGTTGCGCGGCGAGGTCAGGATCGAGACCGCGAGCCCGCCGGCGCAGGAGACGACGGCCGCTGCGGCCATCAGCGTGCCACCCGCCGGCCCGAGGAAATGCCCGGCGACGCTCACCAGCGGGCGTGCGTGGGAGGCCGTGTCCTCGAGCACGCCGAAGCTCGCCAGCATCAGCAACAGGTACAGCAGGCAGGAGATCCCCAGGCCTGTCAGGATGCTGAAGGGGAGGTCGCGCTGCGGGTTGCGCATTTCGCCCGCGACCGTTGCTGCGACCTCGAACCCGACGCAGGCGAACAGCGCAAGCTGCAGGCCGGCGACCAGGCCGCCGGGCTCCTGCGGGGCCGTATCGGGCAGGTTGTTCCAGCCCGCGTACCAGATCCCGGCCAGCGCGATTGCGGCCAGCGGCAGCAGCTTCAGTGCCGTCAGCAGGTTGCCGGTCCAGGCGCCGCCCTTGACGCCGCGCAGGTTGACGGCCGTCAGCAGCGCCATCACCAGCGTGATCGCGGTCGCACGCGGCCAGTAACCCGCAAGCGCCGGCCAGAGCGCCGCCGCGTAGTCGAGCATGACCTGCGCGATCAATGCGTGGGAGGCGAAGCGCGAGACGGTGAACAGCCAGCCGACCGTGAATCCGGCGAGCGGGCCGAAGGTGCGCAGCGCGTAGACCTGCGGACCGCCGGTGACGTCGAAGCGGCTCGAGACCTCGGCGAGCGACAGCGCGAGCACCGCGACCACGGCGAAGGCCGCGAGGATGACCGCGAGGCTCCAGCGTCCCGAGGACACCGCGAGCCCCGCGGGCAATGCAAACACGCCGGCGCCGACGACCGAGTTGATCGTCAGCGAGGCCACGTCGAGACGCGTCAGGCCGCGCAGCAGCCCGGGCGAGGCGGCGTGGCCGGCGGCGCCCGGCTCAGGCAGCGGTTTCGGCCTCGGGCGCGGCCGGTTCCTCGGTCTTCGGCGAAGTACCCGCGTCGGCCACCGCGCGCCAGGTGCCGTCGACCTTGGTCCAGACGGTGATGAACTCGCCGTTGATGGCCGGCTGTGCGCCATCGCCATCCGGGTCGAAGGTCCAGGAGCCGGTCTCCCAGGCCATGTCGCCGGAAGATGCGACGCGCACGTCGCTGGTGGTCCAGCTGATGGTCGAGTTCGGCATGGCAGCCGTTTCGGCCTCCATCCCGGCCTGGATCTCGGCCGCGCCCTTGCGGATCTGGCCGTCGAACATCGTCACCGCGTCGGAGGTGTAGATGCCGCCCGCGATCGCAGCGGCATCCTTCGCCTGGGCAAGCCTCAGCCACTCCGCCGAGCGTTCACGCACCGCCTCTGCCTCTGCGGCGGTGTCCACGGCCGGTGCCTTCGCGGCGCAGCCCGCTGCCACCAGGGCCGCCGCGAGCGCGGCCGCAAGCCAATTCAACTGACGCATGCTGTTCCCCTAAGCTGTTGATTATTAAACGTAATCCGTCGGATCCGGTCTGGCCGCTCCGACGCGCAAGTAGCGAAGCGTCCTCCTATCCACGCATTTGCACAAGAGCGAGAGGCTGCGCATACTCGCGGGCGCCGCCAAACACCAACCAGAAAAGGCGATTCGTTGGTCTTCAATTCGCTCACGTTCGTCGTGTTCTTCGCACTGGTATTGCTGCTGCACCGGCTGCCGCTGCCCTGGACCGCGAAGAAATTCAACCTGCTGGTCGCGAGCTACCTGTTCTACGCGGCCTGGAATCCGCCATTCGTCATCCTGTTGTGGATCTCGACCCTGGTCGACTGGTATGTCGCGCGCGGCCTCTGGAACGCGCGCGAGAAGAGCCGGGCGCTGCGGCGCGCGTGGCTGCTCGGTTCGCTCGCCGTCAACCTCGGCTTCCTGGCGTTCTTCAAGTACGGCGAATTCCTGCTCGCGAACTGGCAGGCCTTGATGGCCTCGGTCGGCGTCACCTACGTGCCGCCCGAATGGAACATCATCCTGCCGGTCGGCATCTCGTTCTACACCTTCCAGACCATGGCATACACGCTCGACGTCTACCTCGGGCGCTCGAAGCCGCTGACCTCGTTCCTCGACTTCTCGCTGTTCGTGACCTTCTTTCCGCAGCTGGTCGCGGGCCCGATCGTGCGTCCCGGCCAGCTGGTGCCGCAGTTCGCGCGCCCGGTGCAGGCGACGCGCGACCAGCTGTTCTGGGGTCTCGCGCTCATGGTGCTCGGCCTGTTCATGAAGATCGTGATCGCGGACAGCGGACTCGCGGCCTCGGCGGACGCGGTGTTCGGCTCGAACAAGCCGGTCGGTTTCGCCGACGCCTGGCTGGGCACGCTGGCATTCTCGGGCCAGATCTTCTGCGACTTCGCCGGTTACTCGACCATCGCCATCGGCGTGGCGCTCTGCCTCGGCTTCGCGCTGCCGGACAACTTCCGCATGCCGTACGCGGCGATCGGCTTCTCCGACTTCTGGCGGCGCTGGCACATCTCGCTCTCGACCTGGCTGCGCGACTACCTGTACATCCCGCTGGGCGGCAACCGCGGCAGCGAGGCGCGCACCTACGTCAACCTGATGCTGACCATGCTGCTCGGCGGGCTCTGGCACGGCGCCAGCTGGACCTTCGTGGTCTGGGGCGGGCTGCACGGTTTCTACCTCGCGGCCGAGCGCTGGATCCGCTCGCGCAGCGGCGTGCAGGGCGATCCTGCCGGTGCGTGGAACCGGTTCGCGCTCGCGCTCGCGACCTATTTCCTGGTCAACATCACCTGGGTGTTCTTCCGGGCCGAGACCTTCGAGGGTGCGGCGCGCATCCTGACGGGCATGGCGGGCCTGGTCGCGGAGCCGGTGGCGGTCCTGCCCACCGTGTTCATGGTCAAGGTCGCGGTGATCGTCGCGGGCATGGTCGCGATCCAGTGGCTGATGCGCAGGCGTACGCTCGAGGAGGTCGTCGCGCGCGCGCCGTGGTGGCTGACCGGACTGGTGGTGGCGGCGATGCTGTTCGCCGTGATCACGACTCAGGGCTCGGGCGAGGCTTTCATCTACTTCCAGTTCTAGGGCCGTCACGATGGAACTGCGGCAGGACGAGGTCACGACACGCGTAGTCCCGGCGGTGCGCTGGGGCGCGATCGGCTGGCTGTTGCTGGCGCTGATCGTCGCCGGCGTGACCGCATGGGAAGTCCAGATGCGCCGGCTCGGCCTGCGTGCCGGCGATCTCGACGACGGCGTCTCGCACTGGTCGGTGGAACGGCGCAAGATCGCCGCCGGAAAGCACGACGGCGTCGTGATCCACGGCTCTTCGCGGATCCTGTTCGACACCGATCTGGACGCCTGGGAGGAACTGACCGGCCGGCGGCCGATCCAGCTCGCATTGCCCGGCACCAACCCGCGGTTCCTGCTGCGCGGATTCGCGGAGGACGGCGATTTCAGCGGGCTGGTGATCGTCGGCGTGACACCCGCCGTTTTCTTCACGGACTTCACCACGGCGTTTCCCGAGTACCTGGAACTGAACACGCTCTGGCGCGAGGAGTCGCCGTCACGGCGTTTCGGTCATCAGGTCGGGCTGCTGCTCTCGCGTCGCCTCGCGTTCCTCGACGACCAGTACCGCCTCGGCACGCTTGTGGATCAGCTGGACATCCCGGATCGGCCCGGCGTTCGCCGGCCGCACATGAGGGTCTGGAAGCTGTCGGAGAGTTTCGACGACCGCCAGTACTTCCTGTGGCCGCGGCTGCAGACCGACGCGCGGCTGCGGGAGCACGCGAAGGCCGTGTGGCGGCTGAATTTCGGCCGGCCCGTCGACGCCAGCCGGTTCCCGGCCATCATCGACTCCGTACGCGCGGACGTCGAGAAGATCCGCAGCCGCGGCGGCGATGTCGTGTTCGTCCGCGCGCCGTCCGACGGCGACCTGTACGAGCGGGAACTGCAGGTCGTCCCGCGCGCCGTAACCTGGGATGCGCTGCTCGAGCAGACCGGTTCCTTCGGCATCCATTTCGAGGACCATGCCGGCATGCAAGGGCTCGATGTGGTCGAGATGTCGCATCTCTCGCGTGAATCGGCGACGCGCTTCACGCGCGCCTACGTCGCCGTCCTGGTGCAGCGACATCCGTGGCTCGACCGGCGCCCGGCGGCGGGATCGTGACCCCGGACGAGGTCATCACGCGGGTCATTCCACAGCATCGCTGGCGCGCCGCCGCGTGGCTCGCCTTGGCGCTGGTGGTCGCGGCCGTGGCCGCCTGGGAACTGCAGATGCGCCGGCTCGGCCTGCGCGCGGGCGACCTCGACGACAGCAGGTCGCACTGGGCGGTGGAGCGGCGCAAGGTCGCGACCGGGGAGCACGACGGCGTGGTGATCATCGGATCCTCGCGCATCCTGTTCGACACGAACCTCGACACCTGGGAGCAGTTGAGCGGCCTGCGGCCGATCCAGCTCGCGCTGCCGGGCACCAACCCGCGGCCGCACCTCAAGGACCTGGCCGTGAACAGCGACTTTGCCGGCCTGCTGGTGGTCGGCGTCACGCCGGACATCTTCTTTACCGACTGGCCGGGGATCCCGGTGTTCGCCGGGCTCACCGCCTTCTGGCACGAAGAATCGCCGTCGTCGCGTTTCGGGCACCTCGTCTGGATCGAGCTGCAGCGCCACCTCGCATTCCTGGACGACGCCTATCGCCTCGGCAACCTGATCGACCGCGCGGCCCCGCTCAAGGACCGCCCGGGCGTGCGCGGGCCAGTCCGGGACGTGTGGAAAATCGCCGAGGTCTTCGAGGACCGCCAGACCACCATGTGGCCGCGGCTCGAGACGGACGAGTACCTGCGCGACCATGCACGCTGGGTCTGGGGTCCGTTCAACGGCGAGCCGCGCATCGAAGAGGCCGACGCGCAGCGCATCGTCGCGGAGACGAAGACGCACGTGGACATGATCCGCGCACGTGGCGGCGAGGTCGTGTTCATCCGCGCGCCGTCGGCGGGACTCTACCTCGAGAGCGAGCGGCAGGGCCAGCCGCGGGCCCGGACCTGGGACCGGCTGCTCGCGGTGACCGGCGCCTACGGCATCCACTTCGAGGACCACGAGTCGATGCGGGGGCTCGTGGTGCCGGAATGGTCGCACCTTTCGGGCGAATCGCAGCTGAAGTTCACGCGCGCTTACGTGGAATTACTGATGCGGGACGTGCCCTGGTTGCGCGATCATCTCGCGCGGAGATCGGGCGTATGAACATCCTGGCGGCGGTGGATTTCTCGGCGGTCACCCAGGACGTGACGGATGCGCTGCGGCGCATCGCGGCGACCATGCCTGCGAAGGTGATTCTCGTTCACGTCGCGCCACCGGAGCCGGATTTCGTCGGTTACAGCGCCGGGCCTGACGTCGTGCGGGGACAGGTTGCGGTCGAACACCGTGCCCGGCACCAGCAGCTGCAGCGGCTGGCGGAAGACCTGCGCGCGGATGAGATCGACACGACCGCGTTGCTGCTGCAGGGCGCGACGGTCGAAACGCTGATCGCGGAGGCGGAGAAGCTCGGCGCCGGGCTCATCGTGCTCGGCAGCCACGGCCACGGCGCGGTCTACGATATCCTGGTCGGCAGCGTCGCCGAAGGCGTGGTCCGCCGCTCGACCGTGCCGGTCCTCCTTGTCCCCGCCCGCCAATAAAGGGGACGCATCCCATTTAGAAAGGGGAGCAGCGGTCCCTTTCTAAATGGGATGCGTCCCCTTTATCAGGTGAGGGGGACGTAGTTCTGGGAGCGCTTGCGGTAGCGCAGGCCGGCGGCTTCGCCGGCCTCGCCCTTGGCGCGCACGAAGCGCTGGTACTGGCCGGGCCGCCAGCTCATGCCGCCGTCCGTGCTCACGTCGAGGCGCGACTCGAAGCAATCCGGCCCGGCATTCAGCCGGGTGACGCGCAGCTGCCGCTTCGAGCCGTCCGGCGCCGCGGCCGGGGCGGTGCTGCGCAGTTCCTTACCCGCGGCGCCGCTCAGGACCGTGAGCTGGCCATTGGCGTCCACCTGCGCCATCTCGAGCGCCGCACGCTGTTCGTTGACGTAGATCAGGATGCCCGACATCTCCCGCAGCATCGGGATGTTCGAGCGGCCCGAGATCACGCGATCCGGCACGACCCACTCGAACTGGTAGGTTCCGGCAACGGTCCTGGCGATGGTGCCGTCGTCGCGATACTGCGTCGTCGTGACGTTCCAGGTGCCGACCGTCTGGCGCAGCTGGTCGATGCCTTCGGCGAGGGCCGAGGCGGGCGCCTCCATGGCATCGCCGGCGAGCGGCGCGCAGGCGAGGACCAGCGAGGCGGAAAGGCTGCGCCAGGACGGCAGGAAACGGTTCGACGCGGGCATGGCACCCTCCCTCGGCCGCCCAACAGCCCGGGCGGCAATCTGGATGATAGGGTCTGACCAGCGCAGGGGCCCGCCAGTTCATCCTGCCACCTGAACGCTTCGCCGCAGCCAGCTATTGCCTTACCCGCCCCGCCGGCGGCATTGTGCACTGCAATGCCCAGCCACTCGCGCCAGCGCCGCCAGCTCAGCCGCTCCAAGATCGACCTGTTCGTCGAGTGCCCGCGCTGCTTCTGGCTGGACGTCGGCCAGGGCGTGCGCCGCCCGAGCGGGCCGCCATTCACGCTCAACAACGCCGTGGATGCGCTGCTGAAGGCGGAGTTCGACCGCTACCGCGAGGCCGGCGAGCCGCATCCGCTGATGGTGGCGGCGGACCTCGATGCCGTGCCCTTCGCGCATCCGGAACTCGGCCGCTGGCGCCACAACTTCACCGGCGTGCGCTGGCTGGACGACGAAACCGGCTGGACCCTGTTCGGCGCGGTGGACGACCTGTGGCAGGCGGCGACCGGGGAACTCATCGTCGCGGATTACAAGGCGACTGCGCGCGCGGAGGCCCCCTCCGCCGCAAAGCTGTACCCGTCGTACCAGCGGCAGATGGACGTGTACCAGTTCCTGGTCCGGCGCCAGCGCTTCGAGGTCAGCGACCGCGGCTGGTTCGTCTATGCGAACGGCGATGCCGCGGCCGGCGAGTTCGGCGGCAGGCTGCAGTTCGACCTCTACATGATTCCCTACGACGGCGACGACGAATGGGTGCTGCCGACCTTCCGCAGCGCCGTGGAGCTCGCGGAATCGGCGGACGCGCCGGCCCCCGGCGAGGAATGCGAATTCTGCGCCTACGTGGCGCGCGCCGCCGGGACCGGCGACTGAGTCCGCCTCAGTCCTCGTCCAGGAGGAAGTGCAGCAGGTTGTCGATCAGGCTGACGTTGCCGGTCAGCGCATCGTGCTGCTCGCAGACGAAGAACGCGCGCCCGAGGCCGGCGCGCGAGTACTCGAAGCGGGGGATGGTGTGGTTCATCTCCTGGCGCGCCAGCAGCGAGGAGCGCGTGACACTGCCGTCGCCCGGCTCGTACATCAAGAGTTCGTAGTCGATGCCCGGCACGGGCCGCGCAATCTGCTCCGGCCGCAGGCGCGCGATGGATTCCCCGCCTGCCTCCTCGATGACGAGCCGCCGCGGTGTCGGCAGGCAGTCGCCGCCCATGTTCAGCAGCTCGACGCGGTCGGCCTCGTCGGTCGGCACCATCAATGACCAGGTGAAGCGCCGTCCCCGCTCGAGGCGTTTTTCGAACCACCGCTCGAACACCTGCGGCTCCGGCCAGACGTCGGGATGGTTCGCGATGCGCCGCTGCACGCGACGATCGAAGATGGACCAGCCGAAGCGCCGCCAGGTCTCCACGTCGAACAGGTCGAAATCCAGCAGGCGGCCGCGGATGTTGGTCACCCAGTCGACCGCGGGATGCGGGAAGAACTGGAACAGGCCCGGCATGGTCGCCACGCCCTCGGTCGGCAGGCGCGAGATGCCGACCTGGTAGCCGTTCAGGAACTTGTGGATCGCGATGGTCGCGCCCTGGTTGGGCACGCCGAGCAGCACGACGCGGCGCAGCTTGGCGGCGCCGGCGCCCGTCACCGGGAAGGCGTTGCCATCCAGTACGTCGTCGGTGCCGTAGCGCTGGTAGTAGCGCACGATCAGGCCGCCCATGCTGTGCGCGACGACGTCCACGCGCAATTCAGGGTCGCCGTAGTCGCGGCGGATCTGCTCGATGAATTCGTCGAGCTTGCGCACGGTGGCGACGTTGTCCTGGCGCCAGTCGTAGGTGAAGACGTACATCCTCGCTTTCTGCTGCACCACGTGCTGGCCCGGTCGGCTCGGCAGGTAACCCCCCACCTCGCGCAACGCGCGCGTGATGCGCCCATAGAAGTCCTGCCCGATCGCGGCGTCGAACAGCCCGCTGGGCTCAAGCCCGTCGTCCAGCGGCTCGAGCGTGTCCGGATCGATGCGCAGCGCCAGGTCCTCGTAGCCGCTGGTCAGCAGCTTGGCGGTTCCGCCCGGCCAGAGTTCTTCGCCGGTGTCGCGGCGCGCGAGGCGGGAGCCCAGCATGCCGGGCACGAGGATGACCGGGACGCGGCGGTCGTCCAGTGCATGGGCCTGGTACAGGCGCGCGAGGTCGGGCGCGCGCCCGGGATTCGCGCACGCGGCCGCCGCCGCCGCGAAGATCAGGATCGCGCACTTGAGGGCATGCCGCGTCAAGGATTCGGCTCCGGGAATTCCTGCAAGAGGTTACCATTGCCGGGCGACGGCTAAAAAGCAGGGGCGCCCGATGAGTGACCAGATGAGCACCCGTCTCGCCAATCGCATTCTGCTGGGGCTGGTGATCGGCGCGGCGGCCGGCGGCCTGACGCTGGCGGTCGGCGGGATCTATCCGGACCTGGTGACCGCGGCCCGCCGGTTCGCGACGCTGGTACTGGACCCGCTCGGGCAGGTGTTCCTGCGCCTGCTGTTCTTCGTCGTCATCCCGCTGGTGTTCGCTTCGCTCGCGAGCGGCATCGCCCAGCTCGAGCGGCTCAGCGAGCTCGGCCCGCTCGCCGGCCGTACCTTCCTGCTGTTCTTCCTGAACATGTCGATCGCGGTCGCACTCGGCCTGGTGATGATGAACGTGCTCGCGCCCGGGTCCGCGATGGATCCGGAGGCCCAGGCGCGCCTCACCGCGGAATACGGCGGCGCCGCGCAGCAGCATATCGAGCGCCGCGCCGCGCAGCCGGACGTGACGCCGTTGACCATCGTCGAGATGTTCATGCCGAGGAACCTGTTCGGCGCCTTCGTCGGCAACAGCCGCGATGCGCTGGGCGACGTGCTGCCGCTGATCCTGTTCGCGATCCTGGTCGGAGCCGCCGCGACGCGCCTGGCGCGGGAGCCGCGCGACCGGTTCCGGTCGTCGCTCGCCACGATCACGGACCTGATGACCAGCATCGTGCACTTCGCGCTGTCCATCGCGCCCTATGCGGTGCCGGCGATGATCTACAGCGTCGTCGTCAAGATCGGCTGGGACATCGTGGTCGCGCTGGGCGTGTTCGTCGCGGGCTGCGTCTTCGTGATGCTGCTGCACCTGTTCGGGACCATGTCGCTGTGGGTGAGGATGCTGGCGGGCCGGGGTGCGCTGGAGTTCTGGAAGCAGATGCGCCCGGTGCTGGTGACGGCATTCTCGACCAGCTCCAGCGCCGCGACGCTGCCGACCGCGCTTGCGGTCGCCCGCAACGACGTCGGCGTGCGCCCGCCGGTCGCCGGCTTCGTGCTGCCCCTGGGCGCGACGATGAACATGGCGGGCACCGCGCTCTACGAAGGCTGCGTCGTGCTGTTCGTCGCGCAGGTGTTCGGCATCGAGCTGGGCCTGGTGCAGCAGCTGACCCTGCTGCTGCTCGCGGTGCTGTCGGCGGTGGCGGTGGCCGCCATCCCGGGCGGTTCGCTGCCGCTGATCGCGGGGCTGCTGGCGTCGTTCGGCATCCCGCCCGAGGGCATCGGCATCATCCTGGGCGTGGACCGGCTGCTCGACATGACGCGGACGATGGTGAACGTGGGTTCGGACGTGGTCGCGGCCACGGTGGTGGACCGCTACGCCAGACTCGGGGACGGCGGCGAGGCCAGACAGGGCTGAAACGCCGCGAACCACCAGGAGCCGGCCATGGCCCGTGCGCTACTTCTCCTTGTTCTCGTCGTGGTGATCGCAATCGTCGCGATGCGCCTTGCGCGCTCAAAAGGCCGTGGCGGCGGGCACCGGGACTGAAGGCTTGCGAGGACTTGCGGGCGGCGTCCCGCGGGTGCATCTTGACGACGCCAGGGTGTATCCCTTGGTGACGGATTTCCGTCTAAGCAGGTGGAGCGGGGGCAATGGCCCACGACTCGTCATCCAACCTTAGAGGAGAACGTCATGAACGAACTGATCTCACGCGATCGCGAATTGGTGGCGCTAGGCGCCGCCATGGGGAGCAACTGCGTCCCCTGCGTGGAATACCACATCCCGGAGTCCCGCAAGGCCGGGCTTTCGGACGCGCAAATCCATGCCGCGATCCAGCACGCGGACAAGATCCGCCAGGTGCCGGCGCGCAAGACCCTGCAGGCTGCATTGAGACTCCTGCCGGCTGCGAGCGGCGACGCTCGAAGCAACGCCGGCGGCGATCGCCCGGGGTGCGGATCCTCGCCAGAAACCACGGACGTCGGGCCTGCGGGGACTGCGGCGGCGACGAAAGAGTGCTGCACCTGACGGCGGTCACGCAACGATGAATGCCGCTGATGCACAGTCCGGATTCGAGGATATCGCCCGGGAACTGGCGCAGCCCGTCATGCGCTATCTCGAGCGGTATGCCGGGAATCGGGCGGTGGCGGAAGACCTGTGGCAGGAAACGCTGATCAGGGTGCACCGCGGACTGCCCGCCTTCGCCGGCCGTTCGTCGGTCAGGACATGGGTCTTCGCCATCGCCAGCCGGGTGGCTGCCGATCATTTCCGTGAGCCGGAACGCAGGGCCCGGGTCGTCGAACTGGATGAGGCCGCGGAACTGGTCGATACGGATCGTGCCATCTCCGAGCGCCTCGTGGTCGACGAGATGAACACCTGCGTCCGGCAGGTGATCGACAGCCTCCCGGACGCCTACCGGTCCGCCCTGGTCCTGCACGAGCTCGAGGGCCTGTCGGCCGAACAGACCGCCGAGATCTGCGGCTGCTCGGTCGCCACTGCCAAGATCAGGATCCATCGCGCGCGGCTCCGACTGAAGGAGGCGCTGAAATCGCAATGCGACTTCTACCGGGATCCGGACAATGTCTTCCGGTGTGAACGCAAGTCCGGCGGCCAGTCACGCGCAGGATCCGAACCCGCAGACAGCGCGCCCGGCGACCGGCGTGAAAGGGACGCGTCCCTTGATCAGTAGCCGGCAGGCGACAGCCGCTCTCCCGACGGCTGGTAAAGGGACGCGTCCCCTTTATCGATGGCCGGCGGCAGCAGCTTGTACATGACGGGCGTGACGAGGCGCGCGAGCAGCGTCGAGCTGATCAGCCCGCCGATGATCACGATCGCGAGCGGCGAGTAGAGCCCGGAACCCTGCACCGCGAGCGGCGTGAGGCCGCCGATCGCGGTCAGCGAGGTCAGCAGGATCGGCAGGAAGCGGACTTCGCCCGCTTCGGCGATCGCGTCGTCGAGCGGACGGCCCTGCTCGCGCAGCCGGTTGGTGAAATCCACCAGCAGGATCGAGTTCTTGATCTCGATGCCGACCAGGGCAATCATCCCGATCAGCGAGGTGAACGAGAGCGTGTAGCCGGTCAGGAACAGGCCCACGAGCGCCCCGGTGATGCCGAGCGGCACCACGCCGAACACGATCAGCATCGAGCGGAAGCTGCCGAACTCGAGCACCAGCACGGCCAGGATCCCGAACACCGCCACCAGCATCGCCACGCCCAGGCCGGAGAAGCTCTCCTCCCGCGCCTCGATCTCGCCGGCCGCGACCCAGCGGTAGCCGGGCGGCCAGGCCATCGCCTCCAGCTTCGCCAGCACCTGGCGCGTCAGCTCGTCGGTCGCGTGGCCGGTCGCGGGCCAGGCGGTGACGGCCACCGCGCGCTCGCGGTCGTAACGCTTGATGACCGAGGGCGCGGTCCGGAATTCCGGGTCCGTGATCTGCGCGAGCGGCACCTGGCGGCCGGAGAGCGAGGACACCTGCACCGACTGCAGCAGTTCCAGAGTCGGGCGCGCGCCGATCGGCAGGCGCAGCACGATGTCGTACTCGTCGCCGTCGGGCTCGCGGTAGCGCCCGGCGGCAAGGCCGGCGACCGCCAGGCGCACCGTGCGGTCCGCCTCGATCGCCGGCACGCCGAACAGCGCCGCCTTCTCGGTGTCGATGCCGAGGTCGAGGTCGGTGCGCTGCAGCCGCATCGGGTTCACGACGTCGCGCGTGCCGGGCACGGACTCGATCACGCGCTCGACGTCGGCGGCCAGCAGGCGCAGCGTCCCGACATCGGGGCCGATGACGCGGATCTCGATCGGCGCCGCGACCGGCGGGCCGTTCTCGAACTGGTGCACGCTGATGCGGGCGGCGGGATAGCCGGCGAACTCGGCGCGCAGGCCGTCGAGCAGGCGCTCCGCCTTCCCCGAGCGGTAATCCCCGATCTCCGCGAACACCTCGGCGACGTTGGCGGCGGACTGGCGCGACAGCACGTTGTAATAGATGCGCGGGTTCTCCTGGCCGAGGTTCGAGAACCACCAGCGGATGCCCTCGGTCGCGGCCAGCTGCTCCTCGACGAAGCGCAGCGCCCGGTCGGTCTCCTCCAGGCTCGCGCCGTCCGGCGCCTCGATGCGAACGCGGAACTGCGGGATGTCGGCGGTCGGGAACAGGCTGAAGCCGATCAGCGGCACCAGCAACAGCGACAGCGCGAAGACGCCGAGCGCGGCGGCGAGCGTGCGCCGCGGCCGCGCCAGCCCGAAGCGCAGCGCCGGCCCGTAGATGCGGTGGATCGCGTTCATGAGCCGGCGCAGCAGGCCGTCCGCCGCCTCGTCGGAACGGTCCACGATCCCGCGCAGGCGGGCGGACAGCGCGGCCAGCCACGGCTGGCGCGGCTCGCGCGCCCGGCCGCCGCGCAGCAGGCGGCTGGCGAGGAAGGGGATGATCGAGAGCGCCACGAAGAACGAGGCCAGGATGGTGAACAGCACCGCGGCCGGCAGCGAGCGCACGAAGTCGCCGGCGCCCTCCGGCAGGAACAGCAGCGGCACGAAGGCGAGCAGCAGCGTCACCGTGCATCCGAGCACCGCCAGCCAGATCTGGTCGGTCGCGGCGATCGCGGCCTGCAGGCGCGGCATGCCGTTGCGCACGTTGCGCGCGATGTTCTCCACCACCACGATGGAGTCGTCCACCAGCAGGCCGAGCGCCACCACGAACCCGGCGATCGAGAGCTGGTTCAGCGAGAACCCGGTGAGGTACAGGAGCGCGAGGCCGATCGCGAGCGAGAGCGGGATCGAGATCATGACGATGCCCGCGGCGCGCAGGCCGAGCGGCAGCAGCGTCAGGATCACGAGCGTGATCGCGATGGTGAAGTCGAACTGCAGCCGCGACAGCCGCCGGTCGACGTTCGAGGACTGGTCGAAGCCGCGCTCGAGGCGCAGGTTCCCGGGCAGGCCCTCCTCGAACTGCGGCAGCCGCGCGTAGATCGCGTCGCGCACGTCGAAGACGTTCTGGTTGTCCTTCATGCTCGCCGTGATGAACACGGCGCGGGTGCCGTTGAAGCGACCGGTGTAGCGCTCCTCGCCGGCGCTCCAGCCGACCTCCGCAATGTCGCGCAGCCGCACGATGCGCGAGCCGGCGGCGGCCACCACCGTGTCGCCGATCTCGTCGAGGTTCTCGTAGCTGCCCGAAGTCTTCAGGTTGTAGCGTCGCAGGCCGACGTCCACCGCGCCGCCCGGGATGCTGGCATTCTCGCCCTGCACGGCCGCGATCACCTGCCCGAGCGTCACGCGGGCCCCCGCCAGCCGCTCCAGGTCGATGGCGACGCGCACCTCCGGATCCGGGTAGGCCCAGGTCTCGGCGCGGCGCACGCCGGGCGCGGTCTCGATCAGCTCCTCGAGGTCCTCGGCGTGCTTGCGCAGCTCGCGCCAGCTGGCGTCGGTGGAGACCAGCGCGAGCTGCACGATGTTGACGGTGCCCGGCGTGAACTGACGCACTTCGATCGAGAACACGTCCGGCGGCAGCGTGCCGCGCACCGCGTTGACCTCGCGGATGACCTCGTCGTACTTGCGGTCGGGATCGCTGCCGTAGACGAACTCAATCTCGATCAGGGCGAGGCCGTCCTGCGCCGAGCTGTTCAGGCGCTTGACGTCCTCGAGCTCGGCCAGCGCGTCCTCGATCGGGTCCACGACCAGGCGCTCGACGTCCTCGGGATCGGCGCCCGGGTAGTTCACGACCACCAGCGAGCCCGGGAACTTGAGGGTCGGATCCTCGGCGCGCGGGATGGACGACAGGGCCCACAGGCCGGTCGCGATCAGCAGGGCGAACACGACCAGCGTGAACTGCCAGCGCCGGACCGAGAATGCCCACAGGCTCATGGGTGGACGTTCAGCTTGCGTCGAGCACGCGCACGGCGTCGTTGTCGTCGAGCCAGGCGGCGCCCTCGGTCACCACGCGGTCGCCGGGGGAGAGTCCGCCCAGCACCTCGATCCGCTCGCCGAGCAGGCGGCCGGTCCGCACCGCCACCCGCTTCGCGACGCCGCTGCCGGCGACCACGAACACCGTCGCCTCGCGGCCATCGGCCTCCAGCAGCGACGTCACCGGCACGACCGCGACGCTTTCCGCCGCGTCGTCCGTGATCACGACCTTGGCGACCAGCCCCTGCACGAAGCGGGCGCCGGCGGGATCCACAGCGAGCTTCATTTCATAGGTGCCGGTCTGCGGGTCTGCGGCGGCCGCGATCTCGGTGACCGTCGCCGCGAAGCTGCGGCCCGGGAAGGCGTCCAGCGACACCTCCGCCGCCAGGCCCGCCTGGACGCGCACCACGTCGCGATCGGAGAGCGCCGCGCGCACGATCCAGCCGCCGCCGGTGTTGCCGACGACGAGCACGGGCTGGCCCGCGGCCACCAGTTCGTCGGGCTCCGCGAGCTTGCGCAGTACCACACCGTCGGCCGGCGCCTCGATGCGCGAATGCCGCGCGTTGAACACGGCGGTGCGCAGCTGGGCCTGCGCGACCGCATTCGCGGTCGCCAGTCCCTCAACCTGTTCGCGCGTCGCGACCTCGTCGGAGAGCAGGGCGCGGCCCCGCTCGAGGTCGCGCGCAGCCTGGTCGGCCACCGCGCGTGCCTGCGCGACCGCGGCCGCGACTTCGTCCTGCACCAGCGTCGCCAGCAGCTGTCCCGCGCGCACGCGCTCGCCCTGTTGCACCTCGATGGAGCGCACCACGCCGCCCGACTTGAAGGAGAGGCGGACCTCGTCCGCCGGGGCCACTACGCCGACGGCACGCAGCGATTCCGTCGCGGGCGCGGTCTCGACCACGGCGACGCGCACCGGCGCCGCGCCCTTTTCCGCGGCGGGTTGCTGGCCGTTGCCGCAGCCGGCGAGCGCCAGCGCGGCGGCGATTCCGATGACGGTGTTCCTGTTCATGGTTGCTGCTCCATGCCGCCGATGGCGAACTCCACCTGCGCCAATGCGGCCAGCGCTTCGTAGCGCGTGACGTTCCCGTTCAGGCGCGCCTCGGTGAGCGCGCGCTGCGCATCCAGGTACTCGGCCGGCGACACCTGGCCGAGATCGCGCTTCTTCGCGACGATCGCGTAGGCCGCGGTCGCGGCGTCGACGCGCCGGCCGGCGGTCGCGAGTGAGGCCTCCGCGACCTCGAGGTCGGTGAGCGCCTCCTGCACCTCGATGCGGATCTGCTGCTCGGCGAGCGCGCGGCCCGCGGAAAGCTCCGCGCTCTTCGCGCGCGCGCCGGCGAGCGCCGCGCGGTCGCCGCCGCCGTTCCAGAGGTTGAAGCGGACCACCAGCGAGGCCATCACGTAGGGATCGTGGTCGTCGTAGCCCCAGTCCGCGCCCTGGGTACCGGCGTCCACGGCGAGCGCGAGTTGCGGCTTGAAGGCGGCGCGCGCCGCGCGTTCGGAGGCTCCGGCCGCCGCGAGCCCCGCGTCGAGCTGACGCAGTTCGGCCCGCGAGGACAGCGCCGCGTCCGCCAGGCGCGCGCCGTTGCGCGCCGGGATCCCGGCGGCCAGTTGCGGCAGGTCGGCGTCGCTCACGGCGGTCGCTTCCGGTTCCCGCTCGAGCGGCGCGTTGCACAGCAGGTTGAGGTAGCGGCGCGCCAGCGATTCCGTCGCGCGGGCGCGCAGCAGCAGCTGCTCGACTTCCAGGCGCTCGGCCTCGGCGCGCAGCAGCAGATCGCGCGTCACCTTGCCGTTGCGGTGCAGGCTGTCGTTGACGCGCTCGTTTTCGCGCGCGAGCGCGGCGGTGGCCTCCAGCACGCCGATCGCCTCGCGCGCCGCGAGCCAGCGGTAGTAGGCCTGGCGGACGTCGCGCGCCAGCGTCGCGCGGTAGGCGGCGAGGCCGTGCTGCGCGGCGTCGAAGTCGTGGGCGGCGCCCTGGCGCAGGGCGCCGAGGCGGGCGTCATAGAGCGGTTGCGTCAGGCGCAACACCGAATCCTGCTCGCGCTCGCGCAGGAAGCGGAAGTCGAGGCCGAGCGCGGGGACCTCGATCCTGCGGCCGCCGTCGGCCTCGCTGTAGCGCAGCTGCAGGTCGAGCTGCGGCAGGTACTCGGCGCGCACCGCGTCGAGCGCCGCCTGCTTCTGCCGCAGGCCCGCGGCGTTCGCGGCCAGGCCGAGATTCGACTCGAGTGCTTCGGCCACCAGCGCATCGGCCACGCGTTTCACCGGCGGGGTTTCCGCATGGGCCGCGCCGGCCAGCAGCAAAGCCGCCAGCGCCAGCGCGGGTCGCCTGAGATGTGCAGTTGTCGCTGGACTAGACATGTGTCAAATGACGGGCCAAAAAATCACCGCGCGGGCTGCGCGATCAGCATGTAGCGCAACATGGCAAACGAGCCTTCCATCAACTGCGACACCTCGATGCCGAGGCGCGCGATCTCCTGCTTCTTGTTGTTGCCGATCTGGATCAGGCCGTGGGTGAATGCCCACAGCATCACGCAGACCTGCGCCGGGTTGCCGAGGTCCCTGCGGATGGAGCCGTCGGCCTGGCCTTCGATCAGCGCCTGCACGATCACGGCGATGACGGCGTCGCCGGCGGCGGCGCAGGCCGCCTCGGTCGGCTCTTCGTTGGCGGACTGGTGTGCGTGGAAGCGGCTGCAGGCGTCGAAACGATAGGGCTTTTCCTGCTGGAACAGCACGTAGGCGCGGCCGATGGCCTGCACCTTGTCGAGCCCGAGCGGATGCCTGGCGGCGGCCGCCACGAAGCGTTCGCGCAATTCGAGCAGCGCGCGCTCGGTGATCGCGTGCAGCAGGTCACTCTTGTCGCGGAAGTAGACGTAGATCAGCGCGCGCGAGAGGCGGGCGGTCTTCGCCACGTTCTCCATCGTGACGGCGTCCCAACCGAGCTCGGCGTAGAGCTCCTCGGCCGCATCGACGATCTCGGCGCGGCGGCGCTCCTTTTCCTCTTCACGGCGCACGGCGATGTAGGACATGGCCGCAGTCTAGGCCGCCATTGACACAGTGTCAATAATTAGACATTAGTGTTATAAAACAGCGGCTTGCCGTCAGATCACGCGGTTGCGTTGTCCACCCGCCAGGAAGGACTCGACATTGAGCGCAAGCTCGTCGAGGCAACGCTGGCGCGCCTCGCGCGCGGCCCAGGCGACGTGCGGCGTGACGATCAGGTTCGGGATCGCCGGATCGAGCAGAGGGTGTCCGGCGGGCGGCGGTTCGCGCTCGAGCACGTCGATGCCGGCGCCGCCAAGCCGGCCGGCCCGCAGCGCATCGGCGAGCGCCTGCGCGTCGACGAGCGCGCCGCGCGCCGTATTGATGAGCACCGCGTCCGGCTTCATCCGGCCGAGGCGCTCGCGGCTCACGAGACCGCGCGTCGCCTCGGTCAGCGGGCAATGCAGGGACAGCACGTCGAGGCGCGGCAGCATCGCGTCCAGATCGTGGCGGCCGTCCGCGGGCGCCGTGCCCGGGCGGCTGGCGAGCAGCACCTGCATGCCGAAGGACTCAGCGACGCGCGCCACGCCGCGCCCGAGGGCGCCGAAGCCGACGATGCCCATCGTGCGGCCCGCCAGTTCGCGGATCGGGTGGTCGAACACCGAAAACCGCCCGGCCTGCTGCCAGCTCCCGGCGCGAACCAGCGCCTGGTAGTCGGCGAGCCGGTGGGTGAGCGCGAGCAGCATCGCGAACACGTGTTGCACCACCGACGGCGTGCAGTAGTCGCGCAGGTTGCAGACCGCGATGCCGGCGGCGCGCGCCGCCGCCAGGTCCACGTTGTCCACGCCGGTCGCCGTCAGCGCGATCAGGCGCAGCTGCGGGGCGGCGGTGATGGCCTCCCGGTCGAAGACGCACTTGTTGGCGAGCGCGACCGCGCATCCGGCGATGCGCGCAGCGACCTGCGCATTCGCCGTCTGCCGGTGCAGCACGATCCCGGGCAGGATCCGTTCGAGCGGGCCGGTGTCGAGGTCGCCGCTGCTGACCGTGGCGAAGTCCAGGAATACCGCGCGCACCCGCGCAGTATGTCAGAACTTCAGCTTGATCCCGGCCAGCATGGTGCGCGGCGCGCCCGGGCGCGCGCCCGCGGGACGCATCGCGACGTTGTATTCCTCGTCGCCGAGGTTTTCCACCGATGCGAACAGCCGCACTCGCTCGCCGAGGTCGTACTCGCCGGAAAGGTCCACGACCGCGCGGCTGTCGACCAGGTCCAAGGCCGCGATCGGGCCGGAGCCTGCGCTGGCGCGTGCTTCGTCCACGTAGTTGACGGTCAGGAACAGCCGCCAGGCCTGGCCCTCGAGCCCTGCATTCAGGGTCAACTGGTGCTCCGGCACGTAGGGCAGCTCGTCGCCCGCCAGCACGGCACCCCATTCCGAGAAACCGCTCTGGAAGCTGGTGCGGAACTCGCCCTCGGTCCAGGTATAGACCGCCGACAGCGGAATGCCGACGCCCAGGCCCAGCGCGCGTCCGGCATCGTGGCTCGCCATGAGCTCCAGGCCGTGCACGCGCGCGCGCCCGCCGTCGAACTGGTCGCCGATGTTGCAGCCGCCGCCGGTGGAAGCCGTGCAGGTGCCGACGATGTTCCCGTAGTTCACCAGGAAGCCGATGGCCTCGAGCGCGGACGCACCGCGCTCGAAGCGCAATCCTGCCTCGTAGTTCCAGGACTGCTCGGGATCCGTGCTCGAGCCCGGCGACGGGTTGACGAAACCGCGGTGAACTCCGGCGACGAGCCGCAGCGAGTCGCCGATCGTGCGCGTGACGCCGAGGCCCGGCATCCAGGCGTCCACGTCGTTGCGCGCGACCGCAGGCGTGCCGGCGCGGCCCGGGTCGGCGCCGCCCCAGTTGGTCTGGCGCAGCGAGATCGTCTCGTAGCGCACGCCGGGCGTCAGCGTCCAGGCGCCGGCACGGATCGTGTCGCGCACGAAGAAGGCCCAGGCTTCCGCCTCCCCGATGCGGTTGTCCTGCGTGCCGGGCGTGCCCGCGGTCGTCAGCAGCATCGAGCCGTCCACCATCTGGTACCGGTCGTCGTGCTGGAAGCGGTCCTCCTCGTCGCGGTGGTAGCGCGCCGAGAACTCGAGCGTGTGGGAACTGCGACCCGCGTCGAACTCGATGCCCAGCACGGACTGGATGCCGGCGGCATAGTACTCGCGCGCGTTGTTGCGCACGCGCAGCGCGCCGGCGGCGCTCGACGTTCCCGGTTCGCCGACGATGGCCGCGAACTCGACCGGGAAAGCCCCGGGGTTCTCGAGGATGCTGGCAAGGCTGACGAAACCCGTATTCGCGGCATTGCGCACGTCGTTCAGCTTGTACCAGGTGCGCGCGGTCCCGGTGTGGTAAGCGACCGTGGTCAGGTCCACGCGCTCGCCGAAGCGGACCCGGTGGGTCGCCTGGCGCGTATCGTGCTCGACGTCCATGTGGTCCACCTGGCTGGCGCGATAGCGGCGCAACGGACTGGCGGCAAAATCGTCGAGCGTCAGCCCCAGGTAGGTTTCGTCGGAGTCCTCGTCCGAATGCTGCAGCTTCAGTTCGAAGGACTGCTGCAGCGCCGCGTCGCCGCCCGATTCGAACCCGAGCTTGACGACGTAATCCTCGATCCGGTAGCCGGTGTCGCCGCCGGTATCGAGGTGCTTGAAGCCGTCGGAGTGCTCCTGCAGCGTCTCGAAGCTGAGGCCGAGCCGCGAGCCGCCGGCATCGAACCATCCGCCGACGATGCCGTGGCCGCGCAGCGCGCCGTCATCGCCGCCGATCAGGTCGAGGCGGCCGGCCGGTCCCTCGTCAGGCGCGCCCGGGATCGGCGACGAGTAGAAGCCGATCGCGCCGGCGACGGTCTGCGGACCGTACTTGATCGCGGCCGGGCCCTTGCTGACCTCGACGCCGCTCATGCGCTGCACGCGCGGGAAGTAATAGGCTGCGGGCGCGGCGTAGGGCGCGGGCGCGATCGGCACGCCGTCTTCCATCACCGCGATCTTGCTGTTGCGGTCGGTGCCGGAGCCGCGGATGCCGATGTTCGGGCGGATGCCGTAGCCTTCCTCTTCGACGAGGTTGAGGCCGGGGACCTGGCGCAGCACGCGGTTCACGTCGCCGTGCGCATGCTGCTCGAGCACGGCCTGGTCGAGCAGCTGCACCGAGCCGCCGACCTCGCGCAGCTGCTCGCGGGTCGCGGTGACGACCACGCGGTCGAGGATCGTTGGCTCGGTGAGCGGGGCAGTGTCGGCGGCGGCCGTACCGGCGAGGATCGCGGCAATGGCGGCGGCGAACAGGACCTTCCGAGGGCTCTTGTTCATGCGGATCCAGGCTCCCCGAGGATGGACGCCTGTAAGTATAAATAAGAATGATTCGCATTACGATATGCATTCAAGAAATAAAATTGCTGTAAAGTCAACTAGTTATTGTATTCGTCTTCCTTCCGGAGTTCAGGAGCGTTCGCTCAGCAACCCGTCGACCAGCGCGCTCAGCTCCCGGTTCTGGAGCGCATGGTGCTCGCCGGTCGCCGGGCCGGAAAAGCCCGTATGCACCGCGCGCACCGTGCCCTGGCGGTCGATCGCAATCAGCGTCGGATAGGCGCGAAACGCCGCGAGCTGCGGCAGCTTCTTCAGCACGTCGTCGTCGCTCGTGGTGCCGGCGATCAGCACCGGGTAGTCGATGTCGAATTTCTGCACGAAGGCACGCGCCGCGGAGGACGCGCTCGCGAAGTCCGGCGTGTACTCGAACATGAGCTGGATCACCTCGAGGCCCTGCGTGCGCCGCGTCGCGAGCAGCTCGCGCAGGAACACGGCCTCGTCGTGACAGTTGGGGCACCAGCTGCCGCCGATCGTGATCAGCACGACCTTGCCCGTGTAGCGGTCCGACGGGAAGGCGTGCATGCCGCCGTCGAGGTCCGGGAAGCTGAATTCCAGGCGCTCGATGCCGGGCTTGAGGCCCGCGAGCGTGCCCGCATCGGGCAGCTTTGCTTCGGGATTGCGGCGGGCGACCCAGGTATCGTGCGCGCCGCCCTGCGTATGGAAATCGCCGGCCAGCGTGCCGTCCGCGCCCAGCCTGGCGAGATAGAGGAAGGCGCTGCCGCCGTCGAAGCGGGACAGGAACAGCGTATCGCCGCGCGCCTCGCCGGCGAGGTAGCGGTCGTCGCCCGAGGGCCGCATCACCGTGCCCTGCACGACGTGGCCCTGCTGGGTCAGTTCCATGACGGCCGGGCGCTCCGTGCCATCGTCGTCGCGGAAGCTGAGTGCCCAGCGGCCGGAGAAATCGGCGGGCGTGGCATCCGGCTTCGGGAAGAAACGCCAGTCCTGGCCCGGCATGCCGACGAAGCGCACCGTGCGGATCACGCCGCGCGGCCGCAGGAAGCTGATCTGGCCCTCGAAGCGCGCATCCTTGAAGCGCGCCTCCAGCTTGTGCGGGTATCCCGGCATGCGGATCTCGAGGCGGTCGCCTTCGAGCCGCACGTCCGGCGCGCGCGCGCGCTCCGGGCCGTTGACGAGGTAGGCGACGATCGCGCCATTCTCGCGCGTGAGCTCGAGCCCGAACGGCAGGTCGCCGCCGGCGACCGAGAGCACGCCGCGGTAGGCGCCGAGCGGTGGGGTGCCGGCCGAAGGGCTGCCGCCGTCGCAGGCCAGCAGCAGGCTGCCGAGCAGGACGCACAGCAACGGCAGCCGCCGCGGACCATGCATCGACGTCACGACAGCATGGACGCCGGGCGCGGGAAGCCGTCGGCGCCCGCACGCCAGGGCTCCCAGGCGATGGCGATGCGCCCGATGGCGATATCGGACTTGCGCGGCGCGATGCGCAGGCGCTCGAGCGCGACCTGCGACGCATCCAGCGAGGCGGCCAGGTCCGAGACCTCCTGCTCGATGCGCTTGACGAGCTCGTCGCGCTCTGCCGCCAGCGCCTCGAGGCTCTCGCCCGCGCGCTGGATGTCGCCGCGCTCGCTGAAGACCCTGCCGGCGTGCCGCGCGGCCGAGCCCGCGCGCGTGGCCGCAGTGCTGCGCCCGCCGAAGATGGCGCCCAGCACCGAGGTGCCGATCGAGACCGCCGTGTCGAGCTTGCGCTGCGAGTACTGGGACTTCTCGCGTTCGACGCGCTGCTCGGCCGCGCGAATGCGGTTCTCCAGCGATTGCAGCTTCGCCGCGTGCTTCTCGCGCAGCTTCGCGACCGCCAAGTCGCGGTGCTCGCGCAGCGCCTGCGCGAGCCGCGCGCGGAAGTCGCCCTCGCTCTCGCCCGGGTTCGAGGTGAGCCTGAGGCTCTTGCAGGACAAGAGCTCGACCGCGCCCTCCTGGTAGAGGCGCGCGGCCAGCGCCTTGCCCCAGTCCGAGTAGTTCTTCGCGGCCAGCGCCGCCGCCGGCAGCTCGGCGAACGCCGCGCCGTCCACCGGACCGTCGGCCAGCACGGCATCGAGGTCCGCGATGACGGTCGCGTCCGTCCAGGCGGGTGCGCCGTCGCCTTCGGCGAAGGGCGCGAGCCAGGCATTGCGCGTCCAGGCATCCACGCCCGCGGGCTTGTCCGCGTAGTGCAGCTCGGCGGTCGCCGCTACGCGCGGCCGATAGCTGAGTTCGCCGCTGCCGGGCTTCGCGGCCAGGAACACCTCCTGCACGCCCGCAGGAAGCACCGGCCGCACGGCGGGCTTCGCCTGCTCGGCACCGGCCGGCGCGGCGGCGGGTGCCGCCGCCTTGCGTGCCGCCATCAGGCGCGTGATCTCCGGCAGCGTCAGCGGGCCGCGCAGCCAGCTCATGGCCCAGCGCGTGCGGAACAGCACCGGCAGGTCGTCGTGCACGTTCCTCATCAGGAACACGCGCGGCGCAATGCCCGCCATCAGCTTCTCGAGCGTGGCGCGGTCGAAGCCCTGGCCCAGCAGCGCGCTCGACAGCCCGTCGATCACGCGCTGCTGGTCGCGCTCCGTCTGCAGCCGCCCGATGAACCAGGTGCCGGCGTTCGACAGGCCCTTGTAGTCGAGGTCCACCGGGTTCTGGGTGGCCAGCACCACGCCGAGGCCGAAGGCGCGCGCCTGCTTCATCAGCGTCAGCATCGGCAGCTTCGATGGCGGCATCGCCGAGGGCGGGAAGAAGCCGAAGATCTCGTCCATGTAGAAGAGCGCGCGCAGCGCGGAAGTGCCGGGCTGCTGGCGCATCCAGGCGACCAGCTCGTTCGCGATCAGCGTCACGACGAACATGCGCTCGGCGTCGGTCAGGTGCGCGATGGAGACGATCGAGATGCGCGACTTGCCCTCGGCCGTGAACAGCAGGCGCTGGACGTCCAGCGGCTCGCCCTCGAGCCAGACGCCGAAACCCGGCGAGGCGAGCAGGTTGTTGATCGCCATCGCCAGTTCGAGCCGCTCTTTCGAAGGATAAAAGGTCTCGAGGTCGAACACGCCGACCTTCTCGAACGGCGGCTTCTGGATTGCGCCGATCAGCCCCGCGAGGTCGAGCGCATGGCCCTTCGCCCAGGCGGCGTCCACGATCGAAGACAGCAGGATGTGCTCGCGGCTCTTGAGCGGGTCCGCGGCGATGCCGACCAGCCCGAGCAGCCCCGCGACGGTCGCCGAGATGCGGTCGCGCGTCGAGGCCGGATCGGATCCCTGGGCCGGCGGCGCGAACGACCGCAGGACCGACAGCGGGAGCCCCGCCGTGCTGCCGGGCGTGTACACCGCGAGGTCCACGCAGTCGCGGAACTTCCGGATGCGCGCGCCGTCCTGGCCCCATTCCGCGAGGCCGTTCCTCCAGGTCTCTGCGATCTTCGCGGCGAGTGCGGCGGGCGTCGTGCCCTTGCGTTCCGCCTCGGCCGCGTCGATCCAGGGCTCGAACTCGGCCGGCGTCAGTTCCGGGAAGGTCAGCATCAGGTTCGCAATGTCGCCCTTCGGGTCGATGACGAGCGCGGGGATGCCGTCGAGCGCGGCCTCCTCGAGCAGCGAGATGCAGAGGCCCGTCTTGCCGCTGCCGGTCATGCCGACGCAGACCGCGTGCGTCGTCAGGTCCTTCGAGTCGTACATCAGGGGCGCGGCGGCGGTCGCGTCGCTGGCGGGGTCGTACTCCCGGCCCAGGTAGAAGGCGCCCAGCTTTTCGAAGTCGCTCATGCACCGGATTATACTGGCCGCCCACCCATGTACGGCACGACACCCATGATGCGAGCCATCTTCGCGGCCGTGGCGGCGGCCGCCACGCTTTGCGCCCAGGCCCAGGAACCGGCGGCTGACCCGAACGCGGCGGCCCGGGCCTTCTTCGAGCGCGCCCTCGACGAGCGCCTGCAGATCGATCCCGGACTCGCGGCCAGCCTCGGCCTGCGGATCGGCTACGACCGCTGGCCGGACCCCACCGAGCAGGGTGACGCACAGCGCCTCGCGATGGCCGAGCGCCAGCTGCGCGAACTGCGGAGCATCGACCCGGCGCAGCTCGACGACGCCACGCGCCTCTCCTGGCAGGCCTTCGAGCGTGCCGAGGAGCGGCGCATCGCGCGCCACCGCTGGCGCAACCACAACTACCGGTTCGACAAGAACGGCAGCCACGTGTCGCTGCCGGCGTTCCTGATCAACACGCATCGCGTGGAGACCGAGGCCGACGCGATCGCCTACGTCCGCCGGCTCGAGGGCATGCGCGAACTGATGGAACGCCAGCTCGAACGCGCGACCGCTGCGGCGAAGGCGGGCATCCTGCCGCCGAAGTTCGTGTTCGCCTACGTCGTGGAGGACGCCGGGAACATCATCCGCGGCAGGCCCTTCGACGGGGGCCCCGCCGACAGCCCGCTGTTCGCGGACTTCCGCGGCAAGGTCGGGGCGCTGCAGATCGAGGAGGCGAAGCGCGAGTCGCTGCTCGCGCGCGCGGAGCTCGCGCTGCTCGGCTCCGTGCGTCCTGCCTACGATGCGGTCATCGCCTGGGCACGCGAGACCGAAAAGCAGGCGACCGAAGACGATGGCGTCTGGAAGCTGCCGGACGGCGCCGCCTACTACGACTACCTGCTCGAGAACTTCACCACCACGAAGCTGACGGCGGGGGAGATCCACGCGATCGGCCTGCGCGAAGTCGCGCGCATCCATGAGGCCATGCGCGGCGTCATGAAGCAGGTGGGTTTCGAGGGCGACCTGCAGGCGTTCTTCGAGTTCATGCGCACCGACCCGCGCTTCTACTACGACGACAGCGAAGCGGGCCGCACTGCGTGGCTCGCCGACGCGAACCGCTACATCGACGACATGCGGGAGAGGTTGCCGCAGCTTTTCATCACGCTGCCGAAGACGGACGTCGTGGTGAAGGCGGTCGAGCCGTTCCGCGAGAAGTCCGCCGGCAAGGCCTTCTACCAGCGTCCGTCGCTCGACGGCACGCGCCCGGGCGTCTTCTACGGCAACCTGTACCAGATGAAGGAAATGCCGAAGTACGAGCTGGAGGCGCTGGTCTACCACGAGGCGATCCCCGGCCATCACATGCAGATCGCGATCGCGACCGAGGAAGACTCGCTGCCGCGCTTCCGCCGGCTCGGCGGATACAGCGCCTACTCCGAAGGATGGGGGCTCTACAGCGAGCGGCTCGGCAAGGAGCTCGGTTTCTACTCCGATCCCTACTCCGAGTTCGGCCGCCTCGCGCTCGAGCTGCATCGGGCCGTGCGACTGGTCGTTGACACCGGCCTGCACGCCAAGCGCTGGAATCGCGAACAGACGATCCGCTACCACGTCGAGAACAGCCCGACCGGCGAGGACGCCGCGATCCGCGCGACCGAGCGCTACATCCTCAATCCCGGGCAGGCGACTTCCTACATGATCGGGATGCTGAAGATCGTCGAGCTGCGCGAGCGCGCGGCCGCGGCGCTCGGCGGGCGCTTCGACATCCGCGAGTTCCACGACCTGGTGCTGCGCACCGGCGCGGTGCCGCTGACCGTGCTCGAGTCCGAGGTGGAGCGCTGGATCGCGAGCCGGCGCGCGTGAAACCCGCGCGCCCGGATGTCCGGCCCTTCCTGCACCGGCCGACCGGCACCTGGAGCTACGTCGTCGGGGATCCGACCACGCGGCACGCCGCCGTGATCGACCCGGTGCTGGACTTCGACATGAAGTCCGGGCGCTGCTGGACCGAATCCGCGGACGCGATGCTGGCGTACATCCGCGAGCGCGGCCTCGCCATCGACTGGATCCTGGAGACGCACGCGCACGCCGACCATCTCAGTTCCGCGCCGTACCTGCAGGCCGCGGTCGGCGGGAAGATCGCGATCGGGCAGGGGATCCGGGAAGTACAGCGCGCCTTCCGCGACGTCTTCAACCTCGGCGCGGACTTCGACACCGGCGGCGGGCAGTTCGACCGGCTGTTCGCGGACCACGAGGAGTTCGAGATCGGGTCGCTGACCGCACGCGCCATCCCGACGCCCGGCCACACCAGCGACAGCCTGAGCTATCTGATCGGGGATGCGGTCTTCACCGGCGACTCCATCTTCATGCCGGACGGCGGCACGGCGCGCTGCGACTTCCCGGGCGGCGACGCGAAGCGGCTCTACGCGTCCATCCAGCGCCTCTATGCGCTGCGGCCGGATACACGCGTATTCGTCTGCCACGACTACGGGCCGGGCGGGCGCGAGATCGCCTGCGAGACGACCATCGCCGCCGAGCGCGTGGGCAACATCCACCTGCGGGACGGCACGTCGGAGGCGGAGTTTGTCGCGCTGCGGACTACGCGCGATGCGGGCCTCGAAGTGCCGAGCCTGCTGTACCCCTCGGTGCAGGTGAACATCCGTGGCGGGCGGCTTCCCGATGCGGAGTCGGACGGCCGGCGCTACCTCAAGCTGCCGCTGTCCGGTTCTCCATGCCAGACCGGGTCCTGAAGTTCTGGTTCGAGGAGGCCGGTCCGGATTGCTGGTGGAAGCCAGACCCGGCTTTCGACCAATCGATCCGCGAGCGGTTTTCGGAAACCTGGAGCAGGGCGGCGCAAGGCGAGCTGCACGGGTGGCGCGCGCAGCCGCGCGGTCGTCTCGCGGAGATCATCGTGCTCGACCAGTTCTCCAGGAACCTGTTTCGCGGCTCGCCGCTCGCCTTCTCCCAGGATCTCGCAGCGCTGGTACTGGCGCAGGAAGCAGTCGCCGCCGGCGCGCACCTGCGGCTCGTGCCCGTGGAACGGTCCTTCCTGTTCCTGCCCTACATGCACAGCGAGTCGCGCGAAATCCACGCCGTCGCCGAGCAGCTCTATCGCGAGCATGCGCCGCCCGGGAACTACGATTTCGAGCTCCGGCACAAGGCGATCGTCGACCGTTTCGGCCGCTACCCGCACCGCAATGCGACGCTGGGCCGGACCTCGACGCCCGAGGAGGTCGAGTTCCTCAGGCAGCCGGGATCGAGCTTCTGAGGGATGGAAGGCCTGCCGGGGTGTCGCAAGGCCGCGCTTGACCGCCGCCCGGCGGCCGGCTGATACTCGGGGCCAGATGTACGCGAACCGCAAGTCCGTTGCCCGCAACTGGTGGTGGCGCCGCTCGCCGGAGTGGGCGCTGGTCGCGTAGTCCCCGTCTAGTTTTTCGGATCAACCAGGACCCACTTCCGGACGCACCCGGAGTGGGTTTTTTGTCGTGCACGTCAAATGAGATGAAACTGCCCTTCGACATCGCTGCGGACCTCGACACGCCGGTCTCGGCTTACCTGAAGCTGCGGCCGTTCCGCCCGCGCTTCCTGCTGGAGAGCGTGGAGCAGGGCGTGCGGCTCGGGCGCTACTCGTTCATCGGCTTCGGCGAATGCTTCGAGGTCCGGCTCGACCGGTCGGGTTTCGCGATCAACGGCGAGCGGCTGCCGCGGCCGGCGAGCGGCGCCGAGCTGCTGGGCGGGCTGCGCGATGCGCTCGCACGCGCGCCGCAGCCGGGCCCGCATGCGGCGGGCATCCCGCTCGCGGGCGGGCTGGTCGGCTATTCGGCCTATGATCTCGCGCGCAGCTTCGAGCGGCTGCCGGCGCCCGCGCGCAACGTCGTCGCCGTGCCGGAGGCCTGCTATGTCGCGCCCAGCTCGCTGCTGGTGTTCGATCACCTATCGCGCGGCGTGACGCTCCTGCACGACGGCGACGAAACCGAGCGCGAATCGCTGCGGCGCGAGATCGTCGCGGCGCTCGCCGGGCCGCTCCCGCGCGGGCCGAAGGCCTGCCGCCATTCGCCGGCGGCGGCGAGCCTGGCGCGCGGCGAGTTCGAGGGCGCGGTCGGGCGCGTGCGCGGGCACATTGCGGCCGGCGACGTGTACCAGCTCGTGCTGTCGGTGCGCTTCGAGGGCGAGTGCGAGCACGATCCCTTCGAGGTTTATCGCGCGCTCAGGCTGCTGAATCCCTCGCCCTACATGTACTTCGTCGAGGCGGGCGGGCTCGCGGTCGTCGGCTCCTCGCCCGAGGCGCTGGTGCGGCTTTCCGGCGGACGGGCGCAACTGCGGCCGATCGCCGGCACGCGCCCGCGCGGCGGGGACGCCGGCGAGGACCGCTGCCATGCCGACGACTTGCTGGCGGATGAGAAGGAAGGCGCCGAGCACGTGATGCTCGTGGATCTCGCACGCAACGACCTCGGGCGCGTCGCGCGCGCGGGCTCGATTCGCGTGAGCCCCTACCGCTCGATCGAGCGCTACAGTCACGTGATGCACCTCGTCAGCGGCGTGGACGGCGAACTGGCGTCGGGCAAGGACGCCTTCGACCTGTTCGCGGCGGCCTTTCCCGCGGGCACACTGGTCGGCGCACCGAAGGTTCGCGCGATGGAACTGATCGACGGGCTGGAGCCCGTCGGACGCGGGCTGTACGGCGGCACCGTTGGCTATTTCGGCAAGAGCGGCGACATGGACCAGGCGATCACGATCCGCACGATGGTTTTTGGCGAGGGCCGCTACAGCTACCAGGCGGGCGCCGGCATCGTCGCCGACAGCGACCCCGCGCGCGAGCACGAGGAAGTGCTGGCCAAGAGCGCAGCCATGCGCCGTTCGCTCGAGCTGGCGGGGGCGGGACTATGAGCGCGCGGCTGCTGCTGATCGACAACTACGACTCCTTCACCTACAACCTGGTGCAGGCCTTCATGGTGCTGGGGGCGGAGGTGCTCGTGCACCGCAACGACCGCATCACGGTCGCGGAAGCGGAACAGCTTCGACCGACGCATCTCTGCATCTCGCCGGGACCCGGCAAGCCCGCGGAGGCGGGGGTCTCCATGAAGATGATCGAGCGCTTCGCCGGCGAGCTGCCGGTGCTGGGCGTCTGCCTTGGCCACCAGGCGCTGGTCGAGGTCTTCGGCGGCAAGGTCGGGCGCGCGGACCGGCTCATGCACGGCAAGACCTCGCTGGTCGAGCATCGCGGGCAGGGGCTCTTTTCGCAGTTGCCCAATCCCTTCGAGGCCGGCCGCTACCACTCCTTGATCGCGGAGCGCGAGAGCCTGCCGCGCGTGTTCGAGGAGACCGCCTGGACGCGCGAAGGCGAGATCATGGGCGTGCGGCACCGGGAGCTCGACGTCGAGGGCGTGCAGTTCCACCCCGAGAGCATCCTGACGCCGGAAGGCCCGAAGCTGCTCGCCGCCTTCCTGGCGCGCGGAGCGCTCCAATGAGCCGGCCGGGCGGCAGCGCGCTCGACGCGCTGCTCGAGCGGCGCGACCTGTCCGAGGGCGCCGCCTTCGAACTGATGATCTCGCTGACCGATCCCGCGATGCCGCCGGCGATGACGGGCGCGCTGCTGGCCGCGCTCCGGATCAAGGGCGCGACCGCGGCGGAAGTGCGCGGCTTCGCGGGCGCCATGCGCTCGCTGGCGCGCCGGCCGCAGATACCGATCGGTTCGCCCGTCGTGGACGTCGTGGGCACGGGCGGCGACGGATCGGGCAGCCTCAACCTCTCGACCGGCACCGCGCTGCTCGCCGCCGCCTGCGGCATCCGCGTCGCGAAGCACGGCAACCGCTCGGTGTCTTCGCGTTGCGGCAGCGCGGATGTGCTCGAGGCCCTCGGCCTGCCGCTGCCGCTCGACGAGCACGCGGCCGCCGAGTGCCTCGATCGCACGGGCTTCACCTTCCTGTTCGCGCCGCATTACCACCCGGCGATGAAGGCGATCGCGCCGGTGCGCGCGGCGCTGGGCGTGCGCACGATCTTCAACCTGCTCGGGCCGCTTGCGAATCCCGCAGAGGCGCCTTACGGCGTGATCGGCGCCTGGAGCCTGGAGGTGGCGCGCCTCATGGCGGAGACGCTCGCCGGGATGCCGATCGAGCGCATGTTCGTGGTGCACGGCGACGCGGGCTGGGACGAGCCGACACCGGCGTCGCCGTTCACGCTCTTCGACGTGCGGCCTGGTGCGGTCAGCGAGACGCGCCGCAGCGCGGCGGACTTCGGCCTGCCGTCCTGCAAGGCGGAGGAACTGCTGGGCGGCGACGCCGCCGAGAACGCGCGCCGGCTCGCGGCCGTGCTGCGCGGGCGCGAGCGCGGGGGGCATCGCGACGCGCTCATGATGGGCGCGGCGCTGGCCGCCGAGGTGACCGGGAGCGTCGCCGATCCGCGCGAGGGCGTGGCATTGGCCTCAGCCGCCATCGACGACGGCCGCGCCGCGCGCCTGCTCGACGGCATTGCCGTGCGCGCCGAACGGCGCACCGGATGAGCGGCTTCCTCGCACAGATGGCCGCGGCCAGCCGCGGGCGCGCGAAGGCCGCGGCGGCGCGCGAGCCGCTGCCCGCAGTGCGTGCGCGGGCAGCGGACATACCGGACCCGCCCGCATTCGCGTTCGACGACTCCTTCGAGCTGATCGCGGAGTACAAGCGCCGCTCGCCGGCGCTCGGTGCGCTCGCGGGCGCGGAGGAGCGCATCGAGCGCAGGGTGATCGCCTATGCGCGCGGCGGCGCGGCGGCGGTCTCGGTGCTCACCGAGCCCACCCGCTTCGACGGCGACCTCGGCCAGCTGTCACGCGCGGCCGCGGCGCTCGCGCCGATCGGCGTGCCGGTGCTGCGCAAGGACTTTCTCGTGGATCCCTGGCAGGTGTACGAGTCGCGCGCGGCCGGCGCGGGCGGTGTGCTGCTGATCGCGCGTCTGCTGGACGGGTCGCGGCTCGCCGAAATGCTCGACTGCGCGCGGGAAGCATCGCTGTTCGCGCTGGTGGAGGTCTTCGACGCGGCGGACGTCGAGCGCGCCCAGGCGGCGACGCGCGGCCGCGGCGCGGACGACGGCGCGCCGATCCTGATCGGGGTCAACTGCCGCGACCTGGCGACGCTCGAAGTCCTGCCGTTCCGGTTCCGCGAGCTGGCGCCGCTCTTGCCCGCGGACCTGCCGCGCGTGGCGGAGTCCGGCATCGCGACGCCGCAGCAATGCGCGGAGGTCGTGCAGGCCGGCTACCGGCTGGCGCTCGTCGGCGGTTCGTTGATGCGCGCCGCCGACCCGGTGCGCGCGATCCGGGAGATGCTGGCGGCCGGGCGGGCGGCGGCGCTGGCGGCGGCATGAGTCTGTTGGTGAAGATCTGCGGGATCACGACATCCGCGGCGCTGGACGCCGCGGTGACTGCCGGCGCCGATGCCGTCGGATTCGTGTTCCACGGGCCCTCGGCGCGGAACATCGCGCCGCGCGCGGCAGCTGCGCTGGCGCGACGCCTGCCCGCCGGTGTCGTGAGCGTGGCCGTGACGCTGCATCCGGGCCGCGCCCTGGTCGCCCGGATACTCGAGGAATTCATCCCGAACGCATGGCAATCCGACGCCGCCGATTTCACCGCATTCGAGCTGCCGGCGTCGGTCGAGCGCTGGCCCGTTTTCCGCCATGCGGGCCCCACGGCCGCCCTGCCGCGCCGCGCCGTCTTCGATGCCCCTGCGAGTGGCCGTGGCACGCGGGGAGACTGGCGGGACGCCGCGGCTCTCGCGCGACGTTGCGAGCTGATCCTCGCGGGCGGCCTCGATGCCGGCAACGTGGCGGATGCGGTCGCCGCGGTGCTGCCTTTCGGTGTGGACGTCTCGAGCGGCGTCGAGTGCGCGCCGGGCGAGAAGGACGCGGCGTCGATCCGGGCATTCGTGGCCGCAGCGCGCGGCGCAGTGCACAGGCAGAGCGCATGAGCGCCGTGCTCGCCGTGGACGACATCCGCCGCCTGCGCGAGGAGGCGATCGCGGGACGGATGCCGGACGCGCGCGGGCGCTTCGGGCCTTTCGGCGGGCGCTACGTGCCCGAGACGCTGGTGCCCGCGCTCGAGCGGCTGACCGACGGCGTCGCCCGCTTCCTGCCTGCGGAGGAATTCCAGCGCGAGTTCGCCGGCGAGCTCTACGGCTGGGCCGGGCGGCCGACGGCGCTGACGCGGGCCGCGGCCCTGTCGCGTGCCTGGGGCGCGGAGGTCTGGCTCAAGCGCGAGGACCTCGCGCACACCGGCGCGCACAAGATCAACAACGCGCTCG
>DASTOQ010000117.1:0-22106 GCA_035720205.1 Steroidobacteraceae bacterium | reverse complement strand
GCGGTCAGCGCCCGCAGCGGGGAAGCGCTGGAGGCGGCCGGTGCGGCCAACATCGAGGACATCTCGCGCAACGTCGCGGGCTTCACGGTCCTCAACCTCGGCCCAGGCCAGAGCCAGGCGGCGATTCGTGGCGTTTCGGGCGGCAAGATCGACCGCGACCTCCCCGGGGTCAAGGAGCAGATCGGCGTCTACATGGATGAATCAGCGGTCTCGCTGTCGCTGTTCACCCCGGACCTCGACCTCTACGACCTCAACCGCGTCGAGGTACTGCGCGGCCCGCAGGGCACGCTGTTCGGATCCGGTTCGATCGGCGGCACGGTGCGCTACATCAGCAACCAGCCGGACTTGACCGGCGACTACGGCAGCGTCGAGGTTGGCGCCAGCGCGATCGACGGCGGCGACTACGGCGGTGGCGTCCGCGGCATGATCAACATGGCGATGGGCGACAGCGCCGCGCTGCGCATGGTCGGCTATTACCACGAGATACCGGGATTCATCGACGCGATCCGCCCGGACGGCTCGGTCGATTCCGACGTCAACGGCGGCACGCGCCAGGGCGCGCGCGTCGCGCTGCGCCTCGAGCCGAACGACAACGTGGCGATCACGCCGCGCGTGATTTACCAGGAAATCGACATGGACGGGTTCAACCGCCAGGACGTCTGGAACATGCTGGCCAACCCGTTCATGACCACCCAGCTGCCGATCCAGATCGGCGAGCGCCAACAGTTCGTGCAGCTGCAGGAAAAGTTTACCGACGATTTCCTGCTCGCGGATCTCACGATGGAGTTCGACTTCGGCGGAGCGGTGCTGACTTCGGTCACGTCCTACACGGATCGCGACATCCTCGTGATCCGCGACGCGACGCAGCTGACCGGCAGCGTCACCTTCTTCAACCTGGGCGGGGACGGCGATCAGATCCGCCTGAACTCGCCGCTGTACGACGCCACCCAGGTGAAGATGCTCACCCAGGAGTTGCGCATCGCGTCGGACACCGACAGCCGCGTCCAGTGGGTGGCCGGCGCGTTCTACAGCGATATCGACCGCGACTACGGGCAGCAGTTGCCGACGCCGGGCTATGACACCCTGGTGGACCTGTTGCTGTGCGACGGCGCGCCGCCGAACTGCCTGCCAAGCACGGACCTGGGCGCGCCGGTGGACGACATGCCGTTCTACTCGAACATCCCGTACGACATCGAGCAGGTCGCGCTGTTCGCGGAAGTGAGCTTCGGGCTCGGCGAGCGTGCGGAACTCGCGCTCGGCGGCCGGTACTACGACTTCAGCGAAGACCGGGTGCTGACCTTCGGCGGCCTGTTCTCGGATCCGAGCGCGGGCCCGGGCTCGACCAGTTCCAGCGGGTTTCTGCCGCGGGCGCTGTTCTCCTACAACGTCAGCGACGACGTGCAGCTGAATGCGCAGATCTCCCGGGGCTTCCGGCTCGGCGGCATCAATGATCCGCTCAACCTGACGCTGTGCACCCCGGAGGACGTCGCCACGTTCGGCAACCGGCCGCTGTTCGACGATGAAGAACTGACCAACTACGAGATCGGGGCAAAAATCGGCTTCGCGGATGGCCGCGGGCAATTCAACGTGTCCGCTTTCCATGCGGACATCGACGACCTGCAGGCCGTGATGCTGGCCGGTGCCTGCTCCTCGCGCATCGTCATGAACGTGCCGAAGGCCCATGCAACCGGCGTCGAGTTCGAGCTCAACGCGCAGCCGACCGATCGCTTCGACTTCGGCATCAATGCGTCCTACGTGCAGTCGGAAGTGGACTCGAATCTCTCGACGGTGATCCTCGACGGCGACCGGCAGCCGGCGGTACCGGAGTTCCAGATGGCGGCGAACGCCACTTACACCTGGCCATTCACCGACACGCTGGACGGCTTCATCAGCGGCAGCTACCAGCACGTTGGCAGCCGGTACACACAGATCGCGGACCAGCGCGCCGGGTTCGGTACGTTCGACATCCGCATCAACCCCGCCGCCAATCCGGCCGGCTACGGTGACCCGACCATCACGTCGTTCTCGTTCGACCCGCTGCTGCCGGCCTACGACATCGGCAACATCCGCTTCGGCGTGCGCGGCGACGACTGGGAGGCGGCGCTCTTCATCAACAACATCGGCGACGAGAATGCCCGGCTCGGCCTCGACCAGGAGCGCGGGCGCGTGGCGCGCGTCGGCTTCCTGACCAACCAGCCGCGCACCATCGGCCTGACTTTCCGCAAGGACTTCGGCGGCGCGGAACCCGCACCGCCGCCGGTACAGGCCGCGCCGCCGCCGCCGCCGCCCCCGCCGCCGGCTACGCCGCCGCCCCCGCCGCCTCCGGCCCCGGTGGACAGTGACGGCGACGGCGTGACCGACGACAAGGACCGCTGCCCGAACACGCCTGCCGGGACCAAGGTGGACGAGATCGGCTGCTTCCAGGAGATCACGCTGCGCGGCGTGCTGTTCGACGTGAACTCGGCGGAGCTGACCGCCGCGGCGCGCGGCCAGCTCGACACCGTGATCGCGGACATCAAGCGCCTGCCGCCGGACGTCGCGGCGAGCTTCCGCATCACGATCGAGGGCCACACCGACAGCAGCGGCGCGGACGAGTACAACCTCGACCTGTCGAACCGCCGTTCCGGTTCCGTGCGCGACTACCTGGTCGCGGGCGGCCTGCCGGCGTCGATCCTGACGGCGACCGGCAAGGGCGAGGCCGAGCCGGTGGACACCAATGCCACGGCCGAGGGCCGCGCCAACAACCGGCGCGTCGTCATCCGCGGCTCGCGCTGACCTGCAAGCCTGACACCAGGGCCGGTTCCGTGAGGGGCCGGCCCTTTTTCTGCCCACGGGGGGCGTTTTGTCATATTTTTGCGCCCCCCGTCACGGCTCGCGGGGCGGCGCTTTGTCAGTGTTCACAGTATCGGCAACCTGTCGCGGACCGCGTCCCCTTGCCCCAAACGACACCATGAGCACCGCCCTGCCACAGCCCGCCGGCAGCATCGGCTACTCGGACTGCCTCGAGGCGATCCGCGGCCGGCTCGCCGCGCGCGGCAGCCGGCTGTTCGGCATCGCCGTGCTGGTCGTGTACGTGCACCAGCTCGAGCGCCTCTATGCCAGCGCCGGGCACGCGAGCGTGGACCGGATGCTCGACGAGCTGCGCAACCGCCTGTCGCAGGTGGCGAAGCCGGGCGACTATTTCGCCCGCCTCGGCGACCGCAAGTTCGTGTTCGTGCTGTCGACGCTGCGCAACGAGGGCCACGCGCTGCTCGCCGCCAACAAGATCCTGCGCACCGGCGCCGAGCCGCTCGCCGCCGGCGACGAGCAGGCAAACATCCGGCTCTCGGTCGGCATCGCCATGTTTCCCGCGCATGCGCGCACGCCCGAGGCGCTCATGCAGTGCGCCGAGACCGCGCTGCTGCAGGCCTGGAAGACGTCGCAGCCGACGGTCGCCTATGCGCCGCGCGCGGCGGAGGAGCTGGCCGCGGGCTGGGACCTCGAGACGCAGCTCGCTTCGGCGCTCGAGCACGGCGACCTCGTGCTCGCCTATCAGCCGAAGCTCTCGCTGCCGGATCTGCGCGTGACCGGTGCCGAGGCGCTGATGCGCTGGAACCGGCCGGATGCGGGCAACGTCCCGCCGGAGATCTTCATCGATCTCGCCGAGATGACCGGCCAGATCGACCCGCTGACCCGCTTCGCCGTGCACCGCGCGCTGCGCCAGCTCGCGGAGTGGCCGAAGTCGGTCGGCCAGATCGGCGTCGCGGTCAACGTCACGCCGTCCATCGCCAGCAACCCCGAGCTCGTGGAGGTGATCCGCGATGCCGCCGGCCAGTGGTCGGTGGATCCTTCGCGTCTTACCGTCGAGGTCACCGAGAATGCGCTGACCGCCGACCGTGAGCGCTGCCATGCGGTGCTGACGGCGCTGCGCGAGCTCGGCGTGCGGGTCTCGATCGACGATTTCGGCACCGGTTGGTCGTCGCTGGCCTACCTCAAGCAGCTGCCGGCCGACGAGCTCAAGATCGACCGTTCCTTCGTGATGGCCATGCAGTCGGACAAGGCCGACCGCAAGGTCGTCGAGCAGGTGATCGCGCTCGGCCACGCCTTCGGCCTCGAGGTGGTCGCCGAAGGCGTCGAGAACGAGACCGTCGCCCAGGAGCTGGCCTCGCTGGGCTGCGACTACGCGCAGGGATTCCTGTTCACGCCGCCGCTGCCGCCGGACGAGTTCACCGCCTGGCTGCAGGCCTGGCGCTCCGGATAAAGGGATAAAGGGGACGCACCCCATTTAGGAAGATAAATGGGGTGCGTCCCCTTTATCCTTCTTGCGGGCAGTCCGCTAGACTTGCCGCCGTGAATACCCGGCGGAAAACCACGGCATTCCGCGAACTGCTGGAGAGTCCGCAGCTCGAGTTCCTGCTCGAGGCGCACAACGGCATCAGCGCGCGCATCGGCGAGGAAGCCGGCTTCCGGGCGCTGTGGGCCGGCGGCCTGTGCCTGTCCGCCCAGTACGGGGTGCGCGACAACAACGAGGCGAGCTGGACCCAGGTCCTCGAGATGCTGGAGTTCATGGCGGACGCCACCACCGTCCCGATCCTGCTGGACGGCGACACCGGCTACGGCAACTTCAACAACGTGCGCCGCCTGGTGCGCAAGCTCGAAGAGCGCGGCATCGCCGGGGTCTGCATCGAGGACAAGCTGTTCCCGAAGACCAACAGCTTCATCGACGGCGACAAGCAGCAGCTCTCGGATATCGGAGAATTCTGCAGCCGCATCAAGGCCGGCAAGGACGCGCAGCGCGACGACGACTTCGTCCTGGTCACGCGCACCGAAGCCTTCATCGCCGGCTGGGGCCTGGACGAGGCGCTCAGGCGCGCCGAGTACTATCACGCGGCGGGTTCGGACGCGATCCTGATCCACAGCGCGCTGCCGCAGCCCACCGAGGTGCTCGCGTTCAAGAAGGAGTGGGGCGACCGCCTGCCGGTCGTGATCGTGCCGACCAAGTACCACTCGACGCCCACCGAGGTATTCCGGGAGGCCGGCTTCTCGCTCGCGATCTGGGCGAACCACATGCTGCGCGCGGCGGTGACCGCGATGCAGGAAACGGCCGCCACCATCGCGCGCGAGCAGAACCTGCGCTCGGTCGAGGACCGCATCGCGAGTGTCAAGGAAATCTTCCGGCTGCAGGGCGCCTCCGAGCTGCAGGAAGCCGAGGAGCGCTACCTGCCGAGGAAGCAGGCGCGCTGCCGGGCCGTCATCCTTGCGGCCTCGCGCGGCACCGAACTCGGCGAGCTGACCGAGTCGCGCCCCAAGACCATGGTCAAGGTGCGCGGCCGGCCGCTCCTGTCGCACATCGTCTCGGCCTACAACGCCGCGGGCATCAAGCGCATTTGCGTGGTGCGCGGCTACCACGCGGAGGCGATCGACCTGCCCTCGCTCGCCTATGCCGACAACCCGGATTACGCCGACAGCGGCGAGCTGCTGTCGCTGGCGCGCGGCCTCGACGCGGATCCCGACGACTCGATGGACCTGTTCGTCTCCTATGGCGACGTGATCTTCAACCATTACATCCTGGATGCGCTCAGCGAGGCCGGCGACGAGTTCGCGATCGCGGTGGACACCGACTGGCGCGAGTCGGCCAACCGCGGCCGCGCCGCCGACTACGTGACCGGCACGCAGGCGCACTCGCGCCGCAACTTCTACCAGCAGGTGTGGCTGGAGACGGTGGGCGAGGAGCTGGCGGAGGACCGCATCCACGGCGAGTGGATGGGCTTCCTGCGGGCCTCCGCCGCCGCGCTGCCGCGCCTGCGCGACGCGGTGCGCGCGCTGGCGGCGAGCCCGGCGAACCGTCACGCCAAGATGCAGGCCGTGCTCGCGGAGCTGATGCGCCGCGGCGAGAAGATCCGCGTGATCTACACGACCGGACACTGGCTGGACGTGGACAGCCTGGACGACGTGCTGGCGGCGAGCGAATTCGGATGATCGGGGCCGCCGCGTTCATCTCGGCCGCGACGGAACGCGGCGTCGCGCTGTACACGGGCGTGCCCTGTTCCTACCTGACGCCCTTCATCAACCACGTCATTAGCGCGCCCGGGCTGCGCTATGTCGGCGCCGCGAACGAGGGCGACGCGGTGGCGATCGCGGCGGGCAGCGCGCTCGCGGGCGTCCCGGCGGTCGCGATGTTCCAGAACTCCGGCCTCGGCAACGCGGTGAGTCCGCTGACCTCGCTGACCCACACCTTCCGCATCCCGGTGCTGCTGATCGTGACCTGGCGCGGCGAGCCGGGCGGGCCCGCGGATGAGCCGCAGCACGCCCTGATGGGGCAGGTCACGCCGCGCATGCTGGAGCTCATGGAAATCCCCTGGGCGCCGTTTCCGTCCACCGGGGATGCCATCGGTCCCGCGCTCGATGCGGCGTGCGCCCACCTGCGGGACGCGAGGCGCCCGTACGCGCTGGTGATGAAGAAGGGCAGCGTGGCGGAGTCGAAACTCGGGCCGGCGCCGGCCATGCCGGCGCCGTGCCGTGCGGCGCCGATTGCGAAGCCGCGGGCGAGTGCGACGCGCCGCGAGATGCTCGCGGCGATCAGGAGCGCCGCGGCCGGCGACGTGCTGGTCGCGACCACCGGCTACACCGGGCGCGAGCTGTACGCGCTCGGCGACTCGCCGAACCAGTTCTACATGGTGGGCTCGATGGGCTGTGCCGTGAGCGTCGCGCTCGGCATCGCGCTCGCCAGGCCGCGCCGGCGCGTGATCGCGATCGACGGCGACGGCGCGGCGCTGATGCGCATGGGCGCGCTCGCGACCGTGGGCTGCGAGCGGCCGGCGAATCTCGTGCACGTCGTGCTCGACAACGGTATGCACGAGTCCACCGGCGGCCAGGCGACCGCGGCATCCGCCGTGGATTTCTGCGCCATCGCCGCGGGCAGTGGCTATCCGTCGGTCACGGCGGCGGGTGACCCCGGTGCCCTCGCCGCGGGGCTCGCCCGGGAGATCCCCGGCCCGCGCTTCATCCACGTGCCGATCGTGCCGGGCGTGCCTGAAAGGCTCCCGCGCCCGACGGTGACGCCCCCCGAAGTCGCCGCGCGCCTTGCCGCCTTCCTCGCCGCATGATCCTGCTCAATCCCGGTCCGGTGACACTCTCCGCGCGCGTGCGGGCGGCGTTGACCCGCGGCGACTGGTGCCACCGCGAACCTGAATTCGCGAAGCTGATGCAGGAGATCAACGCGCGCCTCGCGGCCGTGTACCCGTCGCTCGCGGGCTTCAGTGCGGCGACCATCGCCGCCTCGGGCACCGGCGCGGTGGAAGCCATGCTCGCGACCTTCGCGCCCGCGGACTCCACCACGCTGGTTGCCGCGAACGGCGTCTATGGCGAGCGCGCGGCAAAGATGCTGGCGGCGCACGGCCGCCCGCACCGGCTCCTGCAGCACGACTGGACCGCGCCGGTGGACGTCGTGGCCCTCGACGCCGCGTTCGACAGCGATCACAGCATCACGCATCTCGCCGTCGTGCACCACGAGACCACGACCGGAAGGCTCAACGACCTCGACGCGATCGGCGAAGTCTGCCGCCGGCGCGGCGTGACGCTGCTGCTCGATGCGGTCAGCAGCTTCGGCGCGGAGCGGATCGAGGCCGGGGCCTGGAGCCTGGGCGCGCTGGCGGGCACCGCCAACAAGTGCCTGCACGGCGCGCCCGGCCTGTCCTTCGTGCTGGCGTCCGATGAACTTTGGCGGCGCGAGCCGGCGCCGGCGCCGGGCGTCTACCTCGACCTGCGCCCCTACCACGCCGGCCAGCACGGCGACGGCTACTCGCCCTTCACGCTGCCGGTGCAGGTCGCCTTTGCGCTCGCCGAGGCGCTCGCCGAGCACGCGGAGCAGGGCGGCGCATCGGCGCGCCACGCGCTGTTCTGCGCGCGGGCCGAGCGCATCGCCGAGGCGTTGCTCGGCGCGGGCGCGCGCACGCTGCTCGATCCAGCCGATTACTCGTCGGTGCTCTGGTCCTGGCGGCTGCCGGAGGGCCGGACCTACGCCGCCCTGCACGATGCGCTCAAGGCCGAGGGCTACGTCATCTACGCCGGCCAGGGCCGGTTCGGTCCGGAAATCTTCCGCATCGCCCACATGGGCGACATCACGCGCGCGCAGCTCGACGGCCTCTGCGCCGCGCTCACGCGCATCGTCGGCGGCGCCTCATGAGCCACTGCGACCGTGCCCGTGTGCAGGCCCAGCGGCCGGGGTCCCTGCTCGCTCGCTCAGGCCGGCGACCGGATTAGCTCGCTCGCAGGATCCCGGCCGCTGGGCCTGCGCGCCCGCTCGCTTGCAGGATCGCGGCCGCGCGCAGCGCGCGAGCGCTAACCCCGCCGCAACTTGCACCGGAGTCATCGCGATGACGGTCGCGACCGCCGTGATCCTGGCGGCCGGGCGCGGGCTGCGGCTCGCGGGCGAAGTCGCGGACCGGCCGAAGGGCTTCATCCAGTTCGGCGAGCGGCCGATCGTCGAGGAGTCCATCGAGCTGCTCAGGCTCGCGGGCATCCACGACATCGTCGTTGTCACCGGCCACCTGGCGGATCGCTACCAGGCGCTCGCCGCGCGAATGCCGGGCCTGGTGCGCACGGTGCACAACGAGCGCTTCGCCGAATCCGGCAGCATGTATTCGCTGTGGTGCGCCCGGACCCTGGTGCAGGGTCCTTTCCTGCTGCTCGAGTCCGATCTCGTATACGAGCCGCGCGCGCTCTCGACGCTGCAGACCGGGCGCGTCGAGGACGCGATCCTGCTCTCCGGGCCGACCGGCGCCGGCGACGAGATCTGGGTGCAGGTGAAGGACGGCATGCTCGTGGACATGTCCAAGCGCCGCGCCGACCTGCAGGGCCAGGTCGCCGGGGAACTGGTGGGCATCACGCGCGTGTCCGCGGCGCTCTATGCGCTGATGTGCGGCATCGCCGAGCGCGCCTTCAGGAACACGCTGCATTTCGACTATGAGACCGGCTGCCTGGTGGCGGCCGGGCGCGAGCGGCCGATCGCCTGCCCGGTGGTGCGCGACCTGGTGTGGGGCGAGATCGACGATCCCTCCCACCTGGGCCGCGTGCGGGAGCGCATCTGGCCCCAGGTCCGCAGCCTCTGCGGCGGCGCGGTTGCGCGGCCGGCGCGCTGACGGCATATCATTGCCCATGCGCATCCTTGCATTCGCCCTGCTGCTCGCGCTGCCGGCGACGGCCCAGGCCTATCTGGACCCGAGCACCGGCAGCCTGGTCATTTCCGCCATCGTGGGCCTGCTCGCGACCATCGGGCTCGCGGTCAGGACCTGGTGGTACAAGCTCAAGGCGCTGTTCCGCAGCAAGCCCCCGGCCACGGAAGGCGGCGCGCCGCAGTCACGGCCTGATTGAGCTTCTTCCGCGAATGGCGGGCGTACCGGGCGTTCCGCGCGCTGCCGCGCGCCGGGCGGCGCATCGTGTTCCTCGCCGAGAGCAGCCAGGACTGGCACCACTTCCGCCCGGTGCTCGAGCACCTGACGGGCCCGCTCGGCCACACTGTCCAGTATGTGTGCGCCGATAGCGATGACCCTTCGTTCCACGCCGGCAATCCGCGCATCCGACCGTACTGCATCGGCCGCGGCTTCTGGCGCATCTGGTTCTGCCAGCATCTGGACGCCGACCTCCTGGTCACGCAGATCCTCGACCTCGGCAACCTCGAGCTGAAGCGTTCCGTGCACCCCGTGCACTACGTGTTCATGCCGCACGCGCTGGTGAGCACGCACGTCGCGGACCGCGAGGACTCCTACGACCACTACGACACGATCCTGACCTGCGGCCCGCACATGGAGCGCGAGATCCGCAAGCGCGAGCAGGTGAAGGGTCTGCCGGCCAAGCGGCTGGTGCCGCACGGCTACGGCCGGCTCGACGACCTGATCGCGACGCGGCGCGACCCGCCGCCGGTCGGCGCCGACGCCGACATCCACGTCCTGCTCGCGCCGTCCTGGGGTCCGCAGACCATCCTCAACACCTGCGGCATGGAGGTCGCGGACGCCGTGCTCGCGGCCGGCTTCCGCCTGACGCTGCGCCCGCACTTCCAGACGCGCTGGCAGACGCCGCGGGTCATCGACCGCATCGTCGCGAGGCACCGGGACAACCCGCGCTTCGCGCTGGTCGAGCAGATGGCGGAGAAGGACTCGCTGCTCGACTCGCATGTCATGGTCACCGAGTGGTCGGGCGCCGGCCTGGACTACGGCCTCGGCCTCGAGAAGCCCGTGATCTACCTGGACCTGCCGATAAAGTCGCGGAACACGGCCTGGCGAGAGCTCGGCATGGAGCCGTTCGAGTCCTGGGTGCGCGACAAGCTGGGCGCGCTGCTGCCGCCGACCGAGCTGGCGCGGCTGCCGGAACTGGTGCGCGAGCTGGTGCACGACCCGGCGCGGTTCCGGGCCGGCATCGCGCGGCTGCGCAGCGAGCATGTGTACAACGTGGGCGCGAGCGGCAGCGCGGGCGCGCTGGCGATCGCCGCGCTCGCACGGGAACTGCGTCCATGACGCGCCGGCCGCTGCTGCGCTGGGCGGGCTGGTTCCTGGCCGCGAACGCCGGCCTCTGCTTCGTCATCGGCCTGCGCTACCTGCTGGGCTATCACTGGCCGGAGTCGGCTCTCGGCATCGCCTACGCGCCGCTCGCGATGCTTGGCAACTTCACGCTGCTGCTGGCGCTCGCCTTCGCGCTGCTGCTGGGGCCGCTGGTCGCCCTCGGCAGCCTCCGCCGCGTGGTCATGGCGGTGGCAGTGATTGCCGCGGCGCTCGTGCTTGCGTTGCTGGTGCTCGACACCAGCGTCTATGCCGAGCGGCGCATGCACCTGTCCATGTTCATCGCCGTGCTGTTCGAGCCCGTGACCTGGTTCGCGGCGGCGCTGGTATTCGCGGTCGCGATCGCCTTCGAGGCGACGCTGGCCGGCATGCTCTGGCGCTGGCTCGAGAAGCGTCCCGCGGCCGGCGGGCGCTGGGTGGCGGTGGCGCTCGCGGGCAGCTGGATCACGAGCCAGGCGCTGCACATCTGGGCGGACGCCACCGGCTACGCCGCGATCACGCGCTTCACGCCGACCCTCCCGGTCTATTACCCGCACACGGCCAAGCGCCAGCTCGCGAAGCTCGGCCTGGTCGATCCCGAGCGGGTGAGGCAGGCGGGCCTGCTGCGGCACAGCGCGGGTGTGGACGAGGGCGAGCTGCGCTATCCGCTGGCGCCGCTCGATTGCCGGGAGCCGGCGCAGAAGCCGAACGTGCTGTGGATCGTCGTCGACGGCCTGCGTCCGGACGCGATCGACCCCGAACTCGCGCCCGCATTCCACGGCCTGCGTGCGCAGAGCCAGTACTTCGCCGATCACTGGAGTGCGGGCAATTCCTCGCGCATGGCGGCCTTCGGCATGTTCTACGGCCTGCCGAGCACCTACTTCCAGTCCTTCTACGTGGCCGAGCGGGCGCCGCTGCTGCTCGACCGGTTCCGCGCGCTCGGCTACCAGATCATGGCCGCGAGCGCGCCGGGATTCGGCAGCCCGACGCAGATGGACCGCACCGTGGTGGCGGGCGTCCAGGACCTGAAATCCGCGGCGGGACTCGGACGGGTCGGGTCGAACCGCAGGATCACGGATGAAGTCGTCGCCTGGCTGCAGCAGCAGGACGGCAAGACTCCCTTCTTCGCGCTGCTCTGGCTCGACCATTCCGATTTCGACGTCAGCCCGGACGGCACGCAGCCGCTGCCGGACGGCCGCTACGCGGGCAAGCCCGAGGCGCAGGCGCGCTGGGACCGCTACCGGCGCGGTCTCGCGCTGGTGGACGCCGAGGGCGGCCGCGTGCTGGGGGCGCTCGACGCGGCGGGCCTGGACTCGCGCACGATCGTGCTCGCGATGGGCGATCACGGCTTCGAGTTCGACGAGCTCGGCCTCGGCTACTACGGCCACGCCAGCAATTACGCGCAGTACCAGTTGCGCACGCCGCTCATGATTCGCTGGCCGGGGCGCGAGCCCCGCAGCTTCACGCACCGCAGTTCGCACCTCGACCTGCCGGCGACGCTGTTCGAGGAAGTGCTCGGCTGCCGCAACGACCCTGCGGATTACGGCATGGGCCGCAATCTCTTTCGCGGCGAGTCCTGGGAATGGATCATCGCGGGCAGCTATCACTCCTTCGCGATCGTCGAGCCCGCGCGCGTCATCGTCTCGGCGCCGGGCGGCTTCGCACAGGTCCTGGGGCCCGATTACCGCCACCTGGACGGCGCGAAGCTCGACGCCGCGCGGGTCGAGCAGGCCATCGCCGAAATGCGGCGGTTCTACCGATGATGCTCGCCGCACTGGCACTGGCCGCGGCGCCGGTGGATGTGGCGGTGCTGACCGTGGTGACGCCCGACGGCGGCCGGCAGCCGCTGCAGGGCTACGCGCTGCCGCTGGACGGTCGGGCGCTCACGGCGACGCTGCAGTTGCCGGCAGGCGCCGCGCTCGAGATTGCGGGCGGCGCGGGACTCGTGCCCGAAGAGCTGGCGGGATTCGGCAGCGTCTACAGCAACGCGCGCGCGGTGCTTGTCGATGCACAAGGGCAGGAGACGCTGGCCGACGGAGGAGATGAGCCGGTCAGCGCCCGCGCCCTGGAGCCCGGTGCCTGGGCCGGCGTGCGCGGCCGGTTCTGGACGCTGCTGGCGCGTTCCGCCGCGCCGCTCTCGCTCGACGCCCGCGAGGATGGGCCCGACGCGCCCGTCGTGACCTTGCATCCCGCCGGTTCCGCGGCCCTCGCGCTCGAGCTCTATGCTGGACCGGTCGCGCGGGAGCCGCTGCGCGCCGTGGATCCCGCGCTCACCGGCATGCTCTACGCGGTGCTGTGGGAACCGCTGCGCTGGCTGTCCTTCGGCCTGCAATGGATCCTCGACCGCTGGCAGGACCTCGTCGGCCGCGCCTGGCTCGCGATCCTGCTGCTCTCGCTTACCGTGAAGCTGCTGATGGCGCCGCTCATCATGGTTGCCGAGCGCTGGCAGGCGGATGTCAACCGGACGAAGAGCCTGCTCGAGCCGGAGCTCGCGGAGATCCGGCGCCAGCACCGGGGTGAGGAGGCCCATCACCGCACGCTCGCCGTGTACCGCAGGTACGGCGTCAGCCACTTCTACACCTTCAAGAGCCTCGCCGGCTTCATGATCCAGATCCCGGTCTTCATCGCGGCCTTCGACATGCTGGGCGAGAACATCCGGCTGTCCGGCGAAAGTTTCCTCTGGATCGTCGACCTCGCCAACCCGGACCAGGCCGCCGCGCTGCCGTTCGCGCTGCCCTTCTTCGGCGCACACTTGAACCTGCTGCCCTTCGTGATGACGGCGTTCACGGTGCTGGCGGCGCGCTGGCAGGAGGATGCCTCGCTCGCGCCCGCGCTGCGCCAGGGGCAGCGCCTGCGGCTGTACGCCATGGCGGGCGCGTTCCTGCTGCTGCTGTACACTTTTCCGGCCGGCATGGTGCTCTACTGGACCGCGAACAACTTCTGGCACCTGCTGCGCGTGGCCTGGGACCGCCGGGGGAGGCGCAAGACGCCGGCATGAGCGCGGTCTATTACACGATCGCCGGCATCGTCCTCTACCTGCTGGCGGACTGGATCCTGCGGCAGATGGAGGCGCGCGCGGGCCGTGTGTTCGAGCACCGTACGCTGGTCTTCTTCGGCCTGCTGTCAGTGCTGGCGCTGGGATCCTTTGCCCTGATCCGGGCCTGGCTGGGGCCGGATTGATCCAGGTCAAGGTGTTCCACTTGGAGGTTCGCCTGTAATACCCTTTGAGTTGGCGTCCGTCTGGCGCCGAAAGGGGGTCTTATGAGCGCAGACCAGCGGGATCCCGGCAAGGAACGCGTGCCGTTCATGCAGCGGGTGCTCGACAATCCGTTCCTGTTGCTGTTCCTCGGCGTGACCGTTCCGACGGTGCTCTACATCCTGTGGGGCGTCATGGAGCTGACCCAGATTCCCGTCGCGCCCTGATTCCGGGGAGAGTACGCCATGGCGATTACGCCTCCGACCGCAAGACTCTGGTGGAAAGAGCCGGTCCACCGCACCGAGCTCGTCTGGATCATCGTGGCCTTCCTCTGGGGCCTGGTGATGTTCTTCATGATGATCTGGTGGCATGCCACCGGCGAGCAGAACCTGGCGACCGAGACCTATCGCACCACGCCGAACGCGTTCTATGCCAAGACCGAGGCGATGGTGCAGCAGTACAGGGTGCGTGACGTGAACGGCGTGCCGGTCGTGCGCCCGCCCGCGGGCAGCGACGTCTACCTGATCGGGCGCATGTGGTTGTGGTACCCGCTGCTCGAGCTGGCCAGGGGCCAGACCTACCGGCTGCACCTGTCCGCGCTCGACCTGCAGCACGGGTTCTCGCTGCAGCCGATCAACATCAACGTGCAGGTGCACCCGGGGTACCAGCACGTGCTGACGATTACGCCGGACCAGGCCGGCGAGTTCTCGATCGTCTGCAACGAGTATTGCGGGCTCGGGCATCACACGATGCTCGGCAAGATCTTCGTGACCGACGCGAGCGGGGTGGCGCCATGAGCGAGGCAAGCTTCCGCACCTGCCCGACCACCGGGCTCAAGGTGAACCTCCAGGCGCAGTCCCTGATCAAGGCGAACGCGGTCGCCGCCGTCGTGTTCCTCGCGATCGGCGGGCTGTTCGGGCTGTCGGTGGCGTTGACCCGCTGGCCGGCCGTGCACCTGCTCCCGGCGGACTGGTTCTACCTGGCGCTCACCGCGCACGGTCTGGACGTGCTGCTGCTGTGGATCATCTTCTTCGAGATCGCGGTGCTGTACTTCGCGTCCTCGACGCTCCTGAACTGCCGGATCGCGGCGCCGCGCTGGGGCTGGGTCGCGTTCTGGATGATGCTGGTCGGCGGCCTGCTCACTAACGTCTCCGTGCTGCAGGGGCAGTCCACGGTGATGTTCACTTCCTACCCGCCGATGATGGCGGCGCAGCACTTCTACCTCGGGCTGATCCTGTTCGCGGTGGGCGCGCTGGTCGCGGTCGGCATCTTCTTCGGCACGCTCGTGATCGCGCGCGAGGAGCGCACTTACGAGGGCTCGATCCCGCTGGTCACCTTCGGCGCGCTGACCGCGGCGATCATCGCGGTGTTCACGCTCGCCTCCGGCGCCGTGATCCTGATCCCGACCTGGCTGTGGAGCATGGGCCTGATCTCCACCATCGACCCGCTGATGTACAAGCTGGTCTGGTGGGCGATGGGCCATTCCTCGCAGCAGATCAACGTCTCCGCGCACGTCGCCGTGTGGTACGCGATCGCGGCGATGCTGTTCGGGGCGCGGCCGCTGTCCGAGAAGGTGAGCCGCGGCGCCTTCCTGATGTACATCCTGTTCTTGCAGCTCGCGAGCGCGCACCACCTGCTGGTCGAGCCGGGCCTGAGCTCGGAGTGGAAGGTGTTCAACACCAGCTACGCGATGTACCTGGCGGTGCTCGGCAGCATGATCCACGGCCTGACGGTGCCGGGCTCGATCGAGGCGGCCCAGCGCCGGCGCGGCTTCGACAAGGGCTTCTTCGAGTGGCTGCGCAAGGCGCCCTGGGGCAACCCGGCGTTCGCGGGCATGTTCCTGTCGCTGGTGATGTTCGGCTTCCTGGGCGGCATCTCGGGCGTGGTGATGGGCACCGAGCAGATCAACATCATCATGCACAACACGCTCTACGTGCCCGGGCACTTCCACGGCACCGTGGTGGCGGGCACCACGCTCGCGTTCATGGCGATCACCTACCTGCTGATCCCGCTGATCTTCCAGCGCGAGATCCGCTTCCCGCGCCTGGCGAAATGGCAGCCCTACCTGTTCGGCCTGGGTGTCGCCGGCATCTCGCTCTTCATGATGGGGGCGGGGACGCTCGGCGTCTCGCGCCGGCACTGGGACATCACCTTCGCCGACGCGCCGCTCGACTTCAGCTATCCGGAGGCGGCGTTCCTGATGCTGGCGCTGAACGGCATCTCGGCGATCGCCGCGGCGCTGGGCGGCCTGTTCTACGTCGTGGTGGTCGTCGCTTCGGTGTTCTTCGGCAGGAAGGTCGAGGGCAAGGTGCCGCTGGAAGCGCCCGCCGGCAAGTCGGCGGTCGCGAGCTACGGCAGCTCGGAGTCGCTCAAGATCCCGGGCACCCTGTTGCTGGTCGGCGTGTTCTTCGTCGCCTTCGTGCTGTATTACTTCGTCAACTGGAAGTACCTGTCCGACATCTGGCCGATGCGCTGACGGTGGACGTGGGACCGCGGGTTGCCATTCTCGCGCCGCTCGCCCTTGCCGGGGCCCTGGCGGCGGGGACGGCGGGCGCCTCCGACCCGGCGGCGCCCGCGTTCGACGCGGGCGCCGCGCTGGAAGCGAGCCAGGCGGCGATCGGCCGGGAGATCGGCGACCACGCACTGACGGCCGCCGACGGCAGTCGCGTCGCGCTCTCGCGCTTTCGCGGCAAGCCGCTCGTCATCAGCCCGATCTACACCTCCTGCTACCACATCTGCCCGACCACCACGAGCCACCTCGCGCGCATGGCGGGGATCGCCGCCTCGGTGGTCGGCGAGGACGCGTTCGCGGTGCTGACGGTCGGCTTCGACACCGCGAACGACACGCCGGCGCGCATGCGTGAGTATGCGCGCGAGCGCGGCATCGACTCGCCGCAATGGACCTTCGCGGGCGGCGACGCGGCGGCCATCGCCGCGCTGACCTCGGACATCGGCTTCCTCCACCGGCCGACCGCCGCGGGCTTCGACCACATGATCCAGGCGACGATCGTCGATCCCGAAGGCCGCGTGTACCGCCAGGTGTATGGCCAGGAGTTCGAGGCGCCGTTGCTGGTGGACGCGATCAAGCGCCTGGTGACCGGCCAGCGCGCGGCCGAGTCCACGCTGCCGGCCCTGCTCGAGAGCGTGCGGCTGATCTGCACCGTGTTCGACCCGAAGTCCGGCCGCTACCGCTTTGACTGGTCGCTGATCCTCAGCGCCGCGATCGGGCTGCTTTGCTTCGGCGCCGTGGCCGTGTTTATCTGGCGGTCGTGGCGGGACCTCAAGCCGACAGACCGGGCCGCGTGAGCCTGCGCCGCCTCCTGCGGGCGCCGTTCGACGGCCTCGACCGCTTCTGCGCGCGTGTTTTCCCGCCGGAGTGGAACCCGATGGCGCAGCTGGGCGCCATCGGCTGGTTCCTGTTCTGGATCGTCACGGTCAGCGGCATCTACCTGTACGTGTTCTTCGACACCGGCGTGGCCGGCACCTGGCGCTCGATCGAGGCGATCACGCACGACCAGTGGTGGGCCGGGGGCGTGATGCGCAGCCTGCATCGCTATGCCTCCGACGCCATGGTCGTGATGGTCCTGGTGCACCTGCTGCGCGAGTGGGCGATGGACCGCATGCGCGGCAACCACTGGTTCGCCTGGGCGACCGGCGTGCCGCTGATCCTGTTCATCTACGTCTGCGGCATCACCGGCTACTGGCTGGTGTGGGACATGCGCGCGCAGTACGTGGCGGTCGCCTCCACGCAGCTGCTGGATGCGCTGCCGATCTTCGGCGAGCCGATCGAGCGCAACTTCCTCGACCATGCCTCCGTGTCGGACCGCTTCTTCACGCTGATGGTGTATCTGCACATCGCGGCGCCGCTGCTGATGCTGCTGTTCATGTGGATCCACATCGCGCGCCATGCCCGCGCGAAGGTGGCGCCGGCACGCGGGCTCGGCGCCGTCATCCTGCTCACGCTCGCCGCGCTGTCGCTCGCCTGGCCGGCGCTCTCGGAGCCGCCGGCCGACCTCGACCGCGTGCCGGAGACGGTGCCGCTCGACTGGTTCTACCTCGCGGCCTACCCGGTCATGGGGCAGCGGGGCGCGGCGGCGGTCTGGCTCGGGATCGCGGGCCTGTTCGCGCTGCTGTGGCTGCTGCCCTGGATACCGCCGCGGCCGACGCCTGCGGCCGCGAAGGTGGACCTGGAGAACTGCAACGGTTGCGCGCGCTGCTTCGCCGACTGCCCCTTCGGCGCCATCTCGCTCGCCCCGCGCAGCGACGGCCGGTCCTACGAGCAGGAAGCGGTCGTGCATCCCGAGCAATGCATGGCCTGCGGGATCTGCGTCGGCGCCTGCCCGACCGCGACGCCGATGCGTTCGGCCGAGGAGTTCGTGGCCGGCATCGAGCTGCCGGACCGCCTGCTGGCGCCGCTGCGCCGCGAGGTGCAGGGGGCGGTTGCGGGCCTCGCCGGCAAGGACCGCGTTCTGCTCTTCGCCTGCGACCACGGCGCTCGCGGCGATGCTGGCGGCAACACCGCCAGCATCACGCTGCCCTGCGTCGGCATGCTGCCGCCGCCGTTCATCGACTGGATCCTGAGCCGCGGCCTGGCCGACGGCGTGATGCTCGCGGGCTGCGCGCCCGGCGACTGTCATTTCCGGCTCGGCGACCGCTTCACCCGCGAGCGCATCGCGGGATTGCGCGACCCCTGGCTGCGCGAGCGGGTGCCGCGCGAGCGCGTCGGCCTGTCCTGGGCCGCGCGCGGCGATCGCGCGCAGCGCGAGGCCGACCTGGCCGCGTTCCGCGCGCGCCTGCCCGCGCTGCCGCCGATGGTGCGCGGCGAGAAGCGCGCGCGCGCGCCGGCGCCGCCCTTCGCGCGCCGTGCCTGGCCGAAGCCGCTGCAATGGGGCGCCTGGGTCGCCGTGTTCGGTGCGCTCGCCTTCGGCACCGGCGCACTCGCGGGCTGGCCCAGCCTGCGCCTGCTGCAGTCCGGGGAGGCGGTCATCAGCCTGTCGCTGCGCCATGCGGCGCACACCAAGGTCGCGTGCAAGCCGCTCACGCCGGAGGATTTGATGAAGCTGAAGCCCAACATGCGACGCCAGGTCGGCTGCCCGCGCGAGCGCTGGCCCGTGTACCTCGAGCTGCTGCGCAACGGCGAGCTGCTCTACCGGGGCGAACACCAGCCTGCCGGGCTGTGGAACGACGGCCCCTCGACCACCCTCGAGCGGATCGTGGTGCCGGCGGGCCCGCAGTCGCTGACCGTGCGGCTGCGCGACAGCGGCCGCGACCAGGGCTTCGACTACGAGCGGCGCATCGAGGCAGACCTCGACCCGGCGCAGAATCTCGTCATCGAGTTCCGGGGCGGCCAGTGGAACCTGGCGCCCTGAGCGCCGGCGCGCGAAGGAGGAGGCGATGGACGCGGAACTGATCGAATGGCGCGAGGATTTCCGCATCGGCCTGCCCGGGGTGGATCAGGAGCATCGCGACCTCATCGACTCGATCAACCGGCTGCACCGCGAACTGGTGGTCGGCGCCTCGACCGCGCGCGTCACCGGGGCGCTGGGCGACATCCATGCCGCGATCTCCTCGCACTTCGCGCTCGAGGAGAAGGACATGCAGGCGCTGCGCTATGCCGAGTTCGACGCGCACAAGGGCGAGCATGAACGGCTGCTCGACGAAATCCTGGACATCCTGGACGACGTCACGGTCACCGGCCGCTACGACCCGCAGGTCCTGTCGTCGCGGCTGGCGGAGTGGTTCACCGGGCACTTCAGGACCTTCGATGCGCGGCTGCACCGCTGGCTGATGGAGCGCCAATAGCCGCCGGGTCAGCTCTTGTTGTAGGGGTCGAAGCCGCCGAACCTGTCGCGGCCGGATCTCCGCGGATCGCCCGGTTTCTCCGCGGAGCCGCCGGCGTACCCGGCCGTGCCGTCCGCGCCGATGACCTTGCGCAGCATCATGGTGCTGACCAGCGACAGCTCCGAGGCCCGCCGCATCGCTTCCGTGTCCACAATCTTGTAGTGGCCGGTGGCGGAATCGCGCGCGAGCAGGCCGTCCTTGCCGCTTTCGGCGAGCTTGCGGATCTCGACCTGTGCGCCGCGGTCGCCGCCTGCCAGGATCTTCTCGAGCGCGGCCGTCGAGACGAACTCGAGGCCGGAGGCTTCCTCGACGCGGCCGACCCAGACGTTGCGCCCGCGGGAATCCTGCGCGACCCGGGAATCGCGCTGGATGCGCACGGTTTTGGTGGGATCATCGGCCATGCATGATTATAGGATCGAAGTCCCCGCCGGCCGCCCGACAGGAGTCCGACAGATGACGCGTTTCACGATTTTTCCCGCCCTGTTGCTGGCCTGCATCACACCGGCTGCCGCCGAGATGCTGGTGCTGAAAGCCGATGCCTGGATCGACGTGCAAGCCGGACGGCGCGTGACGCCCGGGGTCGTGGTGGTGGACGGGGAGCGCATCGCGGCCGTGAATCCCGCCGCGCTGCCGCAGGCTGCGCGCGTGATCGATCTGCCGGGCCTCACCCTGCTGCCCGGCTTCATCGACGCGCACACGCACCTGGGCTCCGACCTGGGCGAGGGGTGGGTGACGCGCGACCTGCGCTGGACCGACGTCGACCATGCGCTGCTCGGCGTGCGTCACGCGCGCGCGACGCTCGCGAGCGGCTTCACGACGGTGCGCGATGTGGGGTCCTCCGGCTTCTACGATGTGTCGCTCATGCGCGCCATCGAGCGCGGGGACTTTCCAGGGCCGCGCATTGTGCCGGCGGGCCACGGCATCGGCGCCACCGGCGGGCACTGCGACTCGACCGGCTATGCGCCGGGCATCCTGGAAAGCGGGCCGGAACGGGGCGTCGCCGACGGTCCGGCCGAGATCGTCAAGGCGGTGCGCTACCAGATCAAGCATGGCGCAAAGGTGATCAAGATCTGCGCCACGGCCGGTGTCATGAGTTACGAGGGGCCGGTCGCCGCGCAGCAATACTCGATGGACGAGCTTCGCGCGGTGGTCGCCGAGGCGCGCCTGCACGGGATCCCGGTCGCCGCACACGCGCACGGGCCGGAGGGCATCATCGCGGCCTCCGAGGCCGGCGTGGATTCCATCGAACACGGCTCGTTGCTCACCGACGAGGCGATCCGCGTGCTGAAGAAGAACGGCACCTGGCTGGTGCCCACGCTCTACCAGTGGTTCGAGGAATACGACCTGCCGCCGGTGCTGCACGAGAAGAACGAGTTCATCAAGGCGCGGATCGGCGACAGCATGCGCCGCGCTTTCGCCGCGGGCGTCAGGGTTGCGCTCGGCACCGACGCCGGCGCCGGCCCGCACGCGCAGAGCGGGCGCGAGTTCACGGCCTACGTCGAACACGGCATGAGCGCGGCCGAGGCGCTGCGCACGGGCACGGTGAACGCCGCGGCGTTGCTGCGCACCCCCGATCGCGGGCGGATCGCGCCCGGGCTGCTGGCGGACCTGGTGGCGGTGGTCGGCGACCCGCTCGATGACATCAGGGTGGTGGAAAACCCGCGCTTCGTCATGATCGGCGGTGCGGTGGTGCGGGGGCCGTGAGCGCCGGCTTGTGTTTGTCCGGGGCCGCATGCATCCTGATGGCGGCAACACGGACAGGTGCCATGTTTCAGGCCCCGATGCGCAGCCTCGTGCTGCTGGCCACGATGGTTCTCGCGAACCCCGCCTGGGCGCAACAGGGAGCGCTGGCCGTTCCCCGCAATCTCGAGCAGCTCACCGACCGCGCGGCGACCATCGTGCGCGGCAGCGTCGTGCGTGCGCACGTCGAGATGCATCCCGAGCTTGGCAGCCTGCACACCGTCGTCGTCACGCTGAGGGTCAGGGAGACGCTGAAGGGCCCGGCCCGGAGGGAATTCACGTTCCGCCAGTACGTCTGGGATCTCCGCAGCCGCGTCGGCGAGACCTTCTACCGCAAGGGCGATGACCTGATCCTCTTCATGATCGAGCCGAGCCGCTACGGGCTCTCGAGCCCGGCGGGCATGGGGCAGGGACGATTCGTGATCACGCGCGATGCCGCCGGGCGCGAAATCGCCGTCAACGGCGCGGGCAACGCGCGCCTGTTCGACGGCATGCGGGAGGCCCTGGCACGCAAGGAGGCGGCGTACTCCGCGGACTCCGCCCGTCTCGTCAGCTCGCATCGGCAGGGGCCGGTCGAAGCTGCCCTTCTGACCCGGCTGATCCGCGAGACCGTCGATGCGCGCCGCTGAGCCGCGGCGACCCGGTCGCGTGCTGCAAAACGCGGCGCTGATCGCGGCGTCCGGCCTCGTCGCCGGCCACGCGTTTGCCGGCGGCCCGATTGCGGTCCGCGGCAACGGCCAGCCCTACGTCTGGCCGGCCGGCACGATCACCTACCGGACCGACGGTGGCCCGCTGAGCCCGATCGTGAGCGAAGGGGC
>DASTOQ010000116.1:0-13124 GCA_035720205.1 Steroidobacteraceae bacterium | reverse complement strand
TGTGCGGCTTGGCGACATCGGCATCCACCAGCAGCACGCTGAGGTCCCGCTCGAGCGACATGGACAGCGCCAGGTTGACGCTGACGAAGGTCTTGCCCTCGCCCGGCAGCGAGCTCGCCAGCATGATCATGTGGCCGTTCGCCAGCGGCTCGACGCCCCGGCCGAGGGCCGCCGCGAGCAGCGGCCGCTTCACATGGCGGAACTGGTCCGCAATCTGGCGCTGTTTATGGTCGGGCGGCAGGAAGCCGGCGCGGACCAGTGCCGCGCGATCGAGGTGGACGATGCGTCGCGGCGCCGCGGGCCGGCCATCGGCGGCAGGTGCAGAGGCCGGCGCGACTTCGAGGATCACGCCCAACGGCGCCTCGCGGCTCGCCTGGCCCTTCACGGCGAGACGCGTCGACTGGAGTTTCTTGAGTGCCTGTTCGACCAGACTCATCGCTTGTCCTCAGCCCAGCAGCCGCTGCACGATGCGGGCGCCCGGTTCGTGGATCGCGGCCGCGAGCAGGGTGGCCGCACCCAGCAGGCCGCCGGCGACCGAATAGCGCAGGTAGTCGCGCCGCAGCATGGACCGGTGACGCTCGACCCAGGCCAGGCTGATCACGCCGATGACGGGCAGTCCGGTGATCTCGGCGAGGGTCCGGCCATGGTGGAAAACCGGCCGCATCTTGCAGAGCAGCCAGGCGACGCCGGCGCCGACGGCGAGTGCCAGCAGCAGCACCACGCCGACCAGCAGTGGCCGGGTCGGAAAGACGGGGCTGAAGGGCGCCGAGGGCGGATCCACGATCTGGAAGTCCACGATGCCGGTCTGCTGCGCATCCTCGGACACCCGCGCCTGCTCCAGGCGCTGCAACAGGTTGTTGTACTGGGTCTGCGTCACGTCGTAGTCGCGCGTCAGGCGCGTGAACTCGGCTTCCACTTCCGGCGCCGTATCGAGCGCGCGGCGCAATTCCGCGACATTGCGCTGGTAATCGCCGAGCTCGCCGCGCAGCGCCGCGATCTGGACCTCGGTGTCGTGCAACTGGGTCTGAATGGTCTGGTAGACCGGATTCGAGCTGGCGCCCGCCACCGCCGCGGCGCCGGCGTCGCCCCGTCGGACCGCCTCCAGTTCCTCCTGCTGCCGGGCTTTCAGGTCCTCGAGCGTCTGCTTCGCCGCCACGACGTCGGGATGACGGTCCGTATAGCGCAGCAGCAGGTCGTCGAGACGGGCCTGGGTCTCCTGGATGCGGCTGGCCGTGTCGGCGGGCCCCTGACCGGCGGCGACGCCTCCCGCGCCAGCGGCTCCGGCGACGTAGGGCGACTCGCCGCGAAGCTGCCGCTGCAGTTCCGCCCGCCGGCTCAGGGCGACGCGAAGCTGCGCCTCGACGCGCTGGACGTTCGCCTGCTGCTGGTCCAGCCGCTGGAAGAACCCGCCCGCCTCGCCCGGCACCATGCCGATGTTCTGCCGCTTGAACTCGGCGAGCGCGCTCTCCGCCTCCGCCAGGCGCTCGCGGTACTGCCGGAGCTGGTCGGCCAGGAAGACCTGCGCCGATTCAGCGCTGCTGCGCTTGGTGCCGAACGTCGTCTCGACGAAGGCATTCAACAGCAGGTCCACGACCTTGATGGCCTTTTCGCGGCTGTGGTCCTGGTAGGTGATGCGATAGAAGGTATTCGGAATGCGTGGGTCGCGCGATGCCGCCGGCTCCAGGTCGATCTTGATCCGCTCCGCCATGCCCGTGACCAGCGCCTGGCGCTGCGGGACCGTGGTGGCGCGCACCAGCAGGTCGGCTTCGCGCGCGACGCGCTCGAGACTCGGCGCGCCCATCATCGCCTGGCGCACCATGATGAGCTGCGCCTCGATGTCCTGGTCCGCGGCGACGCCGGTCAGCAGCGGCCGCAGCGGCGTCCGGGTATCCACGTACACGCGCGCCATGGCCTCGTAGCGATCCGGCATCGAGTACACGATCACCCAGCCGATCACGCTGACGATCCAGGCGACGACCAGACCCGCCCAGCGGAACCGCCAGGTTCCGCGCAGCTCGTCCAGGACCTGGTCGACGACATTGAGCATCTAGAATCTCGACTCGGGCACGACGATCACGTCGCCCGGCTTCAGCGGAAGATTCTGGGACAAGTCGCCGCGGTTGAGCAGGTCCGAGAGCTTCACCCGCAGCTGCTTCTGCGCGCCGTTCTCCGTGCGTACGAGCCTGGCGCGATTGCCGGCGGCATAGGGCCCGAGCCCGCCGACGGCCAGCACCGCATCCATGACGGTCATGCCTTCACGGTACGGGATCGCCTGCGGGTTCGTCACCTGGCCGATGATCTTGACCTGGCTGAAGGTGCTGATGGCCGTGCTGACGATGATGTTGACCTGCGGCTGGCGGATGTACTCGGCGAGCACCACCTCGATGTCGCGGGCGAGTTGCGAAGGGGTCTTGCCGACCGCCACCATGTCCTCGACCAGCGGCGTCGAAATCTTGCCGTCGGGGCGCACCGGCACGCTGGTGGTCAGTTCGGGATTGCGCCAGACGAATACCTGCAGCGTGTCGCCAGGGCCGATGATGTAGGCGTTGTCGTCCGCCGCCGGCGCCGCCGGCGCCTCCGTCTCCTGTGCGGGCAGCGACGCACAGGCGAACAGGCCCGCTGTCGCCAGCGCGATAACCGCGACCAGTCTGCCTGCCACCACCATCACCACCCTCCTTGCCATCAACCGCCTGCCCGCCGCAGCAGTTGCTGCGCCCTGGACCGGCCCGGGAAATCCGCCTTGCCTTCCATCAGCTTCGCGAGGATCACCCGCGCCTCGGCCGCCTGCCCCGCGTCCAGCAGTGCCTCGGCCAGATGCAGCTGGATTTCGGGTTCCTGCGGCGCCAGCTGGGCCGCTTCGCGCAGCAGGCGGATCCCTTCGTCCCGGGCTCCTTTGCTGTGCAAAATCCAGCCCAGTGTATCGGCAATCGCGGCGTTTGTCGGCGCCAGCCGGTAGGCCTGCCTGGCCATGGATTCCGCGCGCGGATCGCCTTTCTTCTGGTACAGCACGGCCAGATTGTTCGACATAACCGCGTCGGGCTGGCCTGCCGCCAGCACGCGTTCGTATTCGGCCATCGCCTGCTCGGACTGCCCGGCCTGGTCGAGCAGGATGCCCAGCATGGCGCGCGCCGGCAGGTCGTCCGGGCGTGTGCGCAGCCATTCACGCAGCGGCGCCGCGGCATCGCGCTGGCCGGCCAGCTGGCGCGCCTGCGCCAGGCGGATCGTCGCCACCAGGCTCGGCTGCAGGCGCGCGGCTTGCGCGAACGCCGCGGCCGACTCCGCGTGCTGGCCCAGCGTCGCGCGCATATCGCCTTCCAGCATCGCCGCCGCAGCATCCCGCGGCACGCGGCGGCGCAGTTCGAGCACGCGCGCGAGCGCCGCGTCCCTGCGGCCGTCGGCGACATCGAGCATGGCCGCGACCGCCACCGCATCCACGTTCGCCGGATTCAGGCGCAAGGCGCGCTCGATGGATTCGCGGGCAGCGGGCCCGTACGCGAGCGCGCCCTGCGCGCGCGCCATCCGCACCCAGTGGTCCGCCTGGTTGGGCTCGAGGTCGGCTGCCCGGCGGAAGTAACCGAGGGACTGCTCGTGATTGCCGAAGTCGCGCTGCAGGTCGCCCGCGGCCACCAGCACGTCGGCGCGGTTGGGCGCCGCAGCCAGCGCGTCGGCCAGCGCCTTGGAGGCCTTGGCCGTTTCCTGGCCCTGCAGGTACAGGCGCGCGAGCAGGAGGCGCGAAGCGACCGCGCGCGCGTCCTCCATGCGGATCTCCTCCAGCAGGCGCCGCGCATCGTCCGCGTTGCCGCGGCGGCTCGCGACTTCGGCGAGGACGATGCGCGCCTCGACGTTGCCGGCGTCGTGCGACAGCGCCCGGCGCAGCAGCGCATCCGCCGCTTCCAGTTCCCCGGCGGCGACTCGCGCGCGGCCGAGGTTGACCAGCGTCGCCGGATCGTCGGCGCGCACGGCCAGCGCCTTCTCGAGCAGCGCCACCGCCGCGGCGGTGTCGCCGAAGGAGAGCAGGAAGCCCGCCGCCAGGTTCATGCGTTCGGTATCTTCGGGGAACTCGCGCATCATGCGCTCGAGCTCGGTCCGGGCCGCGGCCTGGCCCCGGGACTGCAGCAGGGCGCGCACCAGCAGGAACTCGCGCCTGGCATCCTCGCGGCTCGCGGCCAGCCCCTGCAGCAGGCCCACCGCCTTGGCGGCGTCGCCTTGCGTGATGTAGAGACCCGCCAGGTCGAGCCGCGCCGACCGGTTCTCCGGCTGTCGCGCGAGGGTCTCTTCCAGGCGCGGGATTGCCGACGCATCCACGCCGGCGCTCAGTTGCGCCGCGCCGAGGAGCGCCATGGCCCGGGAGTCGCCGCTGCCCTCGAAGCCCGAGCCCAGCAGCTCGATCGCGGATTCCGGCCGGTTCATGCGCAGCCGGATCTCGGCGAGACGCTTGCGAGCCTCCAGGTTGTCCGGCATCGCCTGCACGACCGCCGCCAGGTGGCGCTCCGCCTGGTGAAGGTTGCCTTGCGCCATCAATGCGCTGCCGAGCAGGAAGCGGGCCGGCACGAACTGCGGCAGGTCGTTGCTCAGCGCGGTGAGCCCGGCAATGGCGGGCTGCAGTTCATTGCGCGCGAGTTCGAGCCGGGCCTTGTACAGGCGCGTGACCGGCACGTTCGGCGCGCGCTTCTGCAGCTGCTCCAGGACCTGCGCCGCGCGATCGGTCTCGCCGACGGCGAGGCGCGCCTCGATCTGCCCCGCCAGCGCCTGCATCTGCAGGGTCTCGTCGAGCCGCCCCCTGGCGTGCTCCAGGGCGCGCCCGAGGGATTCGTCGGCGTCCACCGGCCGGCCGAGCTGCAGCTGCAGGCTGCCGCGCGCGAGCCAGGCCCGGGCCGCGTCCGGGTCGTCGTTGGTGACCTCGGCCAGCTCCGCCAGGGCGGCGCTCACGTCCCCCTGCGCCGCATGGGCCTCGGCCACGCCCACCCTGGCCTCGACCAGATCCGGAGCCGCCTGCAGCGCGGCGCGAAATGCCGTCATGGCTTCGTCAGGCCGGCGCAGTGCCAGCAGCGCCCTGCCGCGATACAACGAGGCCTGCGGCTCCTCCAGCCTGATCTCGCCGGCATCGAGTTGCGTGAGGAAAACCTCCGCGCGGCCGAGCGCGAGCTGCAGCTTCGCCTTGAGCAGCATCGCAGCGGCCGGGTCAGCCCCACCCTGCAGCGCCCGTTCGAGGTCGGCCTCGGCGGCCGACAAGTCGCCGCTGCCGAACTCGGCTTCCGCCAGCAGCAGCCGTGCCCGCGCGTTCTCCGGCTCGTCTTCCAGAGCCTTGCGCAGTTCGAACACCGCGGCGCGATACTCGCCCGCCTCGATCTGCGCGGTCGCCCGTTCGACGCGGGTCTCCGGGCTGGTCAGCAGGTCGCAACCGGCGCCCAGCAACGCCGCGCAGGCGAAAACGATGACCCGCTGGTGCAGCCAGCCGCGGCCCGAGTCGTTGGTTCCCATGTTCGTCACACTCCCCTTCACGGTCTCAACCTCCTGCGTATCCGGCTGCCGCCAACAGCCGGGGCAGCGCGGCAACGGCAAAACGCTCGAGCGTCGTCCGCGCGAGATCGCAGTCCCCGGCGCAGGACGTGTGCAGCGCGATCACGGACGAAACCGGCGCAGTCCCCCACAGCGCGAACACGCCATACCAGAGCTGCGCCGCGAGCGGACTGGCGAACGGCCGGCCATCGACCTGGTAGATCCACCAGATCAGCGCGCGGCCGCCCCCCGCGCCGCGCCACTCGGCTTCCAGCACCCGGGACGGAAGATCACCCTCAATGCCGCGGCGCTGGGCCGGCAGCAGGCGCCCTTGGCCTGCGCCCTGCACGCGGCTCTCGTGGCCGACCAGTTCCCGGCCCTGCGCCTGGCTCAGGTAGGTTGCCGTGTAGGCCGTCACCCGTTCCTCGCCGCGCGTGAATTCCACCAGCGATTCGGCATCGGCACCGGGAAAGACGGGCACCCAGTCGCCGATCGCCGGCATGGCGAGCCATTCGTCATCCGGATCGAAATCGAGCGCCTGGACGCCGATCGCGGCGCGCGCCTCGGCGTCACGCGCCAGCAGCATCGAGGCCTGCGACAACAGCGGGCCCAGCGCCATCGCGACGGCAGCGGCGCCCACGGCCACCACGCCGGCCCTGCCGCCCGGATTGCCGGCCGGCTCCTCCTGCGGCTCCCCGGAGTCCGGCAGCCGCCGCGCGATGAGGAAGAAGCCCGCCAGCACGAAGGCGTAGAGCACCCAGCCGAAGTTGTAATGGTCCACGCGCACGAGGTAATGCGTCATGTCGCTCACGTGGCCGGCGTAGATGATGATGAACACGCGCAGCCAGTTGCTCACAATCGCCATCGCGCCGCCGAGCGCGATCAACAGCAGCCGCCGTCGCAACGTATCGCGGTTGACCTCGCCGAGCAGCGTCGCGATCGCGAGCCCCACGATCAGGTAATTGAGACCGCTGCAGCCGCCGGCGATCTCGAACGAGCCTTGCGGAATGTGGACGTAGGTATCCTCGATGATCACGGGCATATTGACCAGCGCCGCCAGCACCTGGTTGGCGTGCACGGTCGCCAGCTGCAGCACCGGCGTCAGCACATCCCAGACCGGCATTGCGAAGTAGATGAACGCGACCGGCAGCAGCAGCACGCGGCCGGCCTGCGGGCCGAGCGCGGCGGCCAGGGCCGACCAGAGCACGGCCGGCCAGATCAGGAAATGCACCACCTGCAGGCCCGCGTTCCAGGCCACCGCCCAGGCCACGCTGCCGACCGCTGCGGCGGCCAGGAAGCGCGGCGCAGCCGCTCCGGCGGCGGCCGCGATGCGCCCGCGCTCGCGATACACCAGCCACGATGCCAACACCGCGATCAGGTAGCCGTGCTGGTAGGTCCGCCGATCCGGATGGCTCCACAATTCCGCCAGCGCGAGCATCGAAGGCCAGAAGACCGCTACTGCAAGGACGATGAGCCCGGCGGCTACCAGCAACGTGCCGTGAAGCGCCGCGGCGCCACCCGGAGCGGCGGCGAATCCGGCTTCGCGCGCGGGATCCAGGGCCGTCATTTCGCCGCCCCGACGCCCAGCCGCTCCATCAGGTCGTAGAGCGTCGGCCGGCTGATCCCGAGCCTGGCCGCCGCGGCCGAGACGTTGCCGTCGCTGACCGCGAGCGCGTGGACGATGGCCCGGCGCTCGGCCTCGGCGCGCACCTCGCGCAGCGTGAAGAAGGCGCCCTCGCCGGGCGCAGGCGCGAGCGAGAGGTCCGCCGCGGTCAGCAGCCTGCCTTCGCTCATGATGACCGCGGACTTGATGCGGTTCTCCATCTCGCGCACGTTGCCGGGCCACGGGTGGTGCTCGATCGCGGACAGCGCGTCCGGCGCGAAGCCGCGCACTGGCCGCCCGAATTCCTGCGCATAGCGGTTCAGCAGCGCCTGCGCCAGCACCACCACGTCGCCGCCGCGCTGGCGCAGGGGCGGGACCTCGAGCGTGACCTCGCTGATGCGGTAGAACAGGTCCTCGCGGAAGCGCTGCTCCGCGATCATCTCCTTCGGGTTGCGGTTGGTCGCGCAGACCACGCGCACGTCCACCGGGATCTCCTGGCGCCCGCCGATGCGCTCGATCACGCGCGACTGCAGGAAGCGCAGCAGCTTGCCCTGCAGCGCGATCGGCATGTCGCCGATCTCGTCCAGGAACAGGGTGCCGCCGCCCGCCACCTCGACCTTGCCGATGGTCTGCTTGTGCGCGCCGGTGAAGGCGCCGCGCTCGTGTCCAAACAGCTCGCTCTCCAGCAGGTTCTCCGGGATCGCCGCGCAGTTGATGGCGACGAAACGGTGCTTGCGCCGCTCGGAAAGGTCGTGCAGTGCCCGCGCCAGCAGCTCCTTGCCGGTGCCGCTCTCGCCCAGCAGCAGCACCGAGATGTCGGTGGGCGCCACCTTCTCGATCGTGCGGCAGAGCTTCAGCATCGAGGCGTCGGCGGCGATGATGCCCGCGATCGGCGAGCGCTCCGGCAGCATGGCGAGCCGCTGGTTCTCGCGCTCGAGCGCGGCCATGCGCGCGGCGCGGTCCACGATCAGCTTGAGCACCTCGAGGTCCACCGGCTTCTGGTAGAAGTCGAAGGCGCCGAAGCGCACCGCTTTGAGCGCGTTGTCGCGGTCCGCATTGCCGGTGACGACGATGACCTTGGTCCTTGGGGCGAGCGCCAGCAGCTCGTGCAGCGTCGCGAAACCCTCGGCCACGCCTTCCGCGTCAGGCGGCAGGCCGAGGTCCAGCAGCACCACCGCCGGCTCGTGGCGCCGCAGGGCCGCGATCGCCTCGCTGCGATTCTCCGCGAACGCCGGCTGGTAGTCGGCGAGCGACCACTTGAGCTGCCGGGCGAGTCCCGGATCGTCCTCGACGACCAGCACGCCGGCCTCGGCCTTGACGCCCGCTTCGCCCATCAGGCCGCCCCCGGGGCGGCAGCCGCCTCAGGCGTGGCGAGCGGCAGCACGATGCGCAGCAGCGTGCCCTGCCCGGGGCGCGACTCGATCTCCAGCCAGCCGCCGACGGAGCGCACGTATTCCCTCGCCTGGTAGGCCCCGATGCCCATGCCCTTGCTGCCTTTGGTGCTGTCGAAAGGGCGGAACAGCCTTTCTCGCACGAATTCCGGCGTCATGCCCGGGCCGTCGTCGCGAATCTCGACGACCGCCCTGCCCTCGTGGGCCGCCGCCCTGACCTCGACCTGCCCGGCGGGCCTCGCGGCTTCCTGGGCATTGCGGATCAAGTGCTCGACCACGCTCGCCAGCCGCTCGCGGTCGGCCTCCACCGGAAGCCGGTCGCCGCCGGACGCCAGTACCGGATGCGGCTGCCGCACGCCGCAACGGGCGACGGCATCGGCCAGTGCCGACTGCAGGTCGAAGCGTTCGCTGCCGGTCGCCTCGTTGCCGCGCTGCAGCTGGGCGATCAGCTGCGAGATGCGGCGAACCGCGCTCGCGACCGTCGCCATCGCGTCCTCCACGAACTCCGGGTTGTTCTTGTGGCGCTCGGCATTCGCCACCACGAGTTCGAGCTGCGCGCTGGCGTTCTTGAGATCGTGCATCATGAAGGACGCCAGCTTGCTGAACGCCGCGAACTGGCGCTCCTCGGCCAGCCGCTGCTCCGACGCGTGCTGCGCGAGATGCGTGGCGACGTGCCGCGCGGTCGTCTTGAGCAGGTCGCGGTCCTCGAACGTGAGCTGCAATCCCGCGGGCGGTTCGGCGAGCAGCAGCATGCCGATGAGCCGCCGGCCGAGCAGCACCGGCACCGCCAGCCGCCAGTGGCGCCCCTGCGTCAGCCACGGCGGCAGCGTGACGCCCTCATAGAGCTCGGGCTCGAGCTCCCACTCCGGCACGTCAACGACCCATTGCCGCCGCTCCAGGAACGCGTGCAGTGCGGCATCGCTCGTGAGCGGGCCGCCGGCGTCGGGCAGCAGCTCGCCGCCGGGCCAGGCGGTATCCACCGCCCACTGGCCGGGGCGATCTCCCGCCGTCAACAGCACCGCGCGCGGGCTGCCGATGATCTGGGCTATGGCGCGCACCGCCGCCACCTGCGGGGTCTCGCCCGTGCTTCCGGACAGCGTCTCGATGAAGCGCAGCCACTCCTCGCGGTAGTCGTACTTGTGCCGATAGAAGTGCTTGACCAGGAACACCCGCAGGCGCCTGCGGATCGCGGCGGACGCGACCAGGATGCCGAGCAGGCCGAGCGCCGCGGCGAAGAAGACGATCTGTGCCACCGTCCCCCAGCGCCCGCCCAGCAGCTGCACCAGGTACCCGCCGAAGGCCATCAGCAGCAGGTACACGCCGACCGCGGCCACCGAGGTCGCATAGAAGGCAATCTCGCGCGAGACGAACACGCGCAGCGACCACTCCGGATTGCGCCGCGCCGCGATCGCGATCAGCGGCACGGTCAGCGTCATGACGAAGCCGCGGGCGTCCCAGACACTCGCACTGATCCCGTCCAGCAGCAGGCCCTGCGAGTACATGAAGACGTCGTAGACGAACAGCCCGCCCAGGCCGAAGTACAGGTAGCGCAATGCCCAGCGGCCGCTCGTGTTCGAGTTCCGGTACAGCTGCTCGAGCAACACCAGCCCCAGCAGGCCGAGGCCGAGGCCCCCGGTCATGACGAGTTCGCCGGCCCAGGGAGCGGCCGTCGCGATCGCGAAGATACCGGCTACCAGCAATGCGGCCCAGGCCAGGTGAGCCAGCCGCGCCAGGCGGCGCGGAAACCCGCCACTGCCGGAAAGCGAGGACAGCACCGCCAGCCAGGCCGCGGTGGTCAGGGTTTCGCCGGTGAACAGCAGGCCGGAGGGCAGCGCCCGGGACCAGGCGAACCAGGCGAGCGCGGCGCACCAGATCGCGGTCAGCGCCGCCGCCAGCACCAGGCGCAGGCCGCGGAACCGGCCTTCCCAGCCGACCGCGAGCAGGGCGGCCAGCACGAGGAAGGCGCCCGCCGCGACCGCATAGCCGATGAAGCCGACCTGCTCCACCTCAGCGCGCCCCCTTGCCGAAGATGATGACCTCCACGGTCTGGATCAGGATCGCGAGGTCGAACAGGAAGCTGCGATTCTTGATGTAGTAGAGATCGTACTTGAGCTTTTCGATGGCGTCCTGCTCGGAGGAGCCATACGGATAGCAGAGCTGGGCCCAGCCGGTGAGGCCGGGCGGCACGCTGTGCCGCTCGCCGTAATACGGCAGCGTCTCCACGAAGTGCGACACGAACTCGGGGCGCTCCGGCCGCGGGCCCACGAAGCGCATGTCGCCGCGCAGCACGTTCAGGAGCTGCGGCAGCTCGTCGAAGCGGCTGCGGCGCAGGAAGGCCCCCACCCGCGTCACGCGCAGGTCTTCTTCGCTCGCCCAGCGCGCGACGCCGTCGGCCTCGGCGTCCACCGTCATGCTGCGGAACTTGTAGACCTTGAACAGCTTGCCGTCGTTGCCGACGCGGTGCTGGCGGTACAGCACCGGCGCCGCGATGCCGTCCTCGAGCTTGATGGCCAGGGCGGACAGCAGCATGAACGGCCAGGCGACGGCGAGCAGCGCAATGCTCGCCGTGATGTCGAGCAGCCGGCCGACGAGATCCCGGGCCCAGGAGCGCTTGAATCCCGGCGAGAAGATGATCCAGCTGGGATTCAGGACGTCGAGGCGCACGGCGCCCGTTTCGCGCTCGAGGAAGGTGACGAGTTCCAGCACGTCGATGCCGTTGATGCGGCAATGCAGCAGCTCCCGCAGCGGGAATTCCTGCCGGCGGTCGTCCATGGCCACCACGATCTCGTCCACGTCGTGGGCTTCACAGTAGGCGAGCAGGTCGCCGCCCGGGTCCACCACCTTCGAGTCCGGCACGCAACGGGTCTCTGCGGACGCCGGCAGGTAGCCGACCACGAGGAAACCCATGCGGTCGCTCCGCCGCTTCAGGTTCGCGATGCTCTGTGCCTGCTTGCCCGCGCCGTACACCAGTACGCGCGTCTTCAGGAAGCCGTCGCTGACGAAGCGGCCGAGCAGGAAGCGGCCCACCAGCGACGCGCCGGCGGTCAACGCGATGGCGGTGGCGAAATCGGGGATCGCCAGGCGCGAAGTGGGGAACGAATACAGCACGATCCCGATGGCGGCCAGCAGTGCCACGGAGACCAGCAGGAAGCGCAACGCCAGGCCGAACAGGTGCTCGCGCAGGCGCGTGTTGTAGAGGCCCATGGCGCCGTTGGCGACCAGCACGGCGAGCGCGAACAGCGGCGGCGTGGACCAGTGCGGCAGTGCCTGGACGATGGCGACCGTGCCCGCATGGGTGGCGACCACGATCAGCGCCACGATCGCGAACATCGCCTCGAGCAGCATCAGCACGAGGATCGGCAACTGAACGTGATGCCGCAGAATGCGAATCGACATGCGTCCCCTGTCGAGGCTGCCCAGCCTGGTTTTTCTGGGCCAGCCCCGCCATCCCTGGAAAGGCCGGCCGCCGGAATCCGACGAACCGGAACCAGTCTAGAGCATGCCTCGCTGCAAAACGTGAGCGCGGTCACGTTTTGACAAAAACATCTCATAAGATCAGTAAGTTACGAATGGTTCCTGGCGCGAAGCTTGAATGTCGCCAAATGGCGAATGTCGTGCCGCTCAGGCGTTTGCGCGTGGATCTGCCAGCACTGCGTCACATCTCGCCGCGTGACGTACGTCTCAGAGTGGGTTGCCGGCAATACGCATACTCGGGCGCAAGGGCAAACCTGGCGAAAGTCAGGGACGCAAAGCCACCGGGCTAACGGTTCGAGAGAACCTACGCTAGCGGGGTTGCCGACGAAGTCGCCGAAACGTCGTCGACTTGTCGCCAATCAGGTACGCCAGGTACCTGACACGTCCCTTGCGCTCGCATAGGTTTCCCGCCGACTTCGGCAGTGAACTGGAGTGCGAGTGACACCGAACCACGGCCTGATCGTTCGCAATCTGCTGGTCGCCTGTGCGTTGGCGACGCTCGCCACCGGCTGCTTCGAGGAAGAGCGCCCCGACGAATCCGGCGACGACAGCGGCGGCACGCCGTCAACCAACCAGGCGCCGACGATATCCGGCTCGCCGCCGGCATCTCTGGTCGTGGGCCAGTCCTACGATTTCACGCCCACGGCGTCCGATCCGGACGGCGATGCGCTCACTTTCAGCATCCAGAACCGCCCGTCGTGGGCGACATTCAGCACCGTCAACGGCCGCCTGAGCGGCACGCCCGGCGCAGGCGATGTCGGGACGTTCTCGAACGTGCAGATCACGGTGTCGGACGGCAGCGCGCAGGCCTCCCTGGGAGTTTTTTCTATCGCCGTCAACCAGATCGCGAATGGCAGCGTGACGCTGTCCTGGATACCGCCAACGACGAATGAAGACGGGACTACGCTGACCGATCTCGCGGGCTACCGTATCTACTACGGCCGCTCCGCGAACGCGCTCGATCAGACCATCACGATCGGCAACGCCGGTACGACGCGCTGGGTCGTCGAGAACCTTTCGACCGCCACGTGGTACTTCGCGATGACTTCCTACCGCACAAATGGCATCGAAAGCGAACGCACTGGCACCGTCGCCAGCAACGTGACCTGATTCCCGTTCGCAAGCGCACAGCGTGACGGCGCCTGTCGTGGCGCCGT
>DASTOQ010000115.1:0-4515 GCA_035720205.1 Steroidobacteraceae bacterium | reverse complement strand
GCCCCCGCGAACTGGCAGGTGGCGAATACGCCGAGCGCCGCGCCACGCGATGCCTCGCCCGCGGCCGCGGCCAGCATCGCCGGCAGCCGCGCCTCGAGGAAATTGAAGGCGCCGAAATAGGCCGCGAGCGCCGCCGCCAGCCAGCGCAGGTCCAGATGCAGCCAGGCGAGCACCGCGAGCGCGAGCGCGAGCAGGCTCCCCGCCGCTACCAGCGGCAGGCCCGGCCTGCGGCTGCGCTCCGACCAGAGCACCAGCGGCAGGGTCAGCGCGAGGGACGCTGCGAACACGGCGAGGTAGACCTGCCAGTGCCGGCCCGGCGCGATGCCGTGCCAGTCGCGCAGCGCATAAGGCACGGCGACGAAGACCGCAGTCAGCGTCAGGTGCAGCATGAAGACGCCGGCGTAGTGCGGCAGCAGCGGCGCGGCCCAGGCGCCGGGGCCGGTGCGCCGCGCCGCCGGCGTGCTGCGCGCGGGCGGATCCGGCACGGCGAACAGGACCAGGGCCATGGCGATCGCGCCCAAGAGCCCGATCAGGGCGAACACGCCGCCGACGCCGATCGCGTCCGCGAGCCAGGGCCCGGCCACCAGCGACAGCACGAACGAGGCGCCGATGCTGAGGCCGATGACCGTCATCGCGCGGGTGCGCGAGGCGGCGCGCGTCAGGTCGGCGACCAGCGCCATCACCGGTCCCGAGACCGCGCCCAGGCCCTGCACCGTACGGGCCGCGACCACGGCCCAGGCGCTGCCGGCGAGCCAGCCGAGGGCCGATCCGGCGATGTGCAGCGAGAGCCCGGCGACGATCAGGGGCTTGCGGCCGAAGCGGTCCGACCAGGCGCCGAAGGGAATCTGCATCACGGCCTGGGTCATGCCGTAGGCGCCCACCGCGAGCCCGGCGACGACGGGCGTGCCGCCCGGCAGCCCGCCCACGTGCAGCGCGAGCACCGGCAGCAGCAGGAACAGGCCGAAGAGCCGCGTGGCGTAGATCGCCGCCAGCGGCAGCAGCACGCGGCGCTCGGCGGGAGACAGCGCCGCGCCATTCTGCGGCAAGATCGGATATCCCTTTGCGGTGCCCGGAACGGGCGGGCTATTCTATCAGGCTGCCCGATGAGCAAGACCATCCACATCCGCGGCGCGCGCACGCACAACCTGCAGGGGCTCGAGCTCGAGCTGCCGCGCGACCGGCTGATCGTGTTCACCGGCCTGTCGGGATCCGGGAAGTCCTCGCTCGCCTTCGACACCATTTACGCCGAGGGCCAGCGGCGCTACGTCGAGTCGCTCTCCGCCTACGCGCGGCAGTTCCTGTCGATGATGGAGAAGCCGGACGTGGACTCGATCGAGGGACTCTCGCCCGCAATCTCGATCGAGCAGAAGTCCACCTCGCACAACCCGCGCTCGACGGTCGGCACCGTCACCGAGATCTACGACTACCTGCGACTGCTGTATGCGCGCGCCGGCATCCCGCGCTGCCCGGACCACGGGCTCGAGCTCGCGGCGCAGACCGTGAGCCAGATGGTGGACCAGGTGTTGTCGATGCCCGAAGGCACGGCGCTCGCGCTGCTCGCGCCGGTGATCACCGGCCGCAAGGGCGAGCACCTGCAGGTGGTCGAGGAGCTGCGCGGCAAGGGATTCGTGCGCGCGCGGGTGGACGGGCGGTACGTCGAACTCGACGCCGTGCCGAAGCTCGACCCCAAGCGCAAGCACACCCTCGAGGCCGTGGTGGACCGCTTCAAGGTACGCGCCGACCTGCAGCAGCGCCTGGCGGAATCCTTCGAGACCGCGCTGCGGCTCAGCGAGGGCGCGGCGCGCGTCGCCTTCCTCGACGACCCGAAGCGCGAGGAGCTGCTGTTCTCCGACCAGTTCGCCTGCACGGTCTGCGGCTATTCGCTGCCGGAGCTCGAGCCGCGCCTGTTCTCGTTCAACAACCCGCACGGCGCCTGCCCCGGCTGCGACGGGCTCGGCGTCAAGCAGTTCTTCGACCCGGAGCGCGTGGTCACCCACCCGCAGCTCTCGCTCGCGAACGGGGCGGTGCGCGGCTGGGACCGGCGCAACGCCTATTACTTCCAGATGATCCAGGCGCTCGCCGACCACTACCGCTTCGATCCCGAGGCCTCCTACGAGCGCCTGCCCGCGCGCGCACGCGAAGTGCTCATGAACGGCAGCGGCGGCGAGGAGATCGAGTTCCGATACTTCGACTCGCGCGGCCGCACGGTCAGGCGCCGACACAAGTTCGAGGGCATCCTCCCGAACCTCGAGCGCCGCTACCACGAGACCGAGTCGCTGGCGGTGCGCGAGGAACTGGCGCGCTATCTCGGCACGCGCCGCTGTCCGGAATGCGACGGCGCGCGGCTCACCCGGCCCGCGCGCTTCGTGTTCGTGGGCGGCGAGTCGCTGCCGGCGATCTCCGCGCTGCCGGTGCGCCGCGCGCTCGAGTTCTACCGCGCGCTCACGCTCGACGGCTGGCGCGCGAAGATCGCCGCCAAGATCGTCAAGGAGATCACCGACCGGCTCGGCTTCCTGGTGGACGTCGGTCTCGACTACCTGACGCTCGACCGCAGCGCCGAGACGCTCTCCGGCGGCGAGGCGCAGCGCATCCGGCTTGCGAGCCAGATCGGTTCGGGATTGGTCGGCGTCATGTACATCCTCGACGAGCCCTCCATCGGCCTGCACCAGCGCGACAACCAGCGCCTGCTCGACACGCTGCACCGGCTGCGCGACCTCGGCAACACCGTGATCGTGGTCGAGCACGACGAGGACGCGATCCGCCAGGCGGACCACGTCGTGGACCTCGGGCCCGGCGCCGGCGTGCACGGCGGGCGCATCGTGGCGCAGGGCACGCCGGCCGAGGTCGAGGCGAACCCGGCGTCGCTCACCGGACAGTACCTGTCGGGGCGCAAGCGCATCGAGATCCCGGACAAGCGCCGCGCACGCAACCCGAAACTCCTGCTGTCGCTGCGCCACGCGAGCGGCAACAACCTGAAGAAGATCGACGTCTCCTTCCCGGTCGGGCTCCTCACCTGCGTCACGGGCGTCTCGGGCTCCGGCAAGTCCACGCTCGTGAACGACACGCTCTACCGGACCATGGCGCGCGAACTCGAACTGGTCGCCCCCCAGCCCGCCCCCTGCGCCGGCGTCGACGGCCTCGGTCACATCGACCGCGTGATCGACATCGACCAGAGCCCGATCGGCCGCACGCCGCGCTCGAACCCGGCGACCTATACCGGGCTCTTCACGCCGATCCGGGAGCTCTTCGCCGGCACGCCGGAATCGCGCTCGCGCGGCTACCAGCCCGGGCGTTTTTCCTTCAACGTCAAGGGCGGGCGCTGCGAGGCCTGCGAGGGCGACGGCGTCATCAAGGTCGAGATGCACTTCCTGCCGGACGTCTACGTCGCCTGCGACGTCTGCAAGGGCAAGCGCTACAACCGCGAGACGCTGGACGTGCACTACAAGGGCAGGAACATCCACGAAGTCCTCGACATGACGGTCGAGGATGCGAGCGCCTTCTTCAGCGCCGTGCCCGTCGTCGCCTCCAAGCTGCAGACGCTGATGGACGTGGGTCTGGCCTACCTGCGCCTCGGACAGAATGCGACCACGCTCTCGGGCGGCGAGGCGCAGCGCGTCAAGCTCGCGAAGGAACTGTCGAAGCGGGCGACGGGACGGACGCTGTATATACTGGACGAGCCGACCACCGGCCTGCACTTCGAGGACGTCAAGCACCTGCTCGCCGTGCTGCACCGGCTGCGCGACGAGGGCAATACCGTGATCGTGATCGAGCACAACCTGGACGTGATCAAGACCGCGGACTGGATCATCGACCTCGGCCCCGAGGGCGGCGACGGCGGCGGCGAAGTGGTGGCCGAAGGCACGCCCGAGCAGCTCGCGCGCGCGGCCGGCTCGTTCACCGGGCGTTATCTCAAGCGCGTGCTGACGCGCGCGAGGAGTGCGGCGTGAGGACGGTGCCTGCGTGCGCGTTCGCGTTCGCGATGCTGATCGCGGCGCCTGCGCTCGCGGACAAGCTGGCGGTCACGGACGCCTGGGCGCGCACCACGCCGCCCGGCGCGACCATGGGGGCGGTGTATTTCAAGCTGCACAATGGCAGCGGGAAATCGGACCGGCTGCTGGAGCTCAAGACGCTCGTCACCGCCAGCGCCTCCGTGCACCGCACCGAGATCGTCGAGGGCATGACGCGTATGCGCGAGGTCTCCGTGCTGCAGGTCGCGCCGGGCGAGAAGCTCGCGTTCGAGCCGGGCGGACTGCACGTGATGCTGATGGGGCTCAAGGGCCCGCTCAAGCAGGGGCAGGTGTTCGAGCTGGCGCTGCTGTTCGAGGTGGCCGGACCGGTGAAGGTGCGCGTGACTGCGCGCAGGAACTGAGGCGCGGCGGGACGCGCTTCAGCGCGCGACGGTGGCCGGCCCGCCGCTGGTGAACAGGTGCGCGATCTCGCCCTGGCCGCGCTGCTCGCGGAAATGTCCGTTCGTGAATTCGGAAACGACGCGGCGCCAGAACCGGATGGCGCCGG
>DASTOQ010000114.1:0-7662 GCA_035720205.1 Steroidobacteraceae bacterium | reverse complement strand
TCCAACCGGCCCTGGCCCAGCCCCTCGGCATGGCAACCTCTGACCCCACCGCGTCCGCTGACCGTCCGGCGCGCGGCAGTTCCATGTCCGCCGTGCAGAGCCGCTACGGCGAACCGACCAACCGTCATGCGGCGGTCGGCGATCCGCCCATTACGCGCTGGGATTACCCGCAGTTCTCGGTCTATTTCGAGCACGACCGCGTACTGCACGCCGTGCTCGCGCGAGCCCCCGCCGGCTGACGATTGCCTGCGCCGCGGGCGCAGGTATCCTGCCACCCCAGACTCCGCCGGGCTTGCCCGGAACGGGGTCCTGTGCCTGCAGGATGCCCATGAAGCCCGATCCCGCCGCCATGCTGCCGCTGCCCACGACCGGCGTCATCCGCTGCGGCGAGCTGTACGGCTCGAGCGCCGCCTGCCTCCTGGCGGAAGCGGCGGCGCGCGCGACGGGTCCCTTGCTGGTGGTCACCGAGACCGGACGCGAGGCCGACCAGTTCCTCGCAGAGGCCGCCTTCTTTGCCCCGGGTGGCCTGCCGCTGCACGCCTTCCCCGACCGCGAGACCCTCCCCTACGACCCGTTCTCGCCGCACCCGGACATCGTCTCGCAGCGACTGAGGACGCTCTCCGCCCTGCCGCAGCTCGGGCACGGCATCGTCGTCACGACCGTGGCGGCCCTGCTGGACCGGCTGCCACCGGCGCGATTCCTGGCGGCCCATGCATTCGACCTTCGGATCGGGCAGCGGCTGGATCTGGCGGCGCTGCGGCGGCGCCTGACCGACGCAGGCTTCGTGCACGTGACGCAGGTGCTTTCGCCGGGCGAGTTCGCCGTGCGCGGCTCGGTCGTGGACCTGTTCCCCGCCGGCGCGGCCCAGCCCTACCGGCTGGACCTCTTCGACGACGTCGTCGAGAGCATCCGCAGCTTCGATCCCGCGGACCAGCGTTCGGCGGCCAGGCACGACGCCGTCTCGCTGCTGCCGGCGCGCGAGTTTCCGGCGTCGGCGGAGTCCGTCGCTGCGTTTCGCACGCACTGGCGCGAGCGCTTCGAGGGCGACCCCCAGGAATGCCCCGTGTATCGTGCCGTCAGCGACGGCCACATGCCGGCGGGCATCGAAGCGTGGCTGCCGCTCTTCTTTCGGACCACGACCGCGCTGACCGATCATCTGCCTGGGGGAGCCGTGGTCGTGGACCTGGCCGGGGCGATAGCGGCGCTGCCAAGGGCCTGGGCCGAGATCGAGTCGCGCCACGAGCAGTTGCGCCACGACCGTCAGCGGCCGCTGCTACCTCCCGAAGAGGCCTTCACCGCAGCCAGCTGCGTGCTGGACGCCTTCGAGCGCCTGCCTCGGCTGGAGCTCGGCGCCGTCAAGGTGGAGCCGATCGCCGCGGCCGTGCCTTTCGCCAACGCGGGCACCGAACCCCCGCCGGATCTGCGTGCGGATCCGCGCGCCGGGGAACCGCTCACGTCGCTGGTGGCGTTCCTTGGCGGCTTCGCGGGCCGCGTGCTGATCGGCGCCGATTCCGCGGGACGGCGCGAGGTGCTGCTGGGTCTCCTGCATCGCCAGTCGCTCGATCCCGTCGTGGTCCAGTCCTGGGCGGAGTTCGCCGGCGCAACGGCAGCGCTCGGGATCGCGGTGGCGGCCGACGTGCGCGGCCTGGTCCTGCCCGGTCGCGGCCTCGCGCTGGTCGCGGAGGACCAGCTGTTCGGGCAACGGGCGCGCCAGGAGCGCCGCCGCCGCCGCGCCGAGCGCGACCCGGACGCCATCCTGCGCGAGCTCGCCGCGCTGGCCCCCGGTGCCCCGGTCGTGCACGAGGAGTACGGCGTCGGCCGCTACCGGGGCCTGCGCGTCATGACGGTCGCCGGACAGCCGGCCGAATTCCTGGTGCTGGAATACGCGGGCGGGGACCTGCTGTACGTGCCGGTGCACGCGCTCGATCGCGTCACCCGCTATACCGGCGGATCGCCCGAGGCCGCGCCCTGGCACCGCCTGGGCACCGACCAGTGGGCGCGTGCGCGCCGCCGCGCGGCCGAGCGGGTGCGCGATGTCGCCGCGGAACTGCTCGACCTCTACTCGCGCCGCGCCGCGCGCGAGGGGCGCAGCGCCGCCTTCGACGAGTCCGGCTATCGCTCGTTCGAGGCGGCGTTCCCGTTTGAAGAGACAATCGACCAGCACGACGCCATCGAGGCCGTGCTCGCCGACATGCGCTCCGGCAGGCCGATGGACCGCGTGGTCTGCGGCGACGTGGGCTTCGGCAAGACCGAGGTCGCCCTGCGCGCGGCTTTCGCCGCAGTCAGCGCGGGCCGCCAGGTCGCGGTGCTGGTGCCGACCACGCTGCTCGCCCAGCAGCACGCGCAGACCTTCGCCGACCGTTTCGCGGACTGGCCGGTGCGCGTCGAGAACCTGTCCCGCTTCCGCACCGCCACCGAGCAGAAGTCCGTGATCGGGGGTCTGGCGGCCGGCAGCGTCGACATCGTCATCGGCACGCATCGCCTGCTGCAGCGCGATGTCGCTTTCCGCGACCTGGGCCTCGTGATCGTGGACGAGGAGCATCGCTTCGGCGTCGGCCACAAGGAAAGGCTGCGCCGGCTGCGGGCCGACGTGGACACGCTGACGCTGACCGCGACGCCCATCCCGCGCACGCTCAACATGGCGCTCGGCGGCCTGCGTGACCTCTCGCTGATGACCACGGCGCCTGCCGAGCGGGTCGCCATCGAGACCTTCGTGACCGAGTGGAGCGATGCGCTGGTGCGCGAGGCCTGCCTGCGCGAAATCCGCCGCGGCGGCCAGGTCTATGTCGTCCACAACACGATCGAGGACATCGAGGCCTTCGCGGACAAGTTGCGCCGCCTGGTGCCGGAGGCCAGCATCCGGGTCGGGCACGGGCAGATGCGTGAGCGCGACCTCGAGCGGCTGATGCTCGATTTCTACCACCGCCGGTTCCAGGTGCTGGTGTGCACGACCATCATCGAGTCCGGCATCGACGTGCCGACGGCCAACACGATCCTGATCGACCGCGCCGACCGCTTCGGCCTGGCGCAGCTGCACCAGCTGCGCGGCCGCGTGGGACGCTCCCACCACCGCGCCTGGGCCTACCTGCTTGCGCCGCCGCCCGCGGGACTGCCTGCCGATGCGCAGAAGCGGCTCGAGGCGATCGAGTCGCTGGAAGATCTCGGCGCCGGATTCACGCTCGCCACGCACGACCTGGAGATCCGCGGAGCCGGCGAGTTGCTGGGCGAGGAACAGAGCGGCCAGATCCAGGAGATCGGCATCGGCCTCTATCTGGAGCTGCTGGAGCGCGCGGTGTCCGCGCTGCGCGAGGGCCGCGAGCCCGACCTGGCGACGACACTGCGGGCCGGCTGCGAAGTCGACCTGCAGTTGCCGGCGCTGCTGCCCGAGGACTACATGCCGGACGTGCACCTGCGCCTGCAGCTTTACAAGCGCCTGGCGAGTGCTCCGGACCAGCCGCGGCTCGACGACCTGCAGGCGGAGATGATCGACCGCTTCGGGCCGCTGCCGCCGCCCGCGCGCACGCTGTTCCAGGTACATCGCCTGCGGCTGCGGGCGGGCGCCCTCGGGCTGCGGCGTCTCGAGGTCGGGGCCCACGCCGGCAGCGTGGAGTTCGGCGCCGGCCATGCCGTCGACCCGCAGCGCATCGTGCGGCTGCTGCAGCGGGACCCGGCCTACCGCCTGGACGGCTCGCAGCGCCTGCGCGCGAAGCTCGAGGCGCCCGACGAGGCTGCGCGGATCGCCGCGGCGGAGCGCCTGCTGGCGTCGCTCGGCGCCTGAGCGGCGCCCGGTGGGCGAGGACCTACGCCGGACGCCCGCCTTCGAGGCGCAGCGCCGGGCGCTCCACGCAATCCCGCGCCGCAGCGACCGCCGCCTGCCAGCGGGGGTCCTCTGCGAGCGCCCTGCCGGCACCGTCGCGCCCGTGCAGGCGGGCGAGCCGCATGCGGCTGACCGGGCTGACCGGGAACCGCAGGGTGTCCAGCAGCCGGATCACCGCCGCCCGGTCGTTGCACACGGGCAGCACGTCGCAACCGGCGGCCAGCGCCTGTTCCGCGCGCGCGGTGATGTCGCCGAAGGACGCCGCGCCCGCCATCGAGAGATCGTCGGCGAATACCGCGCCCTGGAAACCCAGCTCGCCGCGCAGGATGCCGCTGATCCAGCGCGGGGACAGGCTGGCCGGCAGCGGATCCACTTCCGGGTACACCACGTGCGCCACCATGACCGCGGGCAGCCCGTTCGCCATCAGCCGCCGGTAGGGGGCGAGGTCGGCTTCGATATCGGCCCACTCGCGGCGGTCCACCGGCAGCGCGACGTGGGAGTCTGCGGCCACCGCGCCGTGGCCCGGAAAGTGCTTCGCCGTCGCTTCCATGCCCGCCTCGCGCATGCCAAGCGTCCAGGCAACCGCCAGCTCGCCCACGGCCTGGGCGTCCGCATGCAAGGCGCGATCGCCGATGGCCTGGCTCACGCCGTAATCGAGGTCCACGCAGGGGGCGAAGGAGAGATCCACTCCGGCGGCGCGCAGTTCCACCGCCATGAGCCAGGCCAGCTGGCGCGCGAGCGCGATGCCTTCCGCCGGGCTTGCGCTGTAACGCCGCCCGATCTCGCGTGCCGGCGGCAGGCGCGTGAACCCTTGCTGGAAGCGCTGCACCCGGCCTCCTTCCTGGTCCACCGCCACCAGCAACGACGGCGTGCGGATGGCGTGGATCTCCGCGACCAGGCGCGAGAGCTGCCCGACGCTCTCGTAGTTGCGCGTGAACAGGATGACGCTGCCGACCAGCGGATGCGCCAGCAGCTCGCGGTCCTGCGGTTCGAGCGCGATGCCCGCGACGTCCGCCATCACCGGGCCGAGGGTCATGCGCCGTCCCGTGGCGGGGCCCGGCCGACCGCGACCGCGGCCCGCGCCGTCGCGGGCCACGTCGAAAATGGGGCCGTCACCAGGCGGAAATTGTGGAAGCGCCCGTCATCGGTGACTTCCTCGCCCAGCCACGGCGGGCGCGGGAACTCTTCGTCCGGCGCGGCCAGCTCGATCTCGGCGACGACCAGACCCAGGTTCGCCCCGCGAAACTCGTCGAGTTCAAAGCAGTGGCGGTCGACGCCGACCCGATGCCGCAGCTTCTCGATGACCGGCCCCTCGACGAACGCCGCGAGCATGTCCTCGGCCTCCGCTGCCGGAATCGGGTACTCGAATTCGGTCCGCGACCGGCCCTCACGCATCGCCTTCGCCGACAGCCAGCCGCGGCCGCCCGCGACCCGCACCCGCAGCGAGCAGCGCGCGGTGTTCGCGAGATAGCCCTGGCGCAGCAGCAAGCGGCCGGCGCATTGCGCGCGCCAGCGGTCGTCGCGCACCAGGAACTTGCGCTCGATTTCGACGCTCATGCCGCGGGTTCGAACAAGGCCATGGACTCGACGTGCGCCGTGTGCGGGAACATGTCCATGATGCCCGCCGCGGCCAGCCGGAATCCATGCTCCTGGACCAGGATGCCGGCATCCCGGGCCAGGGTCCCGGCATGGCAGGACACGTAGACGATGCGCCGCGGCAGGCTCGCGGCCACGGCGGCCAGCACCTCGCGGGCGCCGGCACGCGGCGGGTCGAGCAGCACCAGGTCATGGGGCCCGGCCCAGCCGGCGCCGGCCTGCGGGGACGCCAGGTCGGCTGCCAGAAACCGCGTGTTGGCGATTCCATTGCGCTGGGCATTTTCCCGCGCCCGCTCGACCAGCCGAGCGTCGCCCTCGACGCCCGTGACCGAGGCGACCCGTTGCGCCAGCGGCAGCGTGAAGTTGCCGAGTCCGCAATAGAGGTCCAGCGCCCGGTCCGAAGGCTGCGGCGACAGCAGTTCGAGCACGGTCGCCACCATGCGGCGGTTCATCTCGCCGTTGACCTGGACGAAGTCCGTGGGCGCGAAGCGGATACCCGCCGGCAGTCCCGGCAGTTCGTAGCGCAGCGGCGTTCCCGGCGGCGAGATCGGTGCCACCGTCTCGAGTCCGCCGCTCTGCAGGTGGATCTCGACGCCATGCGCGCGTTCGAAGGCCCGCAGTGCCTCGAGGTCGGAGGTGGCCGGCGCGTCCAGCACCCGCAGCACCAGGGCGGTCGCGTTGTCCGCGACCGCCACCTCGACCTGCGCCACGCGGCGCATGATCGTGAGGCCGCCAATCAGGGCCGCCAGCGGCTCGATCAGCCCGCCGGCATTCCCGGCCAGCACCTCGCAGCCATGCAGGTCGGCCAGCAACGGGCTCGAGCGTTCGCGGAATCCCACCAGCACCCTGCCCTTGCGCTCGACATAGCGGCAACCGAGTCGCGCCCGGCGGCGGTACGACCATGCCGGACCGGCGAGCGGCGGCAGCCAGCGATCCGGCACCACGCCGCCAAGCCGCTCCAGCTGTTCGGCGACGATGCGGCCCTTGGCGTCGAGCTGCCGGGCGTAACCGAGGTGCTGCAGCGCGCAGCCACCGCAGACGCCGAAATGCGCGCAGCGTGGCGTCACCCGGTCCGGCGACGGGCGCAGCACTTCCAGCACGCGCGCCTGGTCGTGCCGGCGGCGGCGCGTGGTGCGCTGCAGGCGCACTTCTTCGCCCGGCAGGGCGCCGTCGACGAACACCGCCTTGCCGCCGATGCGCGCAATGCCGCGCCCCTCGTGGTCGAGTGCGGAGATCTCGGCGGTCTCGGGCGCCGCCGGCGCCTTCAATCCTGCCGCCATGCCGCGAGGAAGCGCCGCCAGTGGTCTTCCCGCCGCTCTCCCAGCCAGTCGCGGGCGCGCTCGATTTCCTGCGCGCAGGCCTTCGCCGACAGCCGCCCGCGCACCAGCTCGAATCGCAGGTAGACCAGGTAGGTGTTCATGACGTCGGTCTCGCAATAGTCGCGGATCTCGCCGATGCGTCCTTCCTGCCACGCGCCCCAGACCTGGTCGCCGGCCATGCCGAGCTTGCCGGGCAGTCCGAGCAGGAGCGCCACGTGCTCGAGGCTCGCGCGGCCGCGCGCCTGGTAGCCGGAGAGCACGTCCATCAGGTCGATGTGCCGCATGTGGAAGCGGTTCAGGTAATTGTTCCACTTGAAGTCGCGGTCGAGCTCGCCGGTGTCCCAGTACACCGGGGCGGCGACGCCGTGGCGCAGCATGCGGTAGTGCAGCACCGGCAGGTCGAAGCCGGAGCCGTTCCAGGTGACGAGTGTCGGCTTGAGCTTGTCGATCCCGCTGAAGAACCGGCGCAGCAGCTCGTCCTCCGGGCTGTCGGCCGTGCCGATGCTCCAGAGCCGGAACTGGTCAGCGCTGCGCAGCAACGCCGAAATCGCGACCACGCGGTGCTGCTCGTAGGGCAGGAAGGGGCTGCCGGTTTCCTCGTTGCGCCGGGCGAACATGGCTTCCGCGACGGCGGCATCGTCCCCGTCGCCGATGCCGGGCAGCCGCCGCCCGAGCTCGACATCGGGCACGGTCTCGATGTCGAACACCAGGCAATGGAGTGGCGTCGTCATGGCTTCTTCATCAGGATGGCGACCGCGAACACGAGACCCGCCTCGTCCGACAGGCTCACGTGCCCGTCGCCGGCGCCGAGGCGGTCGGCGACCGCGCGGCCGCGGGCCGAGAACAGGACTTCCGGCTTGCCCCGGGGGTCGGGCACGAAGCCGGCGTCGCGGATCCACACGCCATGGCCGAAGCCGGTGCCGAGCGCCT
>DASTOQ010000113.1:0-8935 GCA_035720205.1 Steroidobacteraceae bacterium | reverse complement strand
GAGAAAAGGCAAAGCGTACACAGCCACGATCCTTGCGCCTTCATGCCGGGACCACTCAGGCCGTTGATTCGAATGCGGAATTCTGCCTGTGCCCGGTCGCCATTGCGAGCCGAAGCCAGGTGTCTGAATAGTTGACACCTGCGCGGCATGGAGTTCGTAAGCCTTTGTGCGATCAGCAAAAACGTCCATGGCATGGATGTTGCTAGTTCCCGGGCGTCAATCTGAGGAGTCAATTCATGCAGACAAGGACAGGTCGCACGGCATTGCTCGGCATCGCGGCCGGCCTTGCCCTGATCGCGCCGGCGGCGCAGGCGCTCACCATCGTCGATCCGGGCGCCGCGAATGCCGGCAGCTACACCACGAACAACAACAACGACCTCGGCCTCGCCGGGGGCGCGTCGCAGACGGTGCTGGTCGGCTACGCGCTGCACGCACTCGGCCCGGGCACGCTGACCTACACCTATGTCGGCAAGGAGGCGGGCTATACCAACCGCGTCACCTTCTCGATCCATGCGGGCGGCTGCGAATTCAACACGAACACGGCCGTGGCCGGCCAGAGCTGCGCGGACTCCACCAGCGGCGGCAACCTTGAATTCCGCTTCAGCTCGAGCGGCACTTCCGCCGCGGTCTACAACGGCCAGGATTTCACGCTCAGCGGCCTGGTGGTCTTCGGCCTGATCCAGGCCAGCGAAAACCAGTGGTACGTCCTGCTGGACGATTCGGGTGGCAACCCGAACGACAAGGACTTCGACGACCTCGGTCTGCTGGTGACGTTCACGCCTTCGGTGCCGGAGCCGGGCACGCTCGGCCTGCTGGGCCTCGGTCTACTGGGCCTGGTGCCCGCCCTGCGCCGGCGCCGCGTCTAAGCCCCTAACGGCGTCATTCTTCATTCGCCGCAGGCTCGACTCGCAGCAGCCGGCCCTGCGGCGAATCCGTCAGCAGGTACAGGAAACCATCCGGGCCCTGGCGCACGTCACGGATGCGTTCCTTGAGCGCGCCGAGCAGGCGTTCCTCGTGAACCACCTGCTCGCCATCCAGCTCGAGCCGCACGAGCACCTTGCCGGCCAGCCCCCCGACGAACACGCTGCCGTTCCAGCCGGGAATCCGGTCCGACGTCTGGAAGGCCAGGCCGCTGGTGGCAATGGAAGGCACCCAGTGATGCACGGGCTGTTCCATGCCTTCCTGGTGCGTGCCGATGCCGATCGGATCGCCGGAGTAGGCGACGCCATAGGTGATGACGGGCCAGCCGTGATTGCTGCCGGCGCGCACGACGTTGAGTTCGTCGCCACCCCTCGGCCCGTGCTCGCTGATCCAGAGTTCCCCCGTTTCCGGATGTAGCGCGGCACCCTGCGGATTGCGATGACCGAGGGACCAGATCTCCGGTCGTGCATCCGCGTGCCGCAGGAATGGGTTGTCGGGGGGTATGCCGCCATCGCGCTCGATGCGCACGACTTTGCCGAAGTGGTCGGCCAACGACTGCGCGCGATCGATGAAATGCCGGGCCGACCGCTCGCCAAGCGTCACGAACAGGCGATGGTCACGGCCGAACGCCAGGCGGCCGCCGAAATGCGCCTGGCTTTCGACCGCCGGTTGCTGGCGGAAGATCACCTCCGGTTCGGTCAGCCCCGTGGCCGCCAATCTCGCGCGCGCAACGGCGGTCGCATTGGTACCCGCGCCGCGATCCTCCGCGTAGGAGAGGTATATCCATCGGTTGTCCGGAAAATCGGGATCGAGCGCGACGTCCAGCAATCCGCCCTGGCCGATCGCGAGCACCGGCGGCACGCCGGCTACGGGAGCGGAAACCCGCCCGTCCTGGCCGACCACGCGCAGCCTTCCGGGCCGCTCCGTGACCAGCATGCGCCCGTCGGGCAGGAAGGCGAGGCCCCAGGGATGCTCGAGGCCGGTGGCGATTTCGACGACGCGCACTCGTGCCTTCGCGGTCTCGAACTCCGCGGCCGCCGCGCCTGCGGCAAGCAGCAGCAACCCGGCTGAAACCAACGTGCGCGCGGCCATGGCGGCATTGTAAGGCGTTGACACCCCGTGGCATCTGGCCGAGAATTCGCCGCCTTCACGTGGGGCCATAGCTCAGCTGGGAGAGCGCTTGCATGGCATGCAAGAGGTCGGCGGTTCGATCCCGCCTGGCTCCACCAATTTCCCGGGTCCCCATCGTCTAGAGGCCTAGGACACCGCCCTTTCACGGCGGCAACCGGGGTTCGAATCCCCGTGGGGACGCATGAACTGGCGTCGGATTTCCGGATCGTCTCATGACTGCGCCGCAGGTCAGTGTGATCATCCCGACTTACAATCGGGCGGCACTGGTCTGCGAGGCGATCCGGAGCGTCCTGCGTCAACACTGGCGCGATTACGAGATCATCGTCGTCGACGACGGTTCGGATGACGCTACCCCGCAGGCGCTCGCCGCGTTCGGGGACCGGATTCGCTGCCTGCGCCAGGACCACGCCGGCGTGCATGCCGCGCGCAACCGCGCGCTCGAATCCGCGCGCGGCGACTACATTGCACCGCTCGACAGCGATGATCTGTGGGAACCCTGGAAACTCGGCCTGATGGTCGCGGTGTTGAATCGCTTTCCGGACGCCGGCTTCGCCTTCAGCAATTTCTCGCATCTGCGTCAGGACGGCAGCACGGAATGCGACGGATTGCGGCGCTGGCACCTGAAGCGGCACCGTTGGGAGGACGTCTTCGGCCCGGGCTCGCCATTCGGGTCGATGGGCATCGAGGTGCCGGGCGGAATTGCGCTCCGCGACTTCCAGGTCTATGCGGGAGATATCTATCGCTGGTCGCTGGCGGAGCATTGGGTCAACCCGTGTTCGGCGCTGATTCGAAAGGCCAGGCTGCTGCCGGGCGAGCGATTTCCGGATGTCGACCCGTGGTCGGGCGAGATCGAGTTCTTCGCCCGGCTTTCACATCGCTGCGGCGCCGTTTTCGTGGATCAGGAAACGGTGGTCAACCGGAGTCATGATGACGGTCTGCGGCTCACGCGGGTCGACCCGGCGCTGCAGCTGGCGTCGCGCGTCGCACTGATCGACCGGTTGTGGCGCGCCGATCGCGAATTCATGCGTGAACATGCCTCGGACGTCAACCAGGTCCAGCTTGCGATGCTGATCCGGCTTGCCGGGCTCCTGATCGGTCAGGGCCGGCGCAGGCAGGCGCGCGACGCGCTGAAGCGCGCGAATGCGCTGCATGCGGGCCGGCCGGTGATGCGCTTCGTCCTGGCGGCGGCGGCCCGGCTGCCCGGCAGCCGATTACCCGTGCAGGCGCTGCGGAGGGCTCGCAGCGCCGTGCATGGGCGGCATCATTCGAGCCAGACCCGCGTGAGGTAATACTCGCGGCCGATCTCGGCCGGATCACCGGTCGAGAACAGTATGACTCCCGCAATGCGCGACAGGTCGAGCCCGCGACCCTTCGGCGCGAGTGCGACCTCCTCGAGCGCGATCGCCAGCACGGTCCGCTGCCGTGCCGGCAGCTCGAATGTCCGGTTGAAGCGATCCGCCGCGCGGTTGTCGTGCCGGCGGTCGTGCACCCGCAGCGTCAGCGCGAGCGGACGGGATCCGGCATTGGTGAGGTCGAGCAGGATCCTCGAATACGCGCTCCAATCCGGATGAGGTTCCGCATGAGTGATGCCCGGCCAGCGGCCGCCGGTGATCCGGATGCGCAGAGCCGGCATATCGCCGCCGCGGGCCCACTCGGCCGGTAATGCCTCGCGCGTGATCTCGACGCCGCTCGGGCGGACGAAATAGCGGTCGCGCCAGTCACGGTCCTGAAGAATCGTGGGGAAGCGATGATGCCGTGCGCCATAGGCCAGGGCGGCTTCAGCGACGGGCCAGGTCACGGGCGCGGCCGCGGCACACGCGGCCAGCGCGGCCAGCACCCGGCGCCGGGTCGGGCCGATCGTGAACGCCAGCTGCAGGGCGAGTCCGGCGATGGCGCCGAAGGCATCGTTGGCCAGGTCGCGCCACTCGGCGCCGCGGCCGAGCGACGGCTGGACCAGCTCGATGACGCCGCCAGCCGCGACCGCCGACGCGAAGGCGAGACCGTAGCGGGCGTATGCCGGGAGTCTGCTGTGCCGTCCGATGAGCAGGGCCACGATCACGGCGAATGCGCCGAATACCGGGGCGTGCGCGAAATTGTTGATCACGCCGAGGATCAGCGGACGCTGCGGCAGGCTGGCCACCAGTGCCAGCAGCGGCAGGGCGAGCGCCAGCGCCGCGAGCCCGGCGTCGCGGCGATCCAGCGTCATCGCTACTTGAGGTGCTCCGCGAGCCGCACGTAGGCCTTCATCGCGACTTCGCGGCTCATGCCTTTGCGCGCCTCCCAGGCGTCGTACTTGGCCCGCGCCTTGAAGTCGATTGGGCCCGGCTTGTCGCCCGTGACATCGCCTTCGGTCGCCTGCTTGTAGAAGGAGTAAAGCTCGAGCAGCGTGTCGTTGTCGGGCCGCTCGCTGAGGTTCTGCACGTCCGCCTGGGCCGCCTTGAACTGTTCTTCCAGCGTGGCCATGCTGTGGCTCCCGTTGCTTGCGCGGCAGGGTGACGGAAGCTCCCGGACGCGTCAATAGCCGCACCGCCGCCGAGGGGAGAAGCCTCATGCTGGACCTGCTCCGCCTGCTCGTGACGCCCTCGGCCCTGGGCGCGGCACTGTTCGTGCTGGGGATCCTGGTGCTGATGCTGCCCGCGACGCGGCGCCTGGCCCGGCCGCTGCTGCTGGGCTCCGGCGCAGTCCTGTTCGTCTTCAGCTTCGGCCCGGTGGCGACGCTCCTGCTGTCGCCGCTCGAGTACGCCTACCCGGCGATGACCGACCCGGAGCGGCATGGCCGCGTCCGCACGATCGTGCTGCTGACCGCCTACGCCTCCGACGATCCGCACATGCCCCTCAGCAGCCGCATGAACGCCTCGTCGGCGTTTCGCGTGCTGGAAGCGGCGAGCCTGGCGCGGCGCTGCCCTGAATGCCGCATCATCGTCTCCGGCAACGCGATCGCCGCCGACGCGATGATCGCGCAACTGGAGGCGATGGGCATTGCCGGCAGCAGGCTGTCACGCGAGACCGCGTCGCAGAATACCGCGGCCAGCGCCGAGAACCTCGCGCCGATCATTGGCAGCGAGGAAATATTCCTCGTCACCTCCGCGGGTCACATGCGCCGATCGCTGGCGGTGTTCGCCCGCCATGGCCTGAGGGCGATCCCGGTGCCGGCAGATCATCAACTGCCATCCAGCGTCGCCCGCGCCGAATGGACCGTCAGCCCTTTCAACCTGAACGCCTCGGACCTCGCGCTGCACGAGTATGCCGGCTATACCTGGTACCGGCTGACGGGTCGCATCTAGCCAGCCAGGCGACGCGCCGCGCGCAGCAAGGCATCGGTTCCCAGGGCCCAGATGCCGGCGGCGCGCCACGGGTAGAAAAGCAGCGTGTGATATTCGGAACGGCCGGTGGCCCAGTCCGGCTGCTGCCGGTCGCCCGATCCGAGGAATTCGTATCCGGCGATCCCGCGCCCGTAAGCGTCCCGCAGCGTTTCGAACAACAACAGCCGGCCCGGCGACGCGCGGGCCGCAGACTGCCGGTAGCCGATCTTGATCTCCCACAACCTGGCGGCGCACTCGAGCAGGATCGCCATGGCGACAGCGCGGTTGCCCGCACGCAGGAAGCTGATCCTCAATTCGCCGCGGGAGGCAAAGCGCTGGGCCATTTCGCGAATGAATGCGGCGAGCGGCGCGTTGCGCCGCAGCGCGCTGCCGGCAACGGATTTCCACCCATCCGCCTCGACGTCGAAAGCCTCCTCGAGCGCGCGCTCGAGGCTGCTGCCGTCCGGGCGCAGGAACTCGAACTGCACCGGGCCCTCGCGCTCCAGCCAGCCGCGCTTTCGCCTCAGGCCCTGGCGCAGGGACGACGAGCGGCGCGCGAGATAGGCCTCCCAGCCCCCGACGTTGTCCACGCGCTGGCAGGGCGCGCTGCCCGCCTCGAGCAGGATGCCGTGGCGGCTCGCAGCCGCGCGCAGCGCAGCGCCAATCCCTGAGGTCCTGGCGACACGCTGCAACACGATCGGGCGGCCAACGGCGATCAGGGCCGCACAGAGTGCGTCGAGCGCCGGTGCATCGGCCGCGAGCAGGCCGCTCGGTTCGCCGAGTGCCGCCGCGCCGATGAGTTCGAGCCGAAACGCGCCGAAACGCTGCGCCAATGCCATCGGCGCTACGCCGGCAAGCCGCCCGTCCTGTCGCAGTGCGAGCACGTGCAGGCTGCCGTCCGGGTGCCAGCTGCGCGCCGCCGCGGCGAACCAGGGATGACTCAGCAGCGGATCGGCCTGCGCCGGCGGCAGCGCCTGCCACTCGTCCGCGAGCGATTCCAGCTCGCCGTGCGTGCGCAGGAGCTCGATCCGGCGAGTGGCCACGCTCATCGGCCCCCGCCCACCCGGCGCGCCACGATGTCCCTGAGCCGGCGCATTGCCCTGAGCGCCAACGGCGCACCCGGGATGCAGCTCGCGAGCCGCAGCGCCAGCCAGGGCATCGGCGCGCGACCGCGGCGCATCGCTGCCGCGCGCGTCAAGGCGTCGCGCGCCGCGGCAACGTCATTCGCCAGCAGCCGGTTGCGCGCGTAGGCGAACAGCAGCTCGAACTGCCGCGCATCCACCTCGGCGCCGTGGCGCGCCAGAAAGTCCGGGTCCTGCCGCCACACCCGGTCCACGAGGTCGATCCGCTGCGCCAGCTGGGTCGCGGCGTTCACCCGCGTGAGGCGCACCTCGTCCTCATGGCTGCGATTGAGCATGACCGGCAAGTCTGCATATACCGCGCCCGCGCGGTGGGATAGCCGCGCAAAGAACTCCCAGTCGCCGCACAGCGAGTCGTGTTCGGGAAAGGCGAGGCCGCCCATGGCTGCGCGCCGGATCAGCGAGCCGCTGGTGGGCACGCGCGGCCCGAACAGCGATGCGTGATAGATGTCGCCTTCGTAAACGTCGAAACCGGTGCATCCGGTGCCGCCGGGGAGCTGGAGTTGCAGGTCGGAGTGTCGGTGACGCCGCTCGAACTGGGCCTCGAGCGGATGTGCGGCGTCATGCCAGGCGCGCAGGCCGGGACCGGCGGTTGTGCCGTTGCGCAGGACCAGAAAGTCGCCGTATGCGAAGCCCGCCAGCGGAAAGCGACCCAATACCGAGGCCAGCAGGGAGGCGGCATGGGGCAGCCAGACGTCGTCGCTGTCGAGCAGCGCGATGAACTCACCGGTTGCCAGCCCGATTGCCGCGTTACGCGCAGAGTTGACGCCACGGTTGGACTGCCGCTGGTACACGATGCGGCCGGCATAGGCCCTTGCGACATCCGGCGTCGCGTCCGTGGATCCGTCGTCCACGACCACGACCTCGAGGTCGCGCCAGTCCTGGCGCAGGGCGCTCTCGATCGCCTCGCGCAGGAGCGCCGCGCGATTGTAGGTCGGGATGACGACGCTGATGCGCGGCAAGCTCAATCCTGGGCCGGTCGGCCTCGTCTGCGGGCCCGCAGGCCGTGCCAGTGATCGCGCAGCAGCCGCCGCGCTCCTGCGCCGGCACGGAACAGCGAATGCAGCAGCGGCCTCGCGAAGATTCGCAGGTTCAGGCACTCGCGCTCGACGTTGCTGAATCGCGCCTTGAAGGGCTCGCGCCCGGCCGAGAAATCGAGCACGCGCAGTCCGCGCCGGCCGGCCTCCTCGACCAACCGGCAGACCAGGGCAGTCCCGGGGGAGTCGCGCGCGAAATCGGGCTCGAAGCTCGGCTTGTACCAGGACAGGGTATCGCCATGGCAGAAGCCGAAGTGAAAGGCGACGGGCGTCTCGCCGCAGCGCAGGACGGAGAAATGCAGCCAGCCCTCCGCGCTCGCTGCATGGGCGAGTTCCCGGTACCAGCGCCGGTACGCCTCGTGAGTGAACGGGCTCGGGCTGTCCGTGGATTGCCAGCGACGAACGTGCTGTTCGAAGAACTGCGGCAGCAGCCGCTCGATTTCGCCGGGTTCATCTGCGGTGCGAAGCGAGAGCGGACCATGCCGCTCCAGCTTGCGGATCGCGCGGCGGATGCTGTATCGATCCAGCATCTGGTTCAACGGGTCTTCCTGGCCATGGAGGAGCAGGCCAGGGCAGGGCTGACGCTCACCCTCGAGCAGTCCAAGGCCTGCGCGCGCGCAGGCTGCGCGCATGTCCGGGATCGTCGGAGAATCCGCCGGAATCTGGCGTAATACCACCATGTCCCATGACCGCCGGCCGGCATGGAGAAACCGGCACAGCGCGTCGATGGCGTCCGCTCGATGGGCGGGAACGACCAGGTCCTGGTAGTCCGCATTCGGTGTGCCGGTGAATTCGATCTGGCGCAGTCCCAGGGGACCTCGTGTCCTCATCAGCGGCGCGAAGCCGACGATCTCACCGCCGTCGTGGAGGGTGAGGAAGTGGAGCCGATGCTGGCCGCCGAAGGCCGTCCACCAGCTGTCGAACCATTCATAGGTCTGGAAAGCCGTGCTGACCGGGTTGGCCGAGGCGAGCGCATTCCAGCGTTCGCGGTCGAGCGGCACCTGGTCCCGCGATTCCGTCAGGACGACCTGCATCCCGGAGGTCATGCCGGGATGATACGGGCGGGCAGGGGAGGTCGCTACGAGCGCGTCAGGTCAGGGTGCGGGACACGACTGCGGAACGCGCGCTCTCGATGCCCGACGCGTTGTACGAGGTCATCGAGAAGTACCAGGTCGTCGCGCTCAGGTTGTCCACGACCCAGCGCGTCGTGCCGGGATTGCTGATCACGACCATCTCGTCGAGGTTCGACGAGCTGCGGCCGAAGTAGATGCGGTATCCCGACAGATCGGTGATCGGCGTGCCGTCTGCATTGGTGGTGGGCGGCGACCACGAGAGGGTCACGCTGCCGTTGGCGATCTGGTTCACCGCGATCGAGAAGGCGTTGAGTGAGGCCTGCGCGCTGCCG
>DASTOQ010000112.1:0-7262 GCA_035720205.1 Steroidobacteraceae bacterium | reverse complement strand
CGGTCGAAGATCGCGGGATACATCTCGTCCGCGCGCGTGCTGGTCACGTCGATATCCACCGGGTAGACGCCGCGGTAGAGCGTGACCCGCCGCTGCGTCGCCGGGTGGCGCGTGAAGGCGTAGATCGGGATGTCCGAGCGGATGCGCGACATCCAGAGCGCGGTCGAGCCGGACTCGGTCAGCGCGACGATCGCGCGCACCACGAGATGATTCGCCGTGTACATCACGGCCGCGGCGATCGCCTCGTCGCTGCGGTTGAAATGCCCGTCCTGGCGGATCTCCGGCCGGTTCGAGGTCTGCCATTTCTCGGCGCCCTCGATCACCTCCGCCATCGCGCGCACCACGCGGCCGGGATGCCTGCCGACCGCGGTCTCGGCCGACAGCATCACCGCGTCGGTGTCGTCCATGACCGCGTTGGCGACGTCGGAAACCTCGGCGCGCGTCGGCACCGGCGCCACGATCATGGACTCCATCATCTGCGTCGCCGTGATCACCAGGCGGTTCTTGGCGCGGGCGAGCGAGATGATGCGCTTCTGCAGCCCGGTCAGCTCGGCATAACCGACCTCGACGCCGAGGTCGCCGCGCGCGACCATCACGGCGGCGGAGGTCTCGATGATGGACTCGAGGTTGACGATCGCCTCGCGCCGCTCGATCTTGGCGACGATGCGGCCTTCGCCGCCCGCGTCGCGCATCAGGTCCCAGGCCTCGACGATGTCGTTGCGGTCGCGCACGAAGGAGACCGCCAGGTAGTCCACGCCGAGGGTCGCCGCCATTGCGATGTCCTCGCGGTCCTTGGCGGTGAGCGCGCCGGCGGAGAGGCCGCCGCCCAGCTTGTTGAGTCCCTTCATGTCTGCGAGTTCGCCGCCCGTCAGCACGCGCGTGTGCACGCGCGTGCCCTCGACGCGCTCGACCTCGAGCGAGATCAGGCCGTCATTCAGCAGCAGCGTGTCGCCCTGGCGCACGTCCTTCGGCAGCCGTTCGTAGGCGACGCCTACGACGCGCACCGTGCCGGAATAGGGATCGAGCCTCGGGTCGAGCGCGAAACTCTCGCCCTCGGTGAGCGTGACGCTGCCGGCTGCAAAGCGCTCGATGCGCACCTTGGGGCCGCGGAGGTCGCCGAGGATGCCGACCACCCGCCCGGCCTGCGCCGCCGCGGCGCGTGCGCGGTCGATGCGCCGCTGGTGGTCGTCGAAGCTGCCGTGCGAGAAGTTGACGCGGACCAGGTCCACGCCCGCGGCCATGAGATCGGCGAGCGCCGCGTCGTTGTCGGTGGCCGGCCCCAGGGTCGCGACGATCTTGGTTCTTCTCGCCATCAGGCCTCGCTCGGGACCAGAAGCCTCCCGCCTACCCCGCCGCGCGGCGCTCTAGCGCCGCCACCGCCGGCAGCGTCCTGCCCTCGACGAATTCGAGGAAGGCGCCGCCACCGGTCGAGATGTAGGAGATCTCCGACTGCACGCCGTACTTGTCGATCGCAGCCAGTGTATCCCCGCCGCCAGCGATCGAGAATGCCTTGCTCCGGGCGATCGCCAGCGTCAGGGCCCTGGTGCCCTCGCCGAACTGGTCGTACTCGAACACGCCGACCGGCCCGTTCCAGATCACGGTGCCCGCCTGCGCCACGATCGCCGCGATCGCCGCGGCCGACTCCGGCCCGATGTCGAGGATCATCTCCCCGGGCGCCACCGCCGACGCGGGCTTCACGGCTGCAGCGGCCGTCGCCGACAGCTCCGTTGCGACCACGACGTCGGTCGGCAACGGCAGCGCCACGCCGCGCTCCCGCGCGCGCGCGAGCAGCCGCCTCGCCGTGTCCAGCATGTCGGGCTCGTGCAGCGACCTGCCGACGGGACGTCCGGCGGCCGCGAGGAAGGTGTTGGCAATGCCGCCGCCCACGACCAGCGCATCCACCTGTTCCAGCAGGTTCTCCAGCACCGCGAGCTTGGTCGAGACCTTGGAGCCACCGACCACGGCGACCAGCGGGCGCTTCGGGGCGTGCAGCGCGCGGCCGAGCGCCTCGAGCTCGGCGACCAGCAGCGGCCCCGCGCAGGCGACGGGCGCCGCCAGCGCCACGCCGTGCGTGCTCGCCTCGGCGCGGTGCGCGGTGCCGAAGGCGTCCATCACGAACACGTCGCACAGCGCCGCCATCCGGCGCGCGAGCGCCTCGTCGTCCTTCTTCTCGCCCTGGTTGAAGCGCACGTTCTCGAGCAGCACGACTTCGCCGGGCGCCGCCTCCACGCCGTCCAGCCAGTCCTCGACCAGGCGCACGGGCCTTTCGAGCCGCGCCGCAAGCACCGGCACGATGGGCGCGAGCGAAAACGCGGGATCGCGCCCGCCCTCCTTGGGCCGGCCGAGGTGCGACATCACCAGCACGCGGGCGCCCTTCTCCAGCGCGAGGCGGATCGTCGGCAGCGCGGCGCGGATGCGCGCGTCGCTGGTGACCCGGCCGTCCTCGACCGGGACATTCAGGTCCTCGCGGATCAGCACGCGCTGGCCCGCAAGGTCGAGGTCGGCCATCCGCCTCACGGGGCCCGGGCCCAGGCCAGCGTGGTGTCGATCATGCGGCTCGAGAAGCCCCACTCGTTGTCGTACCAGGCGCAGACCTTCACCAGCGTGCCGTCGAGCACCTTGGTGAGCTGCGCGTCCACCGTTCCCGAGGCCGGGTTGTGGTTGAAGTCGATGGAGACCAGCGGCTCCTCGGTGTAATCGAGGATCCCCTTGAGCGCGCCGTCCGAGGCGGCCTTCAGGATGGCGTTCACTTCCTGCGCCGTGGTCGCGCGCTTCGCGGTGAAGGTCAGGTCCACGAGCGAGACATTGATGGTCGGCACGCGCACCGCGAAACCGTCGAGCTTCCCCTTCAGCTCCGGCAGCACCAGCCCGACGGCCGCGGCCGCACCGGTCTTGGTCGGGATCATGGACATCGTCGCCGAGCGCGCGCGGCGCAGGTCCGAGTGGTAGACGTCGGTGAGCACCTGGTCGTTGGTGTAGGCGTGGATCGTGGTCATGATCCCGGACACGACGCCGAGCCCGTCGTGCAGCGGCTTCACCAGCGGCGCCAGGCAGTTCGTGGTGCAGGAGGCGTTCGAGATCACGGTCATGTCCTTGCGCAGCGTGTGGTGATTCACGCCGTAGACGATGGTCGCATCGACGCCTTCCGCCGGCGCCGAGACCACGACCTTCTTCGCGCCGCCCGCGAGGTGCTTGGAGGCCTTCTCCTTGCTCGCGAACAGGCCGGTGCTCTCGATGACGAAGTCCACCCCGAGCTGCCCCCACGGCAGCTTCGCGGGGTCGCGTTCCGCGAGCACCCGGATGCGGTCGCCGTTGACCACCATGCTGTCGCCGTCCACGGTCACGGTGCCGCTGAATGGACCGTGCGCGGTGTCGCGCCGGGTCAGGTGCGCGTTGGTCTTCGCATCGCCCAGGTCGTTGACGGCGACGATGCGCAATTCGCCGTTGCGCTTGCCCTCGTAGAGCGCGCGCAGGATGTTGCGGCCGATGCGGCCATACCCGTTGATACCGACGTTGATCGCCATGTCATGAGTCTCCGTTTGCCAGCAACGACTGCGCCGTCTCGACGACGGCCGCGGCCGTGAACCCGAAATGCCTGAACAGCTCGGGCCCCTTGCCCGAGGCGCCGAAGCGCGTCATGCCGATCACGCGCCCGCGCGGGCCGGCGTAGCGCCACCACCCGTCCGGCGTGCCCGCCTCGATGGCGATCCGCCGGGTCACGGCCGGGGGCAGCACCGAGTCGCGCCAGGCGGCGTCCTGCGCGTCGAACACGCTGGTGGCCGGCATCGAGACGACACGCACCCTCCGGCCGCGGCCGGCGAGCTCGCGCGCCGCGTCCATGGCGATGCCGACCTCGCTGCCGGTCGCGATGAAGATGCATTCGGGAATGCCGGCGCAGTCGGCGAGCACGTAGCCGCCGCGGCGGATGGCAGCGAGCTGCCCGGCGTCGCGCGGCTGGGGCGGCAGGGCCTGTCGCGTCAGCGCGAGCACCGTCGGCTGGTGCCGGCGGCGGATCGCCGCGCCCCAGGCGACCCAGGCCTCGGCCGTGTCGCACGGCCGCCAGAGCTCGAGGCGCGGGATCATGCGCAGCGAACCCAGGTGCTCGACCGGCTGGTGCGTCGGGCCGTCCTCGCCGAGGCCGATGGAGTCGTGCGTCAGCACGAAGATGCTGCCGGCCTCGACGATCGCGGCCATGCGCAATGCGCTGCGCATGTAGTCCGAGAACACGAGGAAAGTGCCGCCAAACGGGATGAACCCGCCGTGCAGCGCGACGCCATTCATGATCGCGCCCATGCCGAACTCGCGCACGCCGTAATGGAGATACCGCCCGCCCGGGTGTTCGCGGGTAAAGGGACGCGTCCCCTTTATCTTCGTATTGTTGGAGCCGGTCAGGTCGGCGGAGCCGCCGAGCAGCTCCGGCATCCGCGGGCCGACCGCGTTCAACACGGACTGCGAACTCTGGCGCGTCGCCAGCGGCTGCGCCGCGGCCTGCGCGGCGGCCGCGCCCTCGGCGATCATCGTCTCGAAGCCGGCGGGCAATTCGCCCGCCGTGCGCCGCAGGTACTCGGCCGCAAGCTCCGGATGCGCCTGCTGGTATGCCCGGAAACGGCGGCGCCAGCGGGACTCGGCGCGCTTGCCCGCGGCGCGCGCGTCCCAGGCGGCGCGGATCTCCTCCGGCACCACGAAAGGCTCGTACGGCCAGTTCAGGGTCTTGCGCGCGAGCGCGACCTCGTCCGCACCCAGGGCCGCGCCGTGGCATTCCTCCCTGCCCTGCTTGTTCGGCGCGCCGTAGCCGATGACGGTCTTGCAGCAGACCAGCGTCGGCCTCGACTTCTCGCGCCGCGCCTTGCGGATCGCGCGCTCCACCGACTCCGGGTCGTGGCCGTCCACGCCGCGGATCACCTGCCAGCCGTAGGCCTCGAAGCGCTTCGGCGTGTCGTCGGTGAACCAGCCCGCCACCTCGCCGTCGATCGAGATGCCGTTGTCGTCGTAGAACACGACCAGCTTGCCGAGTCCCCAGGTGCCGGCGAGCGAGCAGGCCTCGTGCGAAATGCCTTCCATCAGGCAACCGTCGCCGGCGAACACCCAGGTCCTGTGGTCCACGATCTCGTGGCCGGGGCGGTTGAACTCGGCGGCCAGCAGCTTCTCGGCGAGCGCCATGCCGATGGCGTTCGCGAGCCCCTGCGCCAGCGGCCCGGTCGTGGTCTCGACGCCGATGGCGATTTCGTGTTCCGGGTGGCCCGCGGTGCGAGCCCCGAGCTGGCGGAAGTTCTTCAGCTCGTCGAGCGCCAGCGGGTAGCCGGTCAGGTGCAGCACTGAGTAGAGCAGCATCGAGCCGTGGCCGTTCGAGAGCACGAAGCGGTCGCGCTCCGGCCAGCGCGGGTTGCCCGGATCATGTTTCAGGAACCCGCGCCAGAGCACTTCGGCGATGTCCGCCATGCCCATCGGCATGCCCGGGTGCCCGGAATTGGCGCGCTGGACGGCATCCATGCTGAGGGCCCGGATGGCATTGGCGAGCTCGCGGCGGCTGGGCATCCGGTTCCTCCGGGGATAAACCACTATTGTATAATTTCATGATGTCCGCCTCCTACCTGTTCACCTCCGAGTCGGTCTCGGAGGGCCATCCCGACAAGGTCGCCGACCAGATCTCGGACGCGGTGCTCGATGCCCTGATCGCGCGCGACCCGCGCTCTCGCGTGGCCTGCGAGACGCTGGTCAAGACCGGCATCGCGGTGGTCGCGGGCGAGATCACGACCCGCGCCTGGATCGACCTCGAGGAGCTGGTGCGCAGGGTCATTTGCGACATCGGCTACACCTCGTCCATGGTCGGCTTCGACGGGCACACCTGCGGCGTCATGAACGTCATCGGCAAGCAGTCATCGGACATCGCGCAGGGCGTGGACCGCAGCGACCCCGAGCACCAGGGCGCCGGCGACCAGGGCCTGATGTTCGGCTACGCGAGCGACGAGACGCCCGCGCTGATGCCCGCGCCGATCCACTATGCGCACCAGCTGGTCGAACGCCAGGCGAAGGTGCGCAAGGGCCGCCGGCCGAAGCTGCCGTGGCTGCGTCCCGACGCCAAGAGCCAGCTGACCTTCGCGTACGAAAACGACCGGCCGGTCGGCATCGAGGCGGTCGTGCTCTCGACCCAGCATTCCCCGGACGTGAAGCAGAAGGACCTGCGCGAGGGCGTGATGGAGGAGATCATCAAACCGGTGCTGCCGGCGCGCTGGCTCGGCAAGCGCACCCGGTACCACATCAACCCGACCGGCCGGTTCGTGATCGGCGGTCCGGTCGGCGACTGCGGCCTCACCGGGCGCAAGATCATCGTGGACAGCTACGGCGGCATGGCGCGCCACGGCGGCGGCGCATTCTCGGGCAAGGACCCGTCGAAGGTCGACCGCTCGGCCGCCTACGCGGCCCGTTATGTCGCCAAGAATCTGGTCGCGGCGGGCCTCGCGCGGCGCTGCGAGGTGCAGGTCTCGTATGCGATCGGCGTGGCGAAACCAACATCCATCTCGGTGCAGACCTTCGGGACCGGCCGGATCAGCGACCAGCGTCTCGAAAAGCTGGTCCGGGACCACTTCGACCTGCGCCCCTGGGGCATCATGAAGATGCTCGACCTGATCCACCCCATGTACCGGGCGACCGCCGCCTATGGCCACTTCGGGCGCGAACCGGTCGAGATGCACCACGATTGGACCGAAGAGTCCAATGGCGCCAGGGTCCAACGCCGCTCGACCTTCACGGCCTTCAGCTGGGAACGGACCGACCGGGCGGAGGCTCTGAGGAAGGCGGCAGGACCATGAACTGGGGACTGTCCCCATTTTCGCTTTGCGAAAATGGCGGACTGTCCCCGTGGTGCCCGAGGAGCGTTGCAAGAGGCATCCGCCTCCCAGGCTCGGGAACCGCGCATGACAACGGCGCTCTCGCTCGCAAAGGAGAGAACTGACATGAATGCCGTGATCAACCCGAAGTTCAAGGATTTCCAGGTCGCCGACATCTCGCAGGCCGACTGGGGCCGGCGCGAGATCGCGATCGCCGAGACCGAGATGCCCGGCCTGATGGCCGTGCGCCGGGAATTCGGCGCCACGCGCCCGCTCGCCGGCGCCCGCATCGCCGGCTCGCTGCACATGACGATCCAGACGGCGGTGCTGATCGAGACCCTCGCCGAGCTCGGCGCGGAAGTGCGCTGGGCGTCCTGCAACATCTTCTCCACCCAGGACCACGCGGCGGCCGCGATCGCGGCGCGCGGCATCCCG
>DASTOQ010000111.1:0-32588 GCA_035720205.1 Steroidobacteraceae bacterium | reverse complement strand
CGCGACGTCACGGGTCGTGCTGCACGCAAACCGGGGCACGCTCGCCGAGCAGCTGGTCCGGCTGGAGGGTCCCCGGCCGGGACCGGCTCCATCGCGCCCGCAAGCGCAGCGCGATGCGGTCGGTGCCGCTGCGATGCCCTCCATGGACCTGGAGTATTTCAACGGTCTCGGGGGCTTCACGCCGGACGGCCGCGAGTACGTCACGGTCCTGAACCAGGGCCAGTGGACTCCGGTTCCGTGGATCAACGTCGTCGCGAATCCGTCGTTCGGCTTCCAGGTCTCCGAGTCGGGCTCGGGTTTCACCTGGTCCGTGAACAGCCGCGAGAACAGGCTTACGCCATGGGCCAACGATCCTGTCAGCGACACGCCGGGAGAGGCGTTCTACGTGCGCGACGAGGACAGCGGCATGCTCTGGAGCCCGACCAGCCTGCCGATCCGCGACGAGCCCCGGCCTCATGTCATTCGCCACGGCCAGGGGTATAGCCGCTTTGAGCACACCTCCCATGGCATCGCGCTGGATCTGCTGCAGTTCGTGCCGCTGCGGGACTCCGTCAAGGTTTCGCGCCTTGCCTTGACGAACCATTCCCGTCACAGCCGGCGACTGGCTGTAACGGCATATGCGGAATGGGTGCTCGGCGCCTCGCGCAGCAGGTCCGCTCCCTTCGTGGTCACCGAGATCGATCCGCGGACCCATGCCATGTTCGCGCGCAATGCCTGGAACGGGGAATTCGCGCAGCGAGTGGCGTTCGCAGACATGGCCGGTCGCCAGACATCTTGGACCGGAGACCGGCGTGAGTTCCTGGGGAGGAACGCGAGCATCGATCATCCCGCGTCACTCGAGCGCGGGGACAGGCTGTCGGGGAGAACCGGAGCCGGCCTGGACCCGTGCGCCGTTCTCCAGACGAGCGTGGAACTCGAGCCGGGACAAGAGGTGGAGTTGCTGTTCCTGCTGGGCGAGGGAGCCGATCGCGAGGAGGCCCGATCCCTGGTCGAGAAATACCGCGCGCTCGACTGCAACGCCGTACTCGGCGAAGTCCAGGATCACTGGAATCAGGTGCTGGAAACGATCCGGGTGGAAACGCCGGATTCCGCGATGAATCTGCTGCTGAACCGCTGGCTGCTCTACCAGACCCTGTCCTGCCGCGTGTGGGCCCGCTCCGCCCTGTACCAGTCCGGAGGTGCGTTCGGCTTCCGCGACCAGCTCCAGGACGTGCTCGCGCTGGCGGTGGCGAGGCCGGGACTCGTGCGCGAGCACCTGTTGCGAGCCGCCGGGCGGCAGTTCCGTGAAGGCGATGTGCAGCACTGGTGGCATCCCCCGACCGGACGTGGAGTCCGGACCCGCATCTCCGATGACCGCCTCTGGTTGCCGTACGCCGTCATCCACTATCTCCGCACGTCGGAGGACAGCGCGGTCCTCGATGAGGACGTCGCCTGGCTGGAGGGACCTGCCCTGAGGCCGGACGAGGAGGAATCCTATTTCCAGCCGAAGGAATCCGAGGACCGGGCGACACTGTTCGAGCATTGCGCGCGGGCGCTGGACCGGAGCCTGGAACTGGGCAGCCATGGACTGCCGCTGATCGGAACCGGCGACTGGAACGATGGCCTCAATCGTGTCGGCCATGCGGGTCGTGGCGAAAGCGTCTGGCTCGGATGGTTCCTGCTCACGATCCTCGGTGAGTTCGCGCAGCTCGCCGACTCGCGCGGCGAGCGCAAGCGTGCAGCGCGCTGGCGGAAGGCGGCCGCCTCGCTCGAGTCATCGCTGGAAGCACATGCATGGGACGGGGCGTGGTACCGGCGCGCGTTCTTCGACGACGGAACGCCGCTCGGATCGGCGAGCAACGACGAATGCCAGATCGACTCGATCTCGCAGTCCTGGGCGGTGATGTCCGGCGCCGGCGACGAGCGAAGGGCACGCCAGGCCATGGATTCGGTGGAGCGGCGGCTCGTCCGCCGGGACGATCAACTGATGCTGCTCCTTGCGCCGCCGTTCAACCGGACTTCCCTGGACCCCGGCTACATCAAGGGATACGTCGCCGGCATCCGCGAGAATGGCGGCCAGTACACGCACGCGGCTGTCTGGTCGATCGTGGCATCTGCAATTCTCGGCGAGGGCGGCAAGGCCTTCGAATTCTTCAACCTGTTGAGCCCGATCCTTCACGCGAGCCGCCGCGCAGACATCCATCGCTACAAGGTGGAACCGTATGCGGTCGCCGCCGATGTCTACTCCGAGCGTCCTCACGTCGGGCGGGGCGGCTGGACCTGGTACACCGGGGCCGCGGGCTGGCTCTATCGCGCTGGCCTGGAATGGATACTCGGATTCCGCAAGCGCGGGACCGCGCTCTCGATCGACCCCTGCATTCCCGCGGACTGGAATCGCTTCGAGATCCGCTTCCGTCACGGTGCCAGCCTTTACAGGATCGCCGTCGAGAATCCGCATGGAGTCTGCCGCGGTGTCTCGGAGGTCAAGCTCGACGGCACCGTCATTCCGGCCCCGGCGGTCGTGCCCCTCGTCGACGACGGAATGGAGCACCGTGTCCTGGTACTGCTGGGTTCGGGCACCGGCTGATGTCGCCGACACTTGATGACATCCGGCGCGCCCGCGCATGCATTGCGGGCTCGGTCATCCGGACACCGCTGGTGCGTCTCAACGTACCCGATTTGCCCGCCGAAATCTGGCTCAAGCTCGAGAACCTGCAGCCGATCGGCTCGTTCAAGATCCGCGGAGCCACTAACGCGATGGCGCAGCTCGCGCCTGCCGATCTCGCCGGCGGCGTGCTCACGGCCTCGGCCGGCAACATGGCGCAGGGCGTGGCCTGGTGTGCGCGCGAGCGGGGCATCCCCTGCACGGTCATCGCGCCGGACACGGCGCCGGCGGCGAAGACGCAGGCCATCGAACGGCTCGGGGCGCGCGTGATCATGGCGCCGTTCGAGCGCTGGTGGCACGTGTTCCAGGACCGCGCGTACCCGGGAGTCGAGGGGACATTCATCCACGCCTTCGACGACGATCGTGTGATGGCCGGGAACGGCACAATCGGCCTCGAGGTCCTGGAAGACCTTCCGGACGTGGACGCCGTCGTGATTCCTTGGGGCGGCGGCGGACTCGCGAGCGGCATCGCGACCGCGCTGCGCGCGCTGCGGCCCGAATGCCGGATCCATGCGGCGGAGGTGGAGACGGCCGCGCCGCTCGCAGCGTCGCTCGCGGCAGGGTCGGTGCAGGTCGTGCACTACACCCCGTCGTTCGTGGACGGCATCGGCAGCCGGACCGTGTTCCCGCGGATGTTCGAGCGCGCGCGGGCGCTGCTCGATGGCTCGCTGGTGGCAAGCCTTGCCGAGGTTGCGGCGGCGGTTGCGATGCTCGCTGAGCGAAATCATTTGGTGGCCGAGGGCGCCGGCGCCTGCGCGCTGGCGAATGCGTTCGCGGGGCGCGCGGGCACCGGCAAGATCGTCTGCATCGTATCCGGCGGCAACATCGACGCAAACCGGCTCTGCGAGGCCCTGGCAGGGCATGTGCCCGCCTGATGGCCCGGCTGGAGTATCCTCGACACGACGCCCCCGGTCAGTGGCGTGAAAGGCTGGAGATACCGACATGATTCGCGCGGCATATCGATGGTCCCAGGCCGTGGCGGTCGCCACGCTCGTTGCGGCCTGCGCCACCAATCCCATCACCGGTGAAAAAGATCTCATGCTGGTGGGTGCCGCCACCGAGCTGGAGATCGGCCGCAAGAACTATGCGCCCATGCGCCAGGCCGAGGGCGGCGACTACGCGATGGACCCGGCGCTGACGGCCTATGTCCAGCAGGTCGGGCAGCGCGTCGCGGCTGTCAGCCCCAACAAGCTGCCGTATGAATTCACCGTGCTCAACAACTCGATCCCGAACGCCTGGGCGCTGCCGGGCGGCAAGATCGCCGTAAACCGCGGGCTGCTGATGCAGCTGAAGTCGGAAGCCGAGCTGGCCGCCGTGCTCGGGCACGAAGTCGTGCACGCGGCTGCGCGGCATTCCGCGCAACAGATGAGCCGCGGCATGCTGCTGCAGGGCGGGCTGATCGCTGCGCAGGTCGCGACCAGCGACAGCGACTACGGCGGCCTGGCCGTGGCGGGCGCCGGCATCGGCGCGCAGCTGCTGATGCAGCGCTACGGCCGCGAGGCGGAACTCGAGTCGGACAAGTACGGCATGAACTTCATGCAGCAGGCCGGTTACGACCCGCAGGGCGCGGTCACGCTGCAGGAGACCTTCGTGCGCATGAACGAGCGCAAGGAGGCGGGATGGCTGGCGGGACTGTTTGCGAGCCACCCGCCCTCGCAGGAACGGCTGGATGCCAATCGCAAGCGCGCGGCGGCGCTGCCGCGGGGCGGCGAGCTGGGTGTCGAGCGCTACCAGGCCGCGCTGGCGCAGACGATGCGCGCGAAGCCCGCCTATGACGCCTACGACGAGGGCCGCAAGGCGCTGGCCGACAAGAAGGCGGACATCGCGCACGGGAAAGCGGAGCAGGCGATCCGCCTGCTGCCCGGTGAAGCGCATTTCCACGCGCTCAAGGGCGACGCATTCCTGGTGCAGAAGAACTACAAAGCCGCGACCCAGGCCTACACCGACGCGATCGCCCGCAACGGCGGATTCTTCTACTACTACCTGCAGCGGGGCCTGATCGCGGAACGCGAGCGCAACGACGCCGCCGCGCGCAGCGATCTCGAGGCGAGCGTCAAGCTGCTGCCGACCGGGCCGGCCTACTATTCGCTCGGCAACATCGCCTTGCGCGCCGGGCAGCGCGACGCCGCGAAGCAATACTTCGCGGCGGCCTCGGGGGCGCAAGGCGAGGTCGGGGAGGCGGCGACGGCATCGCTGATCCGGCTCGAACTGCCCGAGAACCCCGGAAAGTACCTGCGTCACCAGGCCGCGCTCGACCAGTCCGGCATGCTCGTAGTCGCGATCGGGAACCCGACCCAGGTGCCGGTGACCGGGCTGGCGATCACGGTGCAGTATGTGGACGCCGCCGGCCGCACGCGCGAATTGCGCCGCGAACTGTCGGGCACGCTGGCCGCAGGCCAGCAGCAGCAGGTCGCGACCGGGCTCGGCCCGTTCCAGAACGCGAATCAGTACCGGGTGACGATCACGAGCGCGCGCGTCGCGGAGTGACGGCCGCCTGCGGCCGTCCCGCGTGCGTGAGGAATTCCAGGCGCCGGCGGTCAGCCGGTGACGGGCTCGCCGTCCTTCACCGGAAGGCGTTCGCCGGGATCGCGGTCCATCCGGACCACGCCCTGGCGGCCCTCGAACTCCCAGGTGACGTCGAACCCGGCGGGCGTGCGCTCGACGTCGTACACCGTCGTGCAGCGCTGCTCCGCCACGGTCTCGGTATTGCCTTCCTGCATCTGCTTCTGGATCTTGCTGCCGGCGTAGCCACCGGCGGCCGCGCCGGCGATCGTCGCCGCATCGCGCCCGCTGCCGCTGCCGACCTGGTTGCCGAGTACGCCGCCGACCGCTGCGCCGATCACCGCGCCAGCGATGCGCTTTTCGTCCTTCGGCTCGACTTGCCGTTCGACCATCTCCTCGCGGCAGGACTCGCGCGGGATGCGTTTCTCGTCGAATGCGGGCTCGACCGCGACCACCGTGGCGTAGTCGCGGAACGGGTTGAGCCCGGAATTCGAGGTCGCGACCGCGCCCAAGGCGGTAATCGCGACGGCACCGGCGACGATGCCAGTGAGCGTGGACTTGTTCATGCCCGAACCTCCTTCCGGCGGCCATCGGCGGCCGCGGTATCCGCTGCAAGCAGGACCAATATCGGCCATGAGGGTCGGTGGCCGATGCAGGCCACGTCTCCGATCGGCGACGGCTGGACGTGGAGTCGGCGATCGTGCTTCCATGCGCCGCTATGCAAGGGGATGCTGCACTGGTGACCGAGCCGGTCGCCGTCCTGGTGGTCTTGCTGGCCGTGCTGGCCGTCATCTTCTGGTTCGGCGAGACCGGTCCCGGCAAGCGCCTGTTTGGCGTCGTGCCGATGCTGGTGTTCTGCTATTTCCTGCCGACCACGCTGACCACCTTCGGCGTGCTGCCGGCCGACTCGCCGGTGTACGACTGGATCAAGGCCTACCTGCTGCCCGCGAGTCTCATGCTGCTGATCCTCGCGCTCGACGTCCCGGGCATCATCCGGCTCGGCCCGAAGGCGCTCATCATGATGCTGGCGGGCACCGCGGGCGTGGTCATCGGCGCGCCGATCGCGCTGTGGATTTTTTCGTCGTGGGTTCCCGGGGACACCTGGCAGGGCATGACCGCGCTGTCCGGCAGCTGGATCGGCGGTGGGGCCAACATGGTCGCACTCGCCCAGGTTGCCGGAACCTCGACGTCCATGTTCGGGATGATGGTGATCGTGGACGTCGCGGTCGCGAACGTCTGGATGGGCGTGCTGCTGTACCTGGCGGGCCAGCAGCAGCGCATCGACCGGAGGACCAGGGCGGACACCTCCGCGATCGAGGATCTCAAGCGCAGGGTCGCCGAATTCACCGCGAAGACCACGCGCGTGCCGACGCTCACCGACCTGCTGCTGATCGTCGCCGTCGGCTTCGGCGGGATGTGGCTGGCGACCCTCGCGGGCCGCTGGGCGGCGCCGGCCACCGGCATCTTCGATGCGACGATCTGGAAGTTCATCCTGGTGACCGCGTTCGCGGTCGCCCTGTCGTTCACCCGCGCCCGCAACCTCGAAGGGGCGGGCGCGTCCAGGGTCGGCTCGCTGATGCTGTACCTGCTGATCGCCAGCATCGGCGCGCATGCGGATTTCACCCAGATGCGCGAGGCGCCGATCCTGGTCGCCGTCGGCGCGGTCTGGATGCTGTGCCACGTCGCCGTGCTGCTGACCGTCGCCTGGATCATCCGCGCGCCGATCTTCTTCGTCGCGGTCGGTTCACAGGCCAATATCGGCGGCGCCGCGAGCGCGCCCATCGTGGCGTCCGCATTCCATCCGAGCCTGGCGCCGGTCGGCGTGCTGCTCGCGATCCTCGGCTACGTGCTCGGGACGTATGCCGGCCTGATGGCGATGGCGCTGCTCAAGGCCGTCGCCGGCGCCTGACCCAATCGGGTCAGCAGGCGAGCAGCCGGCGCAGGCGCGGGTGACGCAACAGCCGTCGCTGGAATTCGCGTTCCGCCGGGCCCGCCTTGGCAACGATCAGCCGGCCGAGCGCGCGGCGCTCCGGTGCGCTCCAGCCGCCGGACGCCGTCAGGGCGAGGGCGAGTCCCGACCAGCGCGCCAGCATCGCGCGCGGTGCCGCGCCGAGGCGGTCCGCATCCAGTCCGAGCCGGCTCGCCGCGGCTTGCGTCGCCGCTGCCTGCCGGCAGGCCGGATCGGGATCACGGAACCGCCGGGCCGCGGCGACCGCCGCTGCCAGCCAGCGGTCCGCGTCCGGAAGCCGCGCCGCGCGACCCGGCACGAGCGAGTAGAAAAGGTGTGAGCGCGCCAGGGCGAGCAGGGTGCGATCGGGGCTGCGGTACGACGGCCGCGCCTTGCGGCGGGCGACCTCACGGGCCGCGAGCCACCGCGCGGCCGGTGCCCGAGGCCGGAACCCGAAGCGCTGGTAGAACCACCAGGCTCCGGAGTCGATGCCCTCGTCATTGGCGTGGCCGAGCTGGTAGGGCTCGACGCTGAAGTCCTCGCAGCCAAACGCATGCCGGGCGGCGGCGATGAGGCGCGCGAACACGCGGGCCGCCTCTCCGCCCCGGAAAGTCTCGAAGGTGTTGAACGAGATCGCCGCGTGCCGGCCGAGCACGTCGAGCTGCACGTAACCGATGGGGACGCCGTTCTGCAGCGTCAGTCCCGCGTACAGGGCCGGCAGCAGCGCACGCCGCGCCGGCTCGATGCCCATCCACGCGAACACGAGCCCGGCGCCGTCATCCACCAGGAAGGCGTCGCGCAGGTCCGGATACTGGAACACCGCCACATCGCGCTCGCGCGTGATCATGGATACCCGCGCGAGCCGCAGCAGCGCCTGCGCCTCGCCGGCACGCAGCCGCCGGATACGCCCCGGTGGACGGCGCGCCTCGGCGCGCAGGTCGGGCCGGGCGCGATCCGGCCCGCGCGGACGAAGAGCGGCGGGTACGAGTTCCAGCCGCGCAGTGGTCCGTTCGGGAGTGTCGCGTCCGGCGCGCAGCAGGAACGGCGGATCCATGCGGTCGAAGAAGGCCTCGCGGCCCGCCTCGTCGCAGGGCATCGCGGCCGCGAGGCCGATCAGGTAGTCGGCGTCGGTGACGCCTTCCGGACGCAGGAGATCCAGCACCGCCAGTGTCGGGTGACGCTGGGCGCGCAGCCACTCGGCCTCTGCCTGCCCGAGCAGCTGCGGCAATGCCTCGAGTATCGCGCGCGCATGGTCCGGATCAGCGCGCTCGAGCACGAGCGCGCCGGGCCAGTTCCGGGAGATCCAGCGCGCCGTCGGCCAGAAGAAACGGAATGGCGTGTCGGTGCCGGCGATGCCGCTGCCGGCGAGCGCATCGCGGTGCCGCTGCAGGTCCGCTCGCGCGTGAAACCCGCGCAACAGGCGCTGCGCGGCCCGGCGTACCCGCAAGTCGTCCGGGTAGGCATCCAGGAAGCAGAGCGCCTCGTGCAGGCTGCGGACTTCGGCGGCGGTGCGCAGCCGCATGACCGCGATGGCCGTGATGAGCACGCGCTTGCGCAGCGCCAGGCCACCGCCGTATCGGCGCGCGATGCGCGCAAAGGCGGCTGCCTGATTGCGGCCCCGACGCTTCATCGCTCGATCCTAGCAGGGGGGCTGCGCTAGAGTGGCGCCTGATGCGCCTGCTGGCATTGCTCGCACTGGCCCTGTCGGCACCCGCCGCCGCGGTAACACCCTCGATCGCGCTCGATGAGGCCGCGGCCGGGCGTTTTGCGCGGCTGGCGCTCGACTGCGTGCACCTCGAGTACCCGAACAAGATCGCGCACGTGCTGGGCAGCGACGCCGACGTGCGACCGCCTCGCGAGCTGACCCCGGTGTTCTTCGGCTGCTACGACTGGCACTCGGCGGTCCACGGCCACTGGCTGCTGGCGCGCCTCGCACACCTTTATCCCCAGGCCGCGTTCGCCGCGGCTGCGCGGACCGCCCTGCGCGCAAGCTTCACCGCCGAGAGGGTCGCGGTCGAGCTTGCTTACCTGCGCGGCCCGGGCCGGGCATCCTTCGAAAGGCCGTACGGGCTCGCGTGGCTGCTGCAACTCGTCGCCGAGCTGCGTTCCTGGCCGGATCCCGAGGCCGCGCGCTGGGCGGAGATCCTGCGGCCGCTGGAGGCGGAGGCCGCGGATCGCGTGCGCGCGTGGCTGCCGAAGCTGCGCTACCCGATACGCGTCGGCGAGCATTCCCAGACCGCGTTCGCCTTCGGGCTGATCCGCGACTGGGCGGTCGTGACCGGAGATGCGGGCATGCGGGCGCTGATCGACGAGCGCAGCCGCAGCTACTACCTGTCCGACCGGGATTGCCCGCTGCACTACGAGCCTTCGGGGGAGGATTTCCTGTCGCCCTGCCTGGCGGAAGCGGACCTGATGCGCCGGGTGCTGCCGCGTTCCGAGTACGACGCCTGGCTCGCACGCTTCCTGCCGGGCATTGCGCGCGACGGCAATCCCGGCTGGCTCGCGCCCGGCATCGTCACCGATCGCGCCGATCCGAAGCTGGCGCACATCGACGGACTCAACCTGAGCCGCGCTTGGATGCTGCTCGGCATCGCCTCCGGCCTCGGCGATCGGGACCGCAGGCAGCGCGCGTTGACCGCCGCCGCCCGGCGCCATGCGGAAGCTGCGCTGCCCGCCGTGACCGGCGAGCACTACGAAGGCGGGCACTGGCTCGGCAGCTTCGCCGTCTACCTGCTGGGCGGTTCCGGCCGTTGAGCCGGAACCGCCCGCAGTCAGCGCCTACTTGAAGTCGATCCTGCGGAAGTTCTGCTCGTTGAAGAACGTGCGGAACTGCTCGTAGCCCTGGACCAGCGCGTCCTGCTTCTGCTCTTCCAGCTGCTTGCGCATTTCGGCCTGGAACTGCTTGTACTGTTCCGGGTTCGGGTCGCCGCTGGCGGCGCTCGGGAACTTCATCACGAGCATCGTGTTGAAGTCGCGGTTCGCGGAGGTCTCGCTCACGTAGATGCCGCAGTCGAGCACGGTGCCCATTTTCTTGCCGATCTCGCAGCCGCTGTGCCAGGTCTGCTTCAGCCCTTCGAGGTAATCGTCGATCCGGTTCGGATTGACCTTCACCAGCGTGACGTTCCAGACCTCCTTGGTGGGCGTGTAGTCCGTGTAGACCTCGAAGGCCTGCGCGGAGGCACCGGCCAGCATGGTGGCCGCGGCCACAGTGACGATCTTCTTCATCTCATTCCCCCTGATCATTGGCTAGTTGGCACGTGTGGAAAGATAGTCCACTGCCACGTGCAGCAGCGACCGGAGTCCGACGGCAATGCCGTCTTCGTCCACGTAGAACAAGTCGGAATGGTTGTCCGGCGCGGTCGCGGGATCGCGGCCGGGTGGCGTGACGCCGACCCACCAATAGGCGCTCGGTACGCGGCGCGCGATGTGCGCGAAGTCCTCGGCGACCGTCAGCAGGCCGCTGGTCTCGACTGCGTCCCGCCCCAGCGCGCGCCGAAGCGTCGCCGTGGCCCGCTCGGTGAGCGCAGGGTCGTTCTCCAGCACCGGGTTCGGCGCCGGCATCATTTCGAGCGTCGCGCTCGCGCCATGGGCGGCGCCGACGCTTTCCGCGGTCTTGCGCATGCGGGCGATGATGTCCTCGCGCGCGGCATCGCTGAACGTTCGGAGGGTGCCCAGCATCTCCACGCTGTCGGGGATGATGTTGTGCCGGATGCCGCCATGGATGGAGCCCACGGTCACGACCGCCGGCGCTTTCGTGATGTCGACCTGGCGGCTGACGATGGACTGCAGGGAATTCACGATCTGGGCCGCCGCCACGATCGGGTCCACGCCGGACCAGGGCCGCGAGCCGTGGGTCTGGCGGCCGGTGACGACGATCCTGAAGAAATCGGAACCCGCCATCAGCGGGCCCGGCCGCAGCGTCACCTTGCCCGTGTTCAGCGACGAGCCCACGTGCAACGCGAAGGCCGCCTCCGGCCTGACGATGTCGAGCAGGCCCTGCGCGAGCATCAGCGGCGCACCGCCTTGCTCGCCTTCGGGCACGCCTTCCTCGGCCGGCTGGAACACGAACAGGATGGTGCCCGGCAGGCGCTCGCGCATGCCCGCGAGGATTTCCGCGGCGCCCATCAGGATTGCGGTGTGGGCGTCGTGGCCGCAGGCGTGCATCACCCCGACCGTGCGGCCGCGGAACTCGCCGGTCGCGGTCGAGCGAAACGGCACGTCCGTGCGCTCGGTGACCGGCAGCGCGTCCATGTCGGCGCGCAGCAGAATGGAAGGCCCCGGGAGGCCGCCTTTCAGTACCGCGACCACGCCGGTGTGCGCCATCCCGGTCCTGACCTCGAGTCCGAGGGCGCGCAGATGCTCGGCGACCTTCGCGGCGGTGCGGGTCTCGCGGTTTGCCAGCTCCGGGTGGCGGTGAAAGTCCCGGCGCCACTCGATGACCCGCGGCTGCAGCGCCACTGCAGCGCGATCCAGCTCCGCCGCCGTGATCTCGGCGTGCGCGGCTGCCGGGACCACGACCAGCAGCAGCATCGGCAACAGACGAATCATCGGCCTCTCCGTATGCGGATGCGGTAGAACAGCAGCCAGAAGCCGGTGGCGGCGAGCACCAGCGCGAGAGCCGAGGCCCCGATCAGGAGCGCGTGGTTGAAGTCCACACGTTCCTTGTAGTCCATGATGTGCAGCATCCAGAAGAAGTCGTACAGGCGCCAGATGTCGGTGCGCCGCGCGACGACCTGCCCGTTGTGCGCGGAAACGTAGATCGCGGTGTCGCGTGCGTCGTCGAGCCGCACCTGCCAGACCGGCAGCGGGCCGCGGTACTCGCCCGGACCCTCGGTGAGCAAATTCGCCGCCACGATGCGGCCTTCGCCCGTGAAGTCGCGCGCCGCCACTTCGCGCGCCGTCGCTTCGTCGATGCGGTTGATCCGGCGGCCGTCCGCCGCGTCGATCAGGAACGGCGGGGCAGCGGCGCGCTGTGCTTCGACGTAGAGCCTGCCGGCGATCCGCAGGGTGCGCAGGCCGGTGACCGGGCCGTGGGCGGCGATGGCCTCACGCAGGTCAGCGCCCAGCTCCAGCGCAGTGATGACCGCGGGTTCGGGGTGGGCGGCCTGGGTCTCGCCGCGCACGAGTTCGATCGGAAAGGCGCTCATGACGAGCCCGCCAGCCACCCACAGCACGACCTGGATTCCGATCACGACGCCGATCCACTTGTGGACGCTGGTCAGGGCTGCGGGCAGTCGCATCAACGGGTTCCCACGGCAACGGAGGGCGCAGTCTAGCTCAGCGGTACGGCGCACTGGCGTGAAACGCGCGGGTTGAGACGCCCCGGGGGCCTGCGGTATCATGCGCGCCGGTCGGGGGCGTGGCGCAGGCCGCCGCGGCAGGGCAGCGAGGCCCGGTCGTGGTCCCCCGGAACCGGAAGGTCGATCAGGAGGCCCCCTCGCGGGGCTTTTTTGTTGCGATCGGAAATGGGCCTCGTGCCCATTTTTTGTTTCCGGTGCCGACGGAGGCCGGATGAAGGACAAGCTGTTCGGCTTGCTGGAACCGGTGGTCACGGCGCTCGGTTACGAGCTGCTCGACGTGGAGTACGCCTCCGCAGGCCGGCACTCGCTGCTGCGGGTGTACCTGGACCGCGGCGACGGCGGCGCCATCGGCCTCGACGATTGCGAACGGGCGAGCCGCGCGATCGGTGCGGTGCTCGATGCCGAGGACCCCATCGGCCACGAGTACCGACTCGAGGTGTCCTCGCCCGGCTTCGACCGGCCGCTGCGCACACCGGCGCATTTCGCCCGCTTCGCGGGCAGCGAGGCGCGGATCGAGCTCGCGGTGCCGGTCGAAGGCCGGCGCAGGTTCAGGGGCCGGCTCGGCGCAGTCGAGGGCGGCCAGGTGACGATCGAGGTGGACGGGCGCGAGTGGAAATTGCCGCTCGCCGGAATCAGCAAGGCGCGATTGGTGGGTTAGGGCTACGTCATGAACAAGCAGATACTGGAAGTCGTCGAAGCGGTCTCGAACGAGAAGGGAGTCGCGCGCGAAATCATCTTCGAGGCGCTGGAGGCGGCGCTCGCCTCCGCGACCCGTCGCAAGCACGGCGACGACATCGAGGTGCGCGTCGAGATCGACCGCAAGACCGGCGAGTACAAGACCTTCCGCCGCTGGAAGGTGTTCGCCGACGATTCCGCCGAGCTCGAGTTCCCGGAGCGCGAGCTCAGGCTCGACGACGCGAAGGACGTGGACGCCGCGGCCGAAGCCGGCGGCTTCGTCGAGGTGCCGATGGAATCGGTCGCATTCGGCCGCATCGCCGCGCAGACCGCGAAGCAGGTGATCGTGCAGAAGGTGCGCGAAGCCGAGCGCGCCCAGGTCGTGGACGAGTACAAGGACCGCGTCGGCACGCTGGTGTCGGGCATCGTCAAGCGCGTGGACCGGCACGGCGTCTACGTGGACCTCGGCGGCAATGCCGAGGGTTTCGTGCCGCGCGAGCACATGATTCCGCGCGAGCTGGTGCGCCCGCAGGACCGCCTGAAGGCGCTGCTGCGCGAGGTGCGCTCCGAGGCCAGGGGCCCGCAGCTCTTCCTGTCGCGCACCTCCCCCGATTTCCTGATCGAGCTGTTCAAGCTCGAGGTGCCCGAGGTGGGCCAGGGCCTGATCCAGATCCTGGGCGCCGCCCGCGACCCCGGCGCGCGCGCCAAGATCGCGGTCAAGAGCCTCGACCCGCGCATCGACCCGGTCGGCGCCTGCGTCGGCATGCGCGGCTCGCGCGTGCAGGCAGTCTCGAACGAGATCGCTGGCGAGCGCGTGGATATCATCCCGTGGGTGGACAACCCGGCACAGTTCGTGATCAACGCGATGCAGCCGGCCGAAGTGACCTCGATCGTGATGGACGAGGACGCGCATTCGATGGACATCGCGGTGACCGAGGACCGCCTGTCGCAGGCGATCGGCCGCGGCGGCCAGAACGTGCGGCTCGCCAGCGAGCTCACCGGCTGGCGCCTGAACGTCATGTCGGAGCAACAGGCCGCGGAGCGCAGCGACGAGGAAGCCGGACAGCTGCGCGAGATGTTCAAGACCCAGCTCGACGTGGACGACGACGTCGCCAACGTGCTGGTGCAGGAGGGCTTCTCGACCATCGAGGAGGTCGCCTACGTGCCGACGTCCGAACTGCTCGGCATCGAGGAATTCGACGAGGAGATGGTGGAGGAACTGCGCAACCGCGCCCGCGACGTGCTGCTGACGCAGGCGATCGCGAGCGAGGAGAAGATCGACGAATCCGGCCCGGCCGAGGATCTGCTCGCGATCGAGGGCATGGACAAGGAACTGGCCTACGAACTCGCCTCGCGCGGGATTCGCACGCGCGACGAGCTCGCCGAGCAGTCGCTCGACGAGCTGGGCGAGGTGCCGGGTCTCGACCCGGAACGCGCCGGCCAGCTGATCATGGCGGCCCGCGCGCACTGGTTCGGCAACGCGGGTCAGGCCTGAGGGCTGGCGGAGGGTGGCACAGATGTCCGACGTCACGGTCGAACAGTTCGCGGAAGTCCTGAAGGTGCCGGTGGACCGGCTGCTGGCGCAGCTCGAGGAAGCCGGGATCAAGGTCAAGGGGCCGAAGGACCGCATCAGCGAGGACGCCAAGCACGAGTTGCTGACGCACCTGCGCAAGGCGCACGGCAAGGCCGAGGATGGCAGCGCGCCGCGCAAGATCACGCTCAAGCGCAAGGCCCAGAGCGAAATCCGCATCGCCGCGCCGCAGGGCAAGGCGCGCATGGTCAGCGTCGAGGTGCGCCGCAAGCGCACCTACATCAAGCGCGACGTGCTCGAGGAACAGGCGCGCGTGGCGCAGGAAGAGCTCGACCGCCAGCGCGAGGCCGAGGACGCCGAGCGGCAGGCGGCGGAGGCAAAGCTGCGGCAGGAGATCGAGCAGCGCGAGGCGGTGCGGCGCGAGCGCGAGGAATCGGAGCGGCGCACCGCCGAGGAAGCGTCGCGGCGCCAGGCCGAGGAGCAGGCGCGGCGCCAGGCCGAGGAGCAGGCGCGCCGCGAGGCCGCCGAAAAGGAGCGGCGCCAGCGCGAGGAGAAGTCCCGCAAGACCGCCGAGGACGACAAGAGCACCCGCTACGGGCGCCAGGAGCTGCACATCGCGGGCGGCCTGTCGGCCAAGCACAAGAAAGGCCGCGCGCGGCCCGAGTCGCGCCGGCGCGTCGCGTCGGTCAGCATGGACCGCAAGCACGGCTTCGAGCTGCCGACCGAGCCGGTGCAGCGCGAGGTCGCGATCGGCGAAACCATCACGGTCGCCGAGCTCGCGCAGCGCATGGCGGTCAAGGCGAGCGAGGTCATGAAGACCATGCTCAACATGGGCGTCATGGCGACCATCAATCAGCCGGTCGACCAGGACACCGCGGTGCTGGTGGTCGAGGAAATGGGCCACGTCGCCAAGGTGCTGAAGGCCGACCAGGTCGAGGAAGCGCTGCAGGCCGGCATGCACGCCTCCGAGGAGTCGATGCCGCGTCCGCCGGTGGTCACGATCATGGGCCACGTCGACCACGGCAAGACTTCGCTGCTCGATTACATCCGCCGCACCAAGGTCGCGGCGGGCGAGGCGGGCGGCATCACCCAGCACATCGGCGCCTACCACGTCGACACGCCGCGCGGGGTCGTCACCTTCCTCGATACGCCGGGTCACGCCGCCTTCACCGCGATGCGCGCACGCGGCGCGCAGGTGACCGACATCGTGGTGCTGGTGGTGGCGGCCGATGACGGCGTCATGCCGCAGACCAAGGAAGCCGTCCAGCACGCGAAGGCCGCCAACGTGCCGATCGTGGTCGCCGTCAACAAGATCGACAAGCACGACGCGGACCCGGAGCGGGTGCGCAACGAGCTGTCCCAGGAAGGTGTCATCGCGGAGGAATGGGGCGGCGAGAACATCTTCGTGCACGTCTCGGCCAAGACCGGGGAGGGCGTCGACAAGCTGCTCGAGTCGATCCTGCTGCAGGCGGAAGTGCTCGAGCTCAAGGCGGTCGGGGATGCGCCGGCGGTCGGCGTCGTGCTCGAGGCCTCGGTCGAGCGCGGCCGCGGCGCGGTCGCCACCGTGCTGGTCAAGCGCGGCACGCTGAAGGTCGGCGACTCGGTGGTCGCGGGCGAGCAGTTCGGGCGCGTGCGGGCGCTGTTCGACGAGCGCGGACAGGAAGTGGATAGCGCGGGCCCCTCGATCCCGGTGCAGATGCTGGGACTCTCGAGCCCGCCCAATGCCGGAGACGAGCTGCTGGCCGTCGACAGCGAGCGCAAGGCGCGCGAAGTCGCGCTCTACCGCCAGGGCAAGTTCCGCGACGTGCGGCTCGCGCGCCAGGCCGGCCAGAAGTCGGAGGACGTCTTCTCGCAGCTGGGCGAGGAGGCGAAGGGCACGGTCAACCTGCTGATCAAGGCGGACGTGCAAGGCTCCGCCGAGGCGCTGCGCGAAGCGCTGACCAAGCTCTCCACCGACGAAGTCTCGGTCAAGGTGATCTCGAGCGGGGTCGGCGGGCTCACGGAATCCGACGTGATGCTCGCGGCGGCCTCCAAGGCGCAGATCATCGCGTTCAACATCCGGGCCGATGCGGCGGCGCGCGAGGCGTTGCGCGACCAGAACGTGCAGGTGCGCTACTACAGCATCATCTACGAGGCGATCGACGACATCCGTGCGGCGCTGACCGGCATGCTGGCGCCCGAGGTCAAGGAGCAGATCGTGGGCCTTGCGGAGGTCCGGGACGTGTTCCGCTCGAGCAAGTTCGGCACCGTCGCCGGCTGCCTCGTGGTGGACGGCTACGTGCGCCGCAACAACCCGATCCGCGTGCTGCGCGACAACGTGGTGATCTTCCAGGGCGAGCTCGAGTCGCTCAAGCGCTTCAAGGACGACGCCTCCGAGGTCCGCGCCGGCACCGAATGCGGCATCGGCGTGAAAGGCTACAGCGACGTGAAGGTCGGCGACCAGATCGAGTGCTTCGAGCGCGTCGAAGTCGCGCGCCAGCTCTGACCGGCGCCGGGTTTCGTCCCAGCGATGCCGCGCGAGTTTCCGAGGGCACGCCGCGTCGAGGAGCAGCTCAAGCGGCTGCTTTCCGACCTGGTCCGCCGCGAGGTCAAGGACCCGCGCGTAGGCCTGGTCACGATCACCGGCGTCGAGGTCTCGAAGGACCTTTCGCACGCACGCATCTACTTCACGCCCTTCGCCGGCGTTGGCGATGCCACAGCGGCGCTCGACGCGCTGCGCCACGCGGCCGGCTACCTGCGCCACCAGGTGCGCAACGAGATGCGCCTGCGGGTCGCGCCCGAGCTGGATTTCCGGCTCGATGACTCGGTCGAACGCGGCGCGCGCCTGTCGGCCCTGATCCACGACGCGGTCGAAAGCGACCGCCAGCGCCACAACGACACCGACCCGGACCGCGAATGAGCGGCGAGGGCAGGCCGGCGCGGCCCGCGGCGGCACGCCGGCAGGTGGACGGCATCCTGCTGCTCGACAAGCCCGAGGGACTGAGCTCGAACGCCGCCCTGCAGCGCGTGCGGCGCGCGTTCAATGCGCGCAAGGCCGGCCACACCGGCAGCCTCGACCCGCTCGCGAGCGGCCTGTTGCCCGTTTGCCTCGGCCAGGCGACCAAGGCCAGCGGCCTGCTGCTCGATGCCGACAAGTCCTACGACGTGACGATCGCCCTCGGCGAGCGCACGGCGACCGGCGACCGCGAGGGCGAGGTCGTCGAGCGCGCGGCAGTCCCTGCGCTCGATCCGGCTGCCGTCCGGCGGGTCGCCGCCGGGTTCCAGGGGGAACAGACGCAGGTTCCGCCCATGTATTCGGCGCTCAAGCACGAGGGCGAGCGCCTCTACCGGCTGGCGCGCAAGGGCGTCGAGGTCGCACGCGCGCCGCGACCCATCGTGATCCACCGGCTGGAATTCCTTGACATGGAAGGGGCGCAGCTGCGATTCGAGGTCCGCTGCAGCAAAGGGACCTATGTCCGGACCCTTGCCGAGGACCTGGCCCTTGCGCTGCGCACGGTCGGCCACGTCGTCCGCCTGCGCCGGCTGGCGCTGGGACCTTTCGTGTCCCCCCGGATGCATGAGCTCGCGGAGGTGGAGGAGGCGGCCGGGAACCCGCAGGCCCTGGACGCCATGCTGCTGGCTCCGGATGCGGCGCTCGTGGCGCTGCCGGACGTTCGCCTGGGGGTTGCGGAACGGGCCTGGTTCCTGCAGGGCCAGCCGGTGTTCGTGGCGGGTCCGGCGGGCGCCAAGGTCCGCGTTTATGACAGCGAAGGGCGCTTCCTGGGCGTCGGCCAGATGACCCCCGAAGGGCGTCGCCTGGCACCCGACCGGATCATGATCGACCTGGAAGCCGCGGCCGCCGCAACTGCTTGAGAGGACAGGGGGCCGCGGGTACAATGCGCGGCTCTTAAAAGGGTTAAGTGAACGAGATGCCTCTGACGAATGCACGCAAGGCCGAGGTTGTCGGCAAGTTTCGGCGCGCTCCGCAGGACACGGGCTCGCCCGAAGTGCAGATCGCATTGCTGTCCGAACGGATCAACGGGCTGACCGAGCACTTCACCACGCACAAGAGCGACCACGCCTCCCGGCGCGGCTTGCTGAAGATGGTGGCACAACGCCGGCGGCTGCTGGATTACCTCAAAGCCAACGCCCCCGAGCGCTACACCAAGGTCGTCAACGAACTTGGCCTGCGCCGCTAGCGCAGGACTGGCTGGCGCCCGCCGATGCGGGCGGCGCGCGGCCTGACATCGGGGCTGGACCCAGAGGGAATCCGTGAGCGTTTCCAAGCAGACATTCACCTACGGCGCGCATAGCGTCACGCTCGAAACCGGCCGGTTGGCCCGCCAGGCGGACGGCGCCGTGGTCGTCACGATGGGCGATACCGTCGTGCTCGTCACCGCGGTCGGGCGTCGCAGCGCGGCGGAAGGCCGGGACTTCTTCCCGTTGACCGTCAATTACGTGGAGAAGACCTACGCGGCCGGCAAGATCCCGGGCGGCTTCTTCAAGCGCGAGGGCCGGCCATCCGAGAAGGAAGTGCTGACGTCGCGGCTGATCGACCGGCCTATCCGGCCGCTGTTTCCGGACGGGTTCTACAACGAGGTGCAGGTCGTCGCGACGGTGCTCTCGCTCGATCCCGAGATCGATTCGGACATCCCCTCGTTGCTCGGCGCCTCCGCGGCGCTCGCCATTTCCGGCATCCCGTTCTCGGGCCCGATCGGGGCCGCCCGCGTCGGCTACCACGACGGCCAGTACCTGCTGAACCCGACCGCCAGCCAGGTGAAGAACGAGTCTGACCTCGACCTGGTGGTCGCCGGCACGCGCGAAGCCGTGCTGATGGTGGAGTCCGAGGCGAATGGCCTGACCGAGGAGGTCATGCTGGGCGCCGTGTTGTTCGGCCACGAGGAGATGCAGGCTGCCATCGCTGCGATCGGCCGACTGACGGCCGAGGCCGGCAAGCCGCGCTGGGACTGGAAGGCGGCCGAGCCGAACACCGCGCTGGCGCAGGCCGTGGCCGGGCAGGCGAAGTCTGCGGTCGCCGAGGCCTATGGCATCGTCGTCAAGCAGGACCGCGTGGCGCGCCTCGAGGCGATCCGGACGGCGACGCTGGCCGCGCTGTCCGGCGGCGAGAACCCGCAGTTCACGAAGGAGCAGGTGGCGTCCGAGCTGCACACGCTCGAATACCGCACGGTCCGCGACCTGATCCTCGACGGCAAGCCGCGCATCGACGGCAGGGACACGAAGACCGTGCGCCCGATCCGCATCGAGGTCGGCGCGCTGCCGCGCACGCACGGCTCGGCGATCTTCACCCGCGGCGAGACGCAGGCGCTGGTCACGACGACCCTCGGCACCGGCCGCGACGCGCAGATCATCGATGCGCTCGCCGGCGAGCGCCGCGAGCCGTTCATGCTGCACTACAACTTCCCGCCGTTCTCGGTCGGCGAGACCGGATTCCTGGGTTCGCCCAAACGCCGCGAGATCGGCCACGGCAACCTGGCCCGGCGCGGCATCAATGCGGTGATGCCGAACCTGGAAGAGTTCCCCTACGTCCTGCGGGTCGTGTCCGAGATCCTCGAGTCGAACGGTTCGAGCTCGATGGCCACCGTCTGCGGCACCAGCCTCGCGCTGATGGATGCGGGAGTCCCGCTCAAGGGTCCGGTCGCGGGCGTCGCGATGGGCCTGGTCAAGGAGGGCGAGCGATTCGCCGTGCTGACCGACATCCTGGGCGACGAAGACCACCTCGGCGACATGGACTTCAAGGTCGCGGGCACGCGGGACGGCGTGACGGCGCTGCAGATGGACATCAAGATCAACGGCATCACTGCCGAGATCATGCGCGTCGCGCTCGAGCAGGCGAAGGCCGGCCGGCTGCACATCCTCGGGGAGATGAACAAGGTGCTCGACAAGCCGCGTCCGCAGATGTCCGAGTGGGCGCCGACCATCGTCACCATCAAGATCGACCCGGAAAAGATCCGCGACGTCATCGGCAAGGGTGGCGCGGTCATCCGGCAGATCACCGAGGAGACCGGCACCACGATCGACATCGAGAACGACGGCACGGTCAAGATCGCATCCGTCGACCAGGCCTCGGGCAAGGAGGCGCTGAGGCGCATCGAGATGATCACGGCTGACGTCGAAGTCGGCCGCATCTACCAGGGCAAGGTCGTGCGGCTGATGGACTTCGGCGCCTTCGTCTCGATCCTGCCGGGCCGCGACGGCCTCGTGCACATCTCGCAGATCTCCGAGGAGCGCGTCGAACGGGTCAGCGACAAGCTCAAGGAAGGCGATGTCGTGAAAGTGAAGGTCCTCGAGGTGGATCGCCAGGGCCGCGTGCGGCTCTCGATGCGCGGCGTCGCCTAGGACGGCATCAGGTTTCCGGCGGCGCCGGCAGGCGCCGCTCGCGGTGGCCCGCGAGCCGTGCGGGCCGCCAGTGCGCCACGGCCCAGGCCCATAGCTCCGCCACCGGCGCGCCCGCGAGCGCGGGCGGCGGCTCCTGCTCCAGCCATCCAAAGACCTCCCAGAGCTGCCGCGGAGCCGCCGTCGCATCGATCGGCACGGCTCGGCGCGATTTGGCGAGCTTTTGCCCGCCCGGCTCGGTCAGCAACGGCAGGTGCCCGTAACGCGGCTCAGGCAGCCCGAGCGCGCGCTGCAGCAGGATCTGGCGCGGCGTGGAGGAGAGCAGGTCCGCGCCACGCACGACTTCCGTGACGCCTTGCAGGGCGTCGTCCACGACCACGGCCAGGTGGTAGGCGGCGAAGCCGTCGCGGCGGCGGATCACGAAGTCGCCCGCCTCTCGCAGGCAGTCCTGTCGCACCTGGCCTTGCCACGCGTCTTCGAATTCCACCGGCGGCTGGCTGGAATCGATGCGGAAGCGCAAGGCGTGCGCAGTGCTGCCAGCCGCCGGGTCGTTACGGCAGGTACCGGGGTAGACCGGCTCGCTGCCGGGCTCGACGGCGAGCGCAGCGAGACTGGAACGGCTGCAGCGGCAGGGGTAGCTGCGACCCTCGCGGACCAGCCGTTCGATTGCCTGGGCGTAGAGATGTCCGCGACGGGACTGGAATTCGACATTTCCATCCCACTCGAAACCAAAACCGGCCAGTGTGTCCATGAACTGGCTGGCCAGACCGGGGATGCAGCGGTCCCGGTCGAGGTCGTCGATCCTGAGGAGCCAGCGCCCGCGCTGGCTGCGTGCGTTCAGGTAACTGCCGGCCGCAGCCAGCAGGGAACCGAGGTGCAGGGGTCCGGAGGGGGTCGGCGCGAAGCGGCCACAGGGCCGGGCGTCAGCGGTACCAGTCGTCCCGGTCGCCGTATTGCTTCTCGCGCCGCTCACGACGCTCCTGGGCTTCGATGCACAGCGTCGCGACCGGCCGGGCCTCGAGGCGCTTGACGCCGATCGGCTCGCCGGTCTCGATGCAGTAGCCGTAGCTCCCGTCGTCGATGCGAGAGAGCGCCTCTTCGATCTTGCGAATCAGCTTGCGCTCGCGATCGCGCGTGCGGAGTTCCAGCGCGAATTCGGACTCGAGCGTCGCGCGGTCGTTCGGATCGGGCGGGTTCGCCGCCTCGTCCTTCATGTGCGACATCGTGCGGTCGACCTCTTCCATCAGGTCGCGCTTCCAGTTGCTCAGGATGCCGCGGAAGTGATCCAGCTGGTCGCGGCTCATGTACTGCTCGCCCTTGCGCTCGCGGTACGGGCGGACGTTGCGCGGGCCGAGCAGCAGGTTGTGGCCGCCGCCGCCTTCGTCCTCGTCTTCGCTGCCGGGCCTGCGGGCGGGCGGACGCAGCGGGATGGCGCCGAGCGCCGGGCGACCCTCGGCGACTGGCGCCAACGCGGCGGCACCTTTGGACTTCAAGATCGCGGGCTCGCGTGCGGCTGCCGGCTTGGCGGCGGGACGCGCCGCAGCGGCCGGGCGCACGGCCTTCTGGGGCTTGGTCCTGGACGGCTTGGCAGGCTTGGCGCGGGCTGCCGCGGGCCTGGTCCTGCGCACCGGCCTGGCGACCTTGCGCACGGCGGGCGCCTTGCGCGTGGCGGCCTTTCTGGCGGGTTTTCCGGTCTTCGCGGCCTTCTTGCCTGGCATCAAATTCTCCGAGCCCGTTCAGTCGAGCGCGGGATTATAGCCCCGGTTTTCCCGGGGTCCAGTCCTATCGGCGTCGCCTCGGGCGCACACGCCGGGTCAGGGCAGGGCCACCGGCGCAGGTACGGTCCAGCCCGGCCTGCGATGCTCGGCGACCACGGTCGTGTAGATCCCGCCGCGCACGTTGAAATGCGCCGTGAGGCGCAGGAAACGCGGATCCAGCAGCGCCACCAGGCGGTTCGCGATCTCGTTGGTGACGGCTTCGTGGAAGGCGCCGCGGTCGCGGAACGACCAGATGTAGAGCTTGAGCGATTTCAGCTCCACGCAGAGCGCATCGGGCACGTACTCGAGCTCGAGCGTGGCGAAGTCCGGTTGTCCGGTGCGCGGGCACAGGCAGGTGAACTCCGGCATGCGCATGCGGATCGTGTAGTCGCGCCCCGGTTCGGGATTCGCGAACGTCTCGAGGTCACCGGACGGCGCCTGGCGGCTCATGCGGGGTGTTCCCGGTCGTCGTCAATCGCGGGCGGTTAATCTACACTACGGCGAATGCGCCTCGCCAGGATAAAGCTCGCCGGTTTCAAGTCATTTGTCGATCCCACCACGGTGAATTTTCCCGCCAGCCTGACCGGCGTCGTGGGGCCGAACGGCTGCGGCAAGTCGAACATCATCGACGCGGTGCGCTGGGTCATGGGCGAGATCTCCGCCAAGCACCTGCGCGGCGATTCCATGACCGACGTGATCTTCAATGGCTCGCGCGGGCGCAAGCCGGTCGGCAGCTGCTCGGTCGAGCTGGTGTTCGACAACAGCGACGGCAAGATTTCCGGTGCCTATGCGGGCTACGCCGAAGTCGCGCTCAAGCGCACCGTCTCGCGAGACGGCAACTCCACCTACTTCATCAACGGCTCGAAGTGCCGCCGCAAGGACATCACGCACCTGTTCCTGGGCACCGGTCTCGGCTCGCGCAGCTACGCGATCATCGAGCAGGGCATGATCTCGCGCCTGATCGAGGCGCGCGCCGAGGACATGCGCGCATTCGTCGAGGAGGCGGCCGGCATCTCGCGCTACAAGGACCGCCGGCGCGAGACCGAGAACCGGATCTCCCACACCCGCGAGAATCTCGACCGGTTGAACGACCTGCGCGAGGAAGTGGACAAGCAGATCCGCCACCTGCAGCGGCAGGCCGGAATCGCGCGCCGCTACCAGGAGCAGCGCGAGCGCCAGCGGCAGCTGCAGGCCGAACTGCTGGCACTGCGCATCCGCGACCTCGACGGCGACCTGGCCGGGCGCCATTCGCTGTCGTCCCAGCGCGAGACCGAGATGCAGGCGGCGATGGCCGAGCTGCGGGCGGCCGAGGCGCAGGTCGAACGGGCGCGCGCCCGTCATGCGGAGAGCGCCGACGCGCTCGCGTCAGTACAGGAGCGCTATTACCAGGCCGGCGCCGACGCGACCCGGACGGAACAGGCGCTGCAGCACGCGCGCGAGCTGCGCCAGCGCCATCGCGCCGACCTCGAGCGCGTCACCGCGGATCTCGGCGAATCGCGCGTGCTGGTCGGCCGCGACCAGGAACAGCTCCGGGAGCTGTCGGAAGCGCTGGCCCGCGCGGAGCCGGACCTCGCCACGGCGCGCGCGCACGAGGAGGAGGCGCGCGCCGCGCTGGCCGCCGCCGAGTCCGCGATGTCCGACTGGCAGTTGCGTTCCGAGTCCTTCAGCCGCGAGCTGGCCGAGGCCACGCAGCAGGCGCAGGTGGAACACGCCCGCATCGGCCAGATCGAGGCGGGCCTGGCGCGACTCGTGTCGCAGCGCGGACGCCTGGCGGACGAGCGCGCGCAGATTGAGCTCAGCGTATCGGGCGCGAAGCCGGAGGAATTCGCGGCGGCCGAGCGGCAGGCGCGCGAGCGCGGCGCCGACGCGCAGCGCGAGCTCGAATCGACGCTCGGGGAGCTGCAGTCGGTTCGCGAGGCCGAGCGCGACGCCTCCGCGGCACTCGATGCCGCGAAAACCCGGCTGCAGGCGCTTCAGGGCGAGCTGTTGACGGTCGAAGCCGTGCAGAGGGCGGCACTGGGCCAGGCGCAGGGGCGCGTCGCAGAATGGCTCGGCAGCCATCGGCTCGACGGCCGCCCGCGCCTTGCCCAGGAACTCGAGGTCGAGAAGGGCTGGGAACGCGCCGTGGAGACCGCTCTCGGCAGCTACCTCGAGGCGGTATGCGTGGATGGCCTCGACGCCATCGCGGATGCGGCGAATGCCCTCGATGCGGGGCAGCTCACGATCGCGGAGCGCGCGCCGGCAATGGCCGGCAACGCACCCGCGGAAAGCCTGGCGGCGCGCGTGCAGGGGCCGGCGGTGGTCGCGGGACTGCTGGAGTGCGTGGTGGCGGTCGATTCGCTGCCGCACGCGCTGGCGCGCCGGCGCACGCTGCGGCCGGGACAATCCGTCATCACCCGGGACGGGATCTGGGTCGGCCGCGACTGGCTGCGCGTGGCCCGCAGCGAAGCCGGGCACGCGGGCGTCCTGGCGCGCGAGCAGGAGCTGCGGCGGCTGCAGGCCGCGGTCGCCGCACAGGAGGCGACGGTCCGCGGGCTCGACGAGGCGCTCTCGGGCGCGCGGGCGCGGCTCGCCGGGCTGGATGCGCGCCGGGATGAGCTGCACGCGGCGGTGAATCGCCTGCATCACGACCTCGTCAACGTGCGCGGCGCGCACGAAGCCATCCGCTCACGCACGCAACAGGCCGCGGAACGCGTTGCGCGCATCGCCGCGGAACTCGCCCAGGCCACGGCCGAGATCGAACGCGACGAGCAGGAAGTCCGTGATTCACGCCGGCGGCTGGACGAGGCACAGGTGCGCCTGCAGGCGCTCGGCCGGCGCCAGCCCGCGCTGGAACATGAACGCGAGGCACTGCGCCGCGGACTTGCGGAGGCGCGCGAGCGGCATGCCGGCCGGCAGGAGGCGGCGCAGCAGGTCGCGATCCGCGTCGAGTCGCAACGCTCGACGCTCGCCACGCTGCGCACCAGCCTCGAACGCGTCAGCGAACAGTCGCGCCAGCAGCAATCGCGCATGGCCGAACTCGAGCAACAGCTGGTGGGTGGCGAGGCGCCGTTCAATGTGCTCGAGCAACAGTTACAGAAGTACCTCGGGCAGCGCCTGGCGGTCGAAGCGGAGCTGGCGGGCGCGCGCCGCACCGTCGAGGAGTCCGATGCGCAGGTGCGGGAACTCGACCTCGGCCGGCAGCGGGCGGAAGGCCTCGTGGATTCTGCCCGCGCGGCCCTCGCCGAGGTGAGCCTCGGCATGCAGGAGGCGCGCGTGCGGCGCGAATCCCTGGTGGAGCAGTTTGCGGCGACCCACTTCGACCTCGTGCAGCTGACGGCGGCGCTGCCGGAGGACGCGTCTGTGGCCGCGTGGGATCAACAGCTGGCCGACGTCGGCGAGAAGATCGAGCGCCTGGGAGCGGTCAACCTCGCCTCCATCGAGGAGCTCAAGGAGCAGTCGGAGCGCAAGGAATACCTGGACCGTCAGTATGCCGATCTCTCCGATGCGCTCAACACCCTGGACCAGGCGATCCGCAAGATCGACCGCGAGACGCGTGCGCGCTTCCAGGAGACTTTCGACCGCATCAACGCCGGGCTCAAGGAAAAGTTTCCGCGCCTGTTCGGTGGCGGAGCCGCCTACCTGGAGATCGTCGGCGAGGACCTGCTGACCGCCGGTGTCGCGGTCATGGCGCGGCCGCCCGGAAAGCGCAACAGCACGATCCACCAGCTTTCCGGCGGCGAGAAGGCGCTGACCGCCGTGGCGCTGGTATTCTCGATCTTCGAGCTCAACCCGGCGCCGTTCTGCCTCCTCGACGAGGTGGACGCGCCGCTGGACGACAACAATGTCAGCCGTTTCTGCGACATCGTGCGCGACATGTCGGAACGCGTGCAGTTCGTCTTCATCACGCACAACAAGAGCACCATGGAGCTGGCGAGCCACCTGATTGGCGTGACGATGGGCGAGCCGGGCGTGTCGCGCCTGGTCGCCGTGGATGTCGACGAGGCCGTCAGGATGGCGGCGGTAGGCTAGGCCGGGCGCGGGGCCATGCCAGAACTGCGCTGGATACTGCTGACCGCCGGCGTGGCCCTGATCCTGGGCCTGTGGTGGTGGGAAACCCGCAAGTCGAGGGCAAAGGCGGCGCCCGCCGAGCCCCGGACGCGCGAGCGCACCGAACCGACAGTGGACAATCCACCGGTGATGGACGCGGGCGCCGATGCGCACGCGGCCGACGGGCCCGTGACCAGCTTCACGCCGACGATCGAGCGCGTGCGCGCGCCGCGCCGCCCGCCCGTAGTCGAGATTCCGGACGACCTGGAAGTCGACGTTTCGGCCTATGTCGGCAAGGACCGCCGCCGCGTGCCCGAGCCCGACGTGGACGTGGCGCCGCAGGAACCGCCCGCTGCGGACGAGATCGTGGACGTCGGGGAAGCGTATCCGGACGAGGAACAGGACGATCACCAGCGCGCGCCCTGGGTGCGCACACAGCCGATGGAACGCCCGGATGTCGCGCCGCCCAAGGCCGATGAACTGGCCGAACCCGAGCCCATGGATCCCGCCGCGAGGCATGCGGACGAGGCATCGCGGCAGCGCATCGTGGCGTTGCGCCTGGTCGCGCCGATCGAGCGCTGGGGCGGCGCGCAGCTGCGCGAGGCGTTCGAGGCCGAGGGCCTGCGCTTCGGGCGTTTTTCCGTCTTTCATCGGGAGCGCGAGGACGGCAAGACCCTCTTTTATGTCGCCAGCATGATGGAGCCGGGATCCTTCGACCTCGAGCGGATGGATCAGCAGACTTTTCCGGGCATCTCCCTGTTCGGCATCGTGCCGGGGGCAATGGAAGCGCCCGCCGTCTTTGACCTGATCCTCTCGACCGGACGGCGGCTCGCGGAGCGCCTCGGCGGGCAGCTGCAGGACGAACAGGGCAGCACGCTGACCGCGCAGCGCATCCTCAACCTGCGCGAGGATCTCGTGCACTTCGAGCATCGCCACAAGCGCCTACGGCGCTACTGATGAAACCGGCACCCGCAAGCATCAGGCAGCGAGTCGAGCGGCTGCGGTCCCAGATCGAGCACCACAACTACCGCTATCACGTGCTCGATGACCCGGAGATTCCGGATGCCGAATTCGACCGCATGCTGGTCGAGCTGCGCGCGCTCGAACTCGAGCACCCGGAGCTCATCAGCCCGGAATCCCCGACCCAGCGCGTGGGCGGCGCGCCGGTCGCCGGCTTCTCGGAAGTGCGCCACCGCACTCCCATGCTGTCGCTCGACAACGCGTTCTCGCGCGAGGAAGTCGAGGCCTTCGACCGGCGCGTGCGCGAGCGCCTCGAGACAAGCCGCGAGATCGAGTATTCCTGCGAGCCGAAGCTCGATGGGCTGGCGGTCAGCCTGACTTACCGCAACGGCACGCTCGAGCTCGGCGCGACCCGCGGTGACGGCGCGGTCGGCGAGGACGTCACGCACAACATCCGCACCATCCAGAGCGTGCCGCTGCGATTGACCGGCCGCAGATGGCCCAGGCTGCTCGAAGCGCGTGGCGAGGTGTTCATGTCGCTGGCGGGTTTCCGCGAGATGAACCGACGCGCGGCCGAGAAGGGCGAGAAGGTGTTCGTGAACCCCCGCAATGCCGCAGCCGGCAGCCTGCGCCAGCTCGACCCGCGCCTGGCCGCATCGCGCCCGCTCGAGATCTTCTTCTATGGGGCGGGGTCCGTGGAGGGGCGTGCATTGCCCGACCGCCACAGCAGGATCCTGGCGGCGCTGCGCGACTGGGGACTGCGCACTTCGCCGGAGCTGCGCGTGGTCAAGGGCGTCGAGGGAATGCTGGGCTACTACCAGCAGATGGAGCGCCGCCGCAGCAAGTTGCCGTACCAGATCGACGGCGTCGTCTACAAGGTGGACTCGCTCGCCGAGCAGCGCGAACTCGGGTTCATCGCGAGGGCGCCGCGCTGGGCGATTGCACACAAGTTCCCGGCGGAGGAGGAGATGACGCGCGTCAAGGCGGTCGAATGGCAGGTCGGCCGCACCGGCGCACTGACGCCCGTGGCGCGGCTGGAGCCGGTGTTCGTCGGCGGCGCCACGGTCAGCAACGCCACGCTGCACAATATCGACGAGCTCCAGCGCAAGGACGTTCGCGTCGGGGACATGGTGATCCTGCGGCGCGCCGGCGACGTGATACCCGAGGTCGTGCGCGTGATGCTCGAGAAGCGCCCAGCGAAGACGTCGATCGTCCGCCTGCCGGCCGCCTGCCCGGTCTGCGGATCATCGGTCGAGCGCGAAGAGGGCGAGGCCATTGCCCGTTGCACCGGTGCGCTGGTTTGCCCCGCGCAGCTCAAGGAGTCCCTGCGTCACTTCGCCTCGCGTCGCGCGCTCGACATCGAAGGGCTGGGCGCCAGGCTGGTCGATCAACTCGTGGATGCGGGGCTGGTCAAGGATGCGGCGGACCTGTACCGGCTGACGGCCAAGGTGCTGGCCGGACTCGAGCGCATGGGCGAGAAATCCGCAGCCAACGTCGTCGAGGCGCTCGAGCGCAGCAAGGAGACGACGCTCGCGCGGTTCCTGTTTGCACTCGGCATCCGCGACGTCGGCGAATCCACGGCCGAGGCGCTGGCCAGGCACTTCCGGACGCTGGAGGCGCTGCGCGCGGCCACGGCAGCCGAGATCGAACAGGTGCCGGACATCGGGCCGGTCACGGCCGGCCACGTGCACGCCTTCTTCGCCGAGAAACGCAATGCGAAGGTGATCGATCACCTGATCCGTCTCGGCGTGCGCTGGCCGGAGGCACGTCGCCCGGCGGCACGCAGCGACGCGCTCGGCGGCAAGACGTTCGTATTGACCGGCACGCTGGCGAGCATGTCGCGCGATGACGCGGGCGACCGAATCCGCGAGCAGGGCGGCAAGGTGTCCGGCAGCGTCTCGAAGAAGACGGACTACGTCGTCGTGGGAGCAGAACCCGGCTCGAAGCTGCGCAAGGCGACGGAGCTCGGCGTGACGATACTCGATGAGGAGGCGTTCCTCAGGCTGGTCGGCGGCAAGCGCTGATCAACCGCGTTGCAGCCGTACCGGCTCGCTGGCGTCCTCCGCACGATCATCCACGATCATCCACGATCATCTGCACGATGACGCCCGCCCGCACCGCATCTCCCGAATCCGGCTTCTCGTGTTCCGAGACCCAGCCCTCGATGTCCTCGAGGAATGCGGCACCACGCTGGCGCAGCAGCAGCCGGAACAGCGGGATTGACGCGCGGTCGAGCGTGGCGGAGATCACGGTATCCTCGAACAGCCGCGACTCGGCGGGAGCAGACATGTTGTGCTCCAACGTCCGGAGCACGTCGCGCGCCGTGCTGCCCAGGTGTTCAATCGCGGCCGGCTCGGCGCCGCCCTGTGTATAGCGCCGCGACACTGCCCGCAAGCTGCCATCCTTGAGTGTCCGCACGGCGCCGACCCGCTGCAGCTCGTCCAGGATGATGGCCGGGTAAATGTCGCCGCTGTATGCCCGCACCAGCGTCTCGAAGGATGGTTCGGGACCCTCGATCGGCAGCGTGCGCGGGCGACCCTCGCTGTCGGTGTACTCGGGGCTCTCGAACCAGCCCGCCAACACCCGGGCCAGGCGATTGCGCTGGTAGTCCTTCTCAGCGACCGGGACGATCGGCTTGCCAGCGTCCGAGTTAACAATATCGCTGACCATGTGACGGTGCAGGCCAGTAATTGTAGAAATGCGCGAGAAACTCGGCGATCTACCCTGTTCGCGCAGGATATCCCGCGCTGCGTGAACGAAGGCAATATTGGCGACTCGCGCAAAATCATAAGTCGACAGGCCGTGCCGGAGCATGATCCGCGCAAGGGGGCGGAGGAGGCGGAGGCAGGCACTTAGCAGGAAAGGTCGTGTTGTGTTCAATGGTCGATTACTAATGAGTCCAGGACTAATTTGAGAAGCATTAGGCGCTGCCACTGTTCGGATTCGCTCCTGAGAAAGAGTTAGTCATGCTGTGAGTATTCATGCCGAATCGAGGGGACTCGGAGAAAACAATGGATAAACTCAACCACATCAACGTGGACGGTCCAGCAAGCATGCCGGAGAGTAATACGTTGCCATCCGCGCAACTATTGCTACACCGTGCCTTCAGAATCATGCGAGGCTGCGGTGTTTCTGCCTCCCAACTTGCCGCCATGTCGCAACGAGCGCTAGATGAGTTGCAGACGTTGCCAGAAGTTTCGCGTGGAAACATTACGGCGCGCCAAGCGTTAACGTGTTGCGACGTCATACTTAAGTGGCGCCGAGACTGCCACTTTCTCAACAGCGAGGGCCAACCTCAATCATTAGTTGTTGATGGACACTCGCCGAGTTTCTCAGAACTAGTCGAACTTGCGGCGCGAGGCAGCAAACCCAGCGAGCTACTCGAGATCATGGTTCAGCTTGGCGTGGTGCGAATCGTTGATTCATCAACTGTCGAACTGATTAGCACGAGTGTCGTGGCCTGTCCGGGTAAGGAAGCGTCCACAATTGCGAGCGAAAGCGTACTCGAGCATATCTGTGGATTTTTAGGTTCAGTTGAGTACAACGTCTTTGACAAGCCATCGCGTGCCAAGGGCAAATTCGAGAGAGCCTGCTACGCGTGGGTGCCACGTAAGTACGTTCCGGTACTTGAGCAGTTGGTGAACAATCGCGGCCAGGACTTTGTTGATGTCATTGACGAGTGGCTCTCGCGACGCTCGGCGGCGGTTCCCGCAACAGATGATTTGGTACTCGTCGGAGCTGGTGCGTACGTGTTTGTACGAGAGCGCCTAGGAAGTTGAGTTGACCCACGCCATAAAAAATGTAATCTTTTTAGCAAGTTGCGCTACAAATCTGACAAGCATTGGCGATCTACGACACGTTCTTGGTTATAAGTCGTTGATTAATTAGATTTTATTGAGTTTTCCCCGTAGCCAGCATTTACGGGGGTGGTGCCTTATCGTCTAATCCAGCTAGATTAAGTCATGTCAGCTACTTATGATGTTAAACGAGATCTTTTAGCAGCATTTCGATCGCTGATGACGCCACTCATCAGGATCTTGCTCAGGAGTGGCATCACCTTTCAGGAATTTGCTGGGGTACTGAAAGACGTCTACGTCACCGTTTGCGCCCGTGAAATGACAGTGCCGGGAAGGCGGATGACGTTGTCGCGCGTGGCAATTGCTACAGGACTAACAAGACGCGAAGTCGCAAAGATCATCCGAAGTGAAGGCAATACTCAGTGGGGTGTATGGAGTAATGCCGGGCTTGCGGCCAGTGTGCTTGAAGCGTGGCACTCGGATTCAGCGTTTCTCGCGCCTTATGGGTATCCGAGAGATCTAAAGATTGACGGACCTGATCAGGTTCCGACATTTGAGGACTTGGTCCGCAGGTTTAGTTCTGATGTATCGCATGAGGTGCTGGTAGGGGAGCTAATTCGCGTCGGCGCGGCTCGCGTATTGGAAGGAGGTCAGTATTTGCGCGTGCAGAAGCGCACTTACATTCCGACCGACATGACAGCCGAGATGATTCAGATCTTTTCCCAGGCGGTACGCAGGTATATCGAGACTGTTGATTTCAATCTTGGCAAGGGAAAAAGTCAGGAAAAGCGATTCGACAGGATGGTCTATCCGGATGAAGGGTTGAGACTTGTCGACATTGAGATTTATCAGCAGGAGATTCGCGAATACCTTGAAACGGTGATTCAAGAAATCGATCAGAAGTCGGCCACTTACCCTCGCCCCGCACGCAAACGGGGCGAGCAATCGGTGCAAGTTGGTGTTGGCATCTATTTCTATCAAGAGACTGCTGAAGACAAGACGCCGCTAGCTGAGTCTTTTACTGATATCAAAGAATTCGAGAATGATGATTTGGACGACTAATACTGGACTAAGCCGATTGATCTGTTTGTGGTGTGTGAAGGGATGACCAA
>DASTOQ010000110.1:0-2208 GCA_035720205.1 Steroidobacteraceae bacterium | reverse complement strand
GACGCCGAGGCCAGGACAGCGCCGGAGCCGAAACCGGAGGATCTCAATCTGCGCCTGCGCCCGGAATTCACCGGCGAACCAGTGCTGCGCGCCGGCGACACCGTGATCGTGGAACTGGAGATCATCGAACCGAATCCCGGCGAGCCTGCGCTGGATCCCGCTTTTCGGGAGCGCGCACGCGGCCTGATCGAGCGCGCCGCGCGCGGCAACCCCTTCGGTCTGAGCGCCGCCGGTGCGCTTGCTCTGCCGGGAATCGGACCGGTGCCGCTCGCCGGCCTTACGATCGAGGAGGCAACGGCGCGGCTCGAACGCGACCCGGCGCTGCTCGGCCTGAACGTCAGGCTGCGCCTGCTGCCGCTGGATGCCCAGGGCGCCGGTGCGTTGAAGCCTTTCGGCTATGAGTTGTTCCGCAAGGAGGAGCGCGCGACCCGGCCCGAGACCGGCGTGCCGGTTCCGGCCGACTACGTCGTCGGACCCGGCGACGTGCTGGAAGTCCAGCTCTATGGCAAGGAGTCCGGGCGCTACACGCTAGAAGTCGGGCGCGACGGAAACGTGGACTTCCCGAAGCTCGGCCCAATCGCGGTCGCGGGTCTGCCGTATGAATCCATGCGCAGGCTGCTCGAGCGCCGCGTCGGCGAGCAGCTGATCGGCGTCGAGGTCAGCGTCTCGCTGGGCGAGCTGCGCGGCATCCAGGTATACGTGCTGGGCGACGCCGAGCGCCCGGGCGCCCATACCGTCAGCGCGCTCTCGACCATTACAAACGCGCTGCTGGAGAGCGGCGGCGTCAAGGAGATCGGCTCGCTCCGGCGCATCGAGCTGAAACGCCGCGGCGAGACGGTGCGGCGGCTCGACCTCTACGACGTGCTGCTGCGCGGCGACACGCGCAACGACACGCGCCTGCTGCCCGGGGACGTAATCTTCATCCCCCCGGTCGGCGCCACCGTTGGCGTGCACGGCGCGGTGCGCCGCCCCGCGATCTACGAACTCTCGGGCGAGACCACGGCGGCGCAGCTCGTGGAGCTCGCCGGCGGCTTCCGGCCGGAGGCCGACCGCAGGCTCGCAAGGCTGACTCGCATCGGCGGCGACGGCGGCCGCTCGGTGGCGGATCTTGATTTCACCGCCAGCGACGCGGGCGCCATGCGCGTCGCGAATGGCGACACGCTGCAGGTGTTTGCGATCCGGCCCGAGCTGGAGAGCGCGGTGCAGCTCTTCGGGCACGTTTTCCGCGAGGCGCCATCCGGGTTCCGGCCGGGCATGCGCCTGACTGACGTCATCACTTCGCCGCAGGAACTGCGGCCAAATGCTGACTTGCATTACGTGCTGATTCGTCGTGAGATCGGCCCCGCACGCACGGTTGCAGTCCTGTCCGCAGACCTCGAGGCGGCGCTGGCGGCACCCGGCAGCGACGCGGATCCGGTGTTGCAGCCCCGCGACCAGATCTACGTCTTCGACCGCGAGGGCGGCCGCGAGGCAATCGTCGAGCCGATCCTGCGCGACCTCGAGCGCCAGGCGACGCCGCAGGCGCCGGCACAGATTGTCAGCATCCATGGCCGCGTGCGTGCACCTGGGCGCTATCCACTGGAGCCGGGCATGACCGTGGCGGACCTGGTGCGCGCCGGCGGCGGCTTGCAGGACGCCGCCTACGGCGACCACGCCGAACTCGCGCGCTACGAGATCCGCGACGGTGCTGCGCGGCAGACCGCGCTGATCGACGTCCGGCTGACCGCGGTGCTGCGTGGCGACGAAGCGGCCAACGTGGCGCTCCAGCCATACGACTACCTGAAGGTCGCCGAGATCGAGGACTGGCGCAATCAGGGTACGGTGGAACTGATCGGCGAAGTCCGGTTCCCGGGTCATTATCCGATCCGCCGCGGCGAGACGCTGAGGTCCGTCATCGACCGCGCCGGCGGCCTGACGCCGCTGGCATTTCCGGCTGGGTCGGTGTTCACCCGCTTGCACCTTCGCGAGCGGGAACGGGAGCAACTGCGCACGCTGGCGGACCGGCTGGAGGCCGATCTCGCTTCGATTGCGCTGCAGTCGGCACAGGCCGGCGGTGCCAGCCAGGGTGCGCAGGCGCTTGCTGTGGGGCAGCAGCTGCTGACGCAGTTGCAGACGGCGGAGCCCGTCGGGCGTCTCGTCATCGACCTGCCGCAGATCGTGAATTCGCAGGCCGGCGGACCGCTGGACGTAGTGCTGCGCGACGGCGAT
>DASTOQ010000109.1:0-17559 GCA_035720205.1 Steroidobacteraceae bacterium | reverse complement strand
GCTCGGCCTGCGTTTCGTCGAATTCGACGTGCAGCTCTCGGCCGACCGGGTCCCGTACCTGATCCACGACGCGAGCCTCACGCGCACGACCCGCGCGGCCGGCGACCTGCGCCTGATGGGTTCCGGTCAGCTCGACGGCATCGACGCCGGCGAACCTGCGCGCTTCGGCGACCGGCACTCGGGTACGACGCTGCCGCGGCTCGCCGCGGCGGCGGAGCTGATGCGCGGCATTCCGCAGGCCCGTGCCTTCGTCGAGATCAAGCGGGCGAGCCTCGCGCACCATGGGCACGCACGCTGCATCGAGCGGATCCTGGAGGGAATCGATGCCGTGAAGGAGCGCTGCGTCGCGATCTCCTTCGATGCGGAGGCCTGCCGCCTGGTCCGCAGCTCGGGAGGGCTGCCGGTCGGCTGGGTGCTGCACGACACGCCGCAGTCGAGCCTCGCGGCGCTCGAGGCGTTGCAGCCGGAATATGCGTTCTGCGACCAGCGCCTCCTGCCTTCGTCAGGGCCGCTGCCGCAGGGATCGTGGGACTGGGCAGTCTACGAGGTGACGGACGGGGCCAGCGCGCTGCGGCTCGGCGCACAGGGCGTGACGCTGGTCGAGACGATGGCGCCCGCGCGCCTGTTGCGCGAGCTCGGGCCCGCTGCGGGGCCGGCGTGAACGATCGCGTCTATGTTGCGATCGACCAGGGCGGGCACGCGACCCGCGCGACCGCGTTCGACGCCGCGGGCCAGGTGCACGGCGCCGCGCTCGTCACGATCGCGACGCAGCGCAACGCCCTCGGCCACGTCGAGCACGATCCCGGGGAAGTGCTTGCGAGCGTCAGGACGGCGCTCGCCGAGCTCGCGCGACACGTGCCGGCGGCGCGCTGGGAGGCCGCGGGCTTCGCGGTCCAGCGTTCGAGCCTGCTCTGCTGGAATGCCGCGGACGGCAGCGCGCTGTCGCCCGTCATCTCCTGGCAGGACCGGCGCAACGCGGCCTGGCTCAATGGGCTCGCCAGGCGCGCGGAGGAAGTGCAGCACCTCACGGGCCTGCCGCTGTCGCCGCACTATGGCGCCAGCAAGATCCGGTGGTGCCTGGATCACCTGCCGGCGGTGCGCGCCGCCGCGGCCCGGGGACGGCTGCGTGCGGCGCCGCTGGCCTGCTGGCTGCTGCACCGCCTGCTCAGGGAACATCCCTTCCTCGCCGACGCCGCGACCGCCGCCCGCACCCTGCTCTGGTCGCCCTTCGAGCGTGACTGGTCGGAGGAGCTGCTCGCCATGTTCGGCGTCCCGCGCGCCGTGCTGCCGCGTGCCGTGGGCACGGCCGGGAATTTCGGCACGCTCGACTGCGAAGGCGCGGCTGTGCCGGTCACGGTCTGCAACGGCGACCAGTCGGTCGTGCCATTCGCGGCCGGGCCGCTCGACGGTGCCGCCGCCTACGTCAATCTTGGCACCGGCGCATTCGTGCTGCGGCCGGTTCCCGGCGCACTGCGCGCGCCGCCCCTGCTCACGAGCGTGATCCGGGTGGACGCGGTGAACTTCGACTGCGTGCTCGAGGGCTCCGTCAACGGGGCGGGGGCGGCCCTCGAGTGGTTCGAGCGTCACCTGGGTGCCGCCACGGACCGCATGCTGGCGCTGCTCGACACCGCAGAACTCGCGGACGACGGTGCGCCGTTCTTCCTGAACGGGGTCTCGGGCCTTGGTTCGCCGTTCTGGAAGCCGGATTTCGAGTCGCGCTTCGTCGGCGAGGGCACGGAACTGCAGCAGTGCCGCGCAGTGCTCGAGAGCGTCGCCTTCCTGATCAAGGCCAACCTCGACGAGATGGACCGGCACCACGCGCCGCCCGCCCGCCTGGTTGCGAGCGGGGGACTCGCCGAGAACCGGCTGCTGTGCCGGCTGCTGGCCGCGTTGTCGGACTTGCCGGTGGACCGCTCGAGCGACCGCGAGGCCACGTCGCGCGGCCTCGGGTTTCTCGTCGCCGGTGAACCCCGGCAATTCCAGGCGCCGGAAGGCACGCGCTTCGAGCCGGAAGACGGTCCGCCCCTGCTCGCGCGCTACCTCAAGTGGCTCGAGCTGATGCGCGAGGCCACGGGCTGACTTTCAGTCGCGGGAGAGCTCGGCGACGATGGTCCGGTCGATCCAGCTCGGGCCGCCGATGGCGTCCATGTACCCGCAATGACCGCCGCGCTCGGTCACGACCAGCCTGAGCGAGGCCGGGCGCGCCAGCTTGTCGAGGTCGCGGGCCAGGATCATCGGGTCGTCGCGCGAGGTGATGATCGTCGCCGGCGCCGCGAGGGAATCCAGAACCGGACCGGTGATGGCATAGCCGCGCAGGTAGGCGGCGAGGTCCGGGAAGTCCGTGTACTGGCGCACCATCCGGTCGGTCATCCTGGTGAGCGAGGCTTCGGACAGCAGCTGGCCGAAGTCGTAGGTCGATGGCCAGGCTGCCTGCTTCTCCAGCAGCGAGCGCCGCCACTTGCGCAGGAAGTACCAGCGGTAGATTGCCGGCCCGCTTTCGAGTGCCGCCAGTGTCGTCGCGGGATCGAGCACGGGGCAGACCGCCACGATGCGCGAGACGCGGATGCCCGCCCCCGCCGCGCAGGCGCCGACACGCAGCCAGAAATTGCCGCCGAGGGAGAACCCGGCCAGGGACAGGATGGCGTCCGGATACAGCGATTGCACGCGCGCGACCGCGCCCACGACCTCGGCGATACGGCAGGAATGGAACAGATCCCGGTTGAGCGCATGCGTGCCGCCGTGATCCCGCAGGTTGAGGCGCAGTACGAAGAATCCACGCTCGTGCAGGAGCTGCGCGACGGACAGCACATAAAGGGATTCCGAGCTGCCCTCCCAGCCGTGCAGCAGCATGGCGAGCCGGCACGGGGCCAGCCTCGCGTCCTCGACCGGGATCGACAGCCAGCCCATGAGACGCACGCCGTCGCCACAATCGAGGACGAGCTTGCGGCTGGCCGCGACCATCGGCGCCGAGCGTCGTTCCACGGCGGCGCGGCGCGCGGGCAGCCTCGGCAGCACCGACTGGACGTGGCGATTGGCGAGCCAGGCTGGCGGCCGGAAACCGGCATTCAGTTCATTCAAGGGTGATCGGGCCCGCCCCCGGCAAGGTCGAGACGAACCCGGCGCCCATCAGTCGCGCCGGCGTCGTGAAGCCCGGCGGCGCGCCGGGCTCGAGCAGCCTGCCTGCGATCGCGACCGCGGCATCGGTGGTGACGGTATAGCCGTTCGGCACGCGCACGCGCGCGGTCACCGTGCGCCCGGTCGCGTTCTTCGCCTGGCCCCAGACCAGTACCGGCGAACGCCCGCGTTGCTCGGCCGTGGGTCCCGGCGCACCCTTTCTGATGCGCCATTTCAGCAGCGCCTGCACGGACCTGCGGCGCAGCAGCCAGCCCAGGCGTCCCAGGCGGCGCAGGTTTGCGAGCGCCCGCGGCGAGACCGGGACATAGACCTCGATGTCGGGAATTCCCGTCGTGCGGTACGCCGTGCTGACGTCGCCCCAGGGAATGGCCGTTGCAAGCTTCAGGCCGGTGCCAAAATCGATGCGCCGTGACCGCGATCCGAGTGGAATCCGTACCAGCTTTCCGTCCTCGCGCACGCGGCTGCCGTTGCCGAGGCCTTCGACGCTGGTGGACGCCGTGCCGCGGCTGAGCGCGCCCTTGCTGTCGAAGCCCAGCGCCAGGCTCGTGGCATCCGGCAGCGCCTCCTTCAGGGTGAGCGCGATGCAGTCGGTCGGCACGACGTCGAAGCCGACGCCCGGGCAGATCACGATGCCGGAACGCCGCGCGGCCTCGTCGTGGCCAAATCCGAGCTCGAAGACGTCGATCTCGCCCGTGATGTCCGTGTAATGCACGCGCGCCGCGAGGCACGCGGCCATCATGGGCGCCGCCGTCGCCGAGAACGGGCCGGCGCAGTGCACGACCACGCTGCAGCCGGAGAGTCCGGCCGCGACCGCCGCCGGATCGTCGAGCCCGAAGACGCGCGGTTCGCAGCCGAGTTCCTGCGCGAGCGCGACGATGGGGCCGGCCGAACGGCCGGCCAGCACGGGACTCATGCCCTGCGCTGCCGCCGCGCGCGCGATCAACTCGCCCGTGTAGCCGTTGGCGCCGTAGACCAGCAAGCGCGCGTTCATCTCTCGACGACGCTGATCTCGATCCGGTTGTTGGACTGGGCGGCCGCGTTCCACTGGCCCGCGGTCGAGTGCTCGATGACGGGATACGACGCGACCACGCGCTCCCGCGGACCGGTCATGAGCTCGAGCTCGATCGCCCCGCCTGTGCGCTGGCGCACCGATGCCGCCAGGTTCGCGAACGCGAGCGGCTGCCGCGCCGAGGGGCCCATGGCTTCTTCCAGCGGGTTTCCGAGCTGCTCGCACTGCGCGGCCGGCGTCGCCGGCGGCGCCAGCGAGTATCCCTGGGCCGCCGAGCCGATGAGGCAGAAATTGCCCAGGAATGTCTCGACGCGGATCGTGCCGCTGATGGCGGTGCGTTCGAGCTGGCCCACCAGGTTGCGCACGGCTTCGAGCCGGGAGGGCGCCATCGGCTGTTCGCCGAACGGGACGGACAGCACCATGGGGCGCGCGCCACCCGTGTTCGCATCCTGCGCGGCCACGCGCTGGTTCGCGATACGCCAGTTCTCGATGGCCTGGGCCAGCGACTCGTTCGAGGCCGTGACGGCCTCGAACGCGCGCTCCGCCTGCCGCGTCGCGGCGACGGACTGCCAGTAGAGGACTGCGACCACGACGAGCGCGACCAGGGCGGAGCCCGTCGCCAGCATCCAGCCCCACGGTTTCCGTGAGGGCGGTGGCGCCGATGACAGAAGGTCCTCCGCATCCGCCGCCGGTTCCGGCTCCCGGGGCCGCAGTTCCGACAGGATGCGGTGCGTGTGCGCTTCGAGCGTCGTGACCATGAACCGGCGCAGCTCGACGCTCTGCTCCTTCAGCATCGCCTCGACCATGGCGCGCGTCCGTGGGTCGGCGCCCTGCGCCGCCTGGGCCCGGGCGGCCGCCGGCTCGCCATCCGCGGACTGCAGCGCCGAGGGCTCGCCATCGCGGCGCTCGGGCAGCAGTTGCAGCTGGTAGAGCGCCTTGGTGACGTCGATCGGCCGTATCGATTTCGGCAGCACCCCGACCGCGCCGGATGCGCGGGCCTGTCCGCCATAGATCTCGCCCTCCTGGGACGTGTACATCATGATCGGGATGGACGCGAGCGACGGGTTCGCCTTGATTTCGCGCACCGCCTGCAGCCCGTCCATCCCGGGCATAAGGTGGTCCATGAAGATGACGTCGGGATGGTGATCGCGCAGGTAGTCGAGCGCGGACTCCGCCGAGTCCGCGGAATCCACCTCGATGCCGTACTTCTCGAGCAGGCGGCTGAGCACGACCCTCGCCGACTTGGAGTCGTCCACTACCAGCGCGCGCTTGCCGGCCATCCGATCCCTCCCTGACTGCCGTCCCGGAAGTGTAGCGCAGCGGCGGTTCAGCCCGTGATGACTTCCCAGAGGAACAGGATCTCCAGCCGCACCCGTTCCCGCCAGCCGGGGTCAGCCCTCCAGCCCGGCTGGGCCTCGAGGTAATCGAGCAGTTCCGATGCGGGGACGAACCAGCCATTGCGTGACGCGACGTCGCGGATGCGGTCCTCGAAGCGCGGGTTGACGCCGCTCCCGGTGTTGAAGCTGCCGGCGCCCAGGTGTGTATAGACGATGCAGACTCCACCTTCGCGCTCCAGCCGATCGAGGTTGTCGGGGCTCAACAGCCTCTCGAACTGGTCCAGGTTGTCTCCGTTCGCCGTCGGGAACCAGCGGTTGACCAGCGGCTTGTCCGGCAGGTGATAAGGGAACGATGGCGTCACGTTCAGCAGATTGATGTCCCCGAACGTGAACTGGTTGACGTAACGGACGTGCCGCCGCGCGAGGTCCCCCCAGTAATACGGCGAGGCCGGATCCTCCCCCGAGAACCGGTCGTCCTTGGCAAACCGGTAGATCCAGCGCAGCGGCGCCAGCGACCACCGCTGCGCACCCCAGTAGAGGTTCTCGCGGTTGCGCGAGTGGTTCACGTGCAGCCGCGGATAGTCCCCGAATTCCCGCCTGAACGCCTCCAGCCCGGCGATGGTGTCCGCGCGCGGGCTGCTCCCGCCGCGTACTCCATGGATCGCGATCTCGAATCCCTTGTCGCGGAGATCGCGGACGAACTGCACATAGTCCGCGTCCTGCAGTGAGTCGCCCGCGTTCGACGGATGGTCCGTTTCGGTCGGCGCCAGCACCCAGACCGTCTTCGTCGTCTTCAGGCCGTACCGATGCAGCGTGTCGTAGACAGGCGCGTTGCGTTCGAGCGTCGCCATGTCGGTGTCGTCGACGATCGTGAACGCGAACTGCTTGCCGTCCGGGAACTCGATCTCGTGTTGCTGCGGTGGCCAAAGCAGCCAGGTGACGGCAGCGCCCAGCACCGCCACGAGGAACCCGGCTGCGCGCAGCAGCCGGGCAAGCCGTGGCTTCATTGGCCGGCGGCCCCGTCGCGCGACGACAGGAATTCCGCCAGCCGGCGGTTCCCCTCGGGATTCAGGTGGCCATCGAACGCGAAGTAGTAGCGCGCTGGAGCGTCCGCAAAGACCTGCGCGGTGGGTATCGCCGGCTTCGGCGCGACGCCGTTGAGCGTCGCGAGCGTCTGCCCGTGCGTGCCGCGCAGGATGTCCTGTACCGGCACGATCAGGTAGATCTGGTAGGTAAACCCCTCGCGCCGGCTCATTTCGTCGAGCTGAGCCAGCGCCTTACGCGTACCTTCCAGCGCGATGTCCATCCGCTCACCGCCGGGCTCGGCGACGATCATGCTCTTCAGCATCGGGCCGGCGTAGAACTTCAGCAGACGGAGCAGGTTGGAATGCCGCAGCAGGAGAGACTGCAGGCCGATCAGGCGCTCGGCGGCGCCAGCCTGCGGCGGCTGCGTCACGCCTTCCGCCGGCGCGATGCCGGCCGCAGCCTGCCGCATGCGAAGCTCGCGATGGTAATTGTCGACGAAGTCGTTGCCTGCGGAGAAGCTGCCGCTCATGGCGAAGAAGACCAGCCGCACATCTCGCGGCCGCCACTGCCATCGTGCCAGGAATTCCTCCAGTCTCTCGACCTGCTTCAGGGTGCCACTGCCCGGCAGGCCCAGATTGGCGCAGGAGAGCCCGCGTTCGCGGCAGTAGATCGCAACGAAGGTCTCCTCGTCGGCGAGACCATATCCATAGGTGAACGAATCGCCGATGAAGACGACGTCCGGGTTACCGGAAACCTCCGGCGCGCGGTGGCCCTTGTCGGTGATCGTCGTGAGCGCATCGTATTCGTTCGAGACCTGGCGATAGACGACGCCGGGCTGCACGTAATCGCGGATGCGCGTGCCGTCCAGCGCGATGTTCTCGCGCAGGTCGGAGATCGGCACGAACACGCGCGACAGCCCTTCGGCGACGAGGACGGTGAAGAGCAGAGACGCCAACACGAGGCCGGCACGGATCGCCCATTCCTTCGCGAGGCTGCGTGGCCGCGAGTTCATGATTCATTTAAAGTCTAGCATCCGGCGAACGGGAGCCTCATGGCAATCGACCCGCGGTGGCGACTCGAGCTCGAGGACGGAACGGTCATGCACGGCGGCGCATTCGGTGCCGCCCGGGCGGTCGCCGGAGAAGTCGTCTTCAACACCGGCATGGCCGGATATGTCGAATCGCTGACCGATCCTTCCTACCGCGGCCAGATCCTCGTCCTGACCTATCCGCTCGTGGGCAACTACGGCGTTCCGCCACCGCGCACTTCGGGCAGCCTCGACGGCCCGTTCGAGTCGGATCGCATTCAGGTCCAGGGCCTGGTCGTGCAGCACCACGTCGCGACCCCCAGCCACCACGCCTCGGCTCGCTCGCTCGCCACCTGGCTCTCGCAGGAAGACGTGCCGGCCGTCACCGGCATCGACACGCGCACGCTGACGCGCAGGCTGCGGGAGCACGGCACGATGCGCGGCTGGCTCGCGCCGGCGCAGATGAGCGCCGCCGACATGCGCGCGCAGGCAGACCAGCGCGACATGCGCAACGGCATTTTTCGCGAGGTCGCGCCGCCTGAGCCGGTGCGCTACGAAGGCGGGCCGCTCGAGGTGCTGGTCGTGGACGCCGGCGCCAAGGACAACATCGTGCGTTCGCTGCTCGCGCGCGAGGCGAGCGTGACGCGCGCGCCCTGGCACTGCGATCTGGCGCCGCTGGCCTCGCGCGCGGACGGCATCCTGATCGGCAACGGTCCCGGCGACCCGAAGGACCTCGGGCCGCTCGTCAGCCAGGTCCGCTCCCTGCTCGCGACCTATCGGCGCCCGGTCTTCGGCGTCTGCCTCGGCAACCAGGTCCTGTGTCTGGCGGCCGGCGGCGACACCTACAAGTTGCCGTACGGGCATCGTGGCGTGAATCAGCCGGTGCGCGACCTGCAGACGGGGCGCTGCTACGTGACCAGCCAGAACCACGGCTACGCGGTGCGCGAAGATTCGCTGCCGGCGGATTGGCGGCCCTGGTTCGTCAACATCAACGACGGCTCGAATGAAGGCATCCGGTCCGGAACGGAGCCGTACTTCAGCGTCCAGTTCCACCCGGAGGCCTCGCCCGGACCTCAAGACACCGGGTTCCTGTTCGACGATTTCCTGCGCCTCGCCGGCGCGATGAAGGCATGAACCGGTGAGTAGCGCAGCCCCGGCGGCCAGGCCGCGGCGCACGCTCCTGCTCGGCTCCGGCGCGCTGCAGATCGGGCAGGCAGGCGAGTTCGACTACTCCGGGTCGCAAGCCATCAAGGCGCTGAAGGAAGACGGCGTGTTCACGGTGCTGCTGAACCCGAACATCGCCACCATCCAGACCAGCGATGGCATGGCCGACCGGCTCTACCTGCTGGCGGTCACTCCGGAGATCGCCGCGGAAGTCATCCGGAAGGAACGGATCGACTCCATCCTGCTCTCCTTCGGAGGCCAGACCGCCCTCAATTGCGGTATCGCGCTGCACGAGCGGGGCCTGCTCGATGAACTCGGCGTGCGCGTGCTCGGCACGCCGGTGCGGGCCATCCTCGACACCGAGGATCGGCAGCTGTTCGTGGACCGGCTCGCCGAGATCGGCGTCAAGACCGCGCGCAGCATCGCCTGCAACTCGCCGGCGGAGGCGCGCCGCGCCGTCGCCGGCATGGGCTACCCGGTCATGTTGCGCGCAGGCTTCGCGCTCGGCGGCAAGGGCAGCGGCATCGTGCGCCGGGAGTCCGACCTTGACGCCGCGCTGCAGCGCGCATTCTCCGGCGGCGCCAGGCAGCTGCTGGTTGAGGAATACCTAGGCGGCTGGAAGGAGATCGAGTACGAGGTGGTGCGCGACGCGGGCGACAACTGCATCACCGTCTGCAACATGGAGAACCTGGACCCGATGGGGATCCACACCGGCGAGTCCATCGTGGTCGCCCCGTCGCAGACGCTGAACGACGAGGAGTACCAGCTGCTGCGCACGGTCGCGATCCGCACCGTGCGCCACCTCGGCATCGTCGGCGAGTGCAACATCCAGTACGCGCTCGACCCGGACGGCGTGGACTACCGCGTCATCGAGGTGAATGCGCGCCTGTCGCGCTCGAGCGCGCTGGCGTCCAAGGCGACCGGCTATCCGCTCGCCTACGTGGCCGCGAAGATCGCGCTCGGCTACGACCTGCCGGAGATCCCGAACGGCATCACGAAGAAGACCACGGCCTTCTTCGAGCCCTCGCTCGACTACCTGGTCTGCAAGGTGCCGCGCTGGGACCTCACCAAGTTCCACGGCGCGGTCAAGCAGATCGGCAGCGAGATGAAGAGCGTCGGCGAGGTCATGGCGATCGGCAGGACCTTCCCCGAGGTGATCCAGAAGGCGCTGCGGATGCTGGATATCGGCGTCATGGGCCTCGACCCGGAGGCCTTCGCGTTCGACGACCTCGAGCAGGAACTGCGCCATGCCACGCCGCGCCGCATCTTCGGCGTCGCGCAGGCGCTCGCGGGCGGCATGAGCGTCGAGCGCATCCACGAGATCACCGACATCGACCCGTGGTTCATCCAAGGCATGGCCCCGGTGGTCGGGATGTTCCGGCAGCTGCGGGCGCCGGGCGCCGCGCTGGTGCCGGAGCTGCTGCGCGAAGCCAAGGGTCTCGGATTCTCCGACCAGGCGATCGACGATGCGCTGAAGCTGCCGCAGGGCAGCGCCCGCGCCGCACGCGCACGGATCGGCATCCGCCCGCATTACGCCCAGATCGACACGCTGGCCGCCGAGTTCCCGGCCGAGACCAATTATCTCTACTCCACCTACCACGCCTCCGCGTCGGATGTCGCCCCGGGTGCGCGGCGCAAGGTCATGGTGCTGGGCGCCGGCGTTTACCGGATCGGCTCGAGCGTGGAGTTCGACTGGTGCTGCGTGAACGCCGTGCGGACGCTGGCCGAGCAGGGATTCGAGACCATCATGGTCAACTACAACCCGGAGACGGTCAGCACCGACTACGACATCTGCGACCGCCTGATCTTCGACGAGATCAGCCTGGAGTCGGTGCTCGACATCTGGGAACGCGAGCATCCCGAGGGCGTCATCGTCAGCATGGGCGGGCAGGTGCCGAACAATCTCGCGATGCGCCTGCATCGCGCCGGCGTCCCGGTGCTGGGCACCAGCCCGGAGGACATCGACCGCGCGGAGAACCGCCGGACCTTCAGCGCGCTGCTGGACGAGCTCGGCATCGACCAGCCGGCCTGGCGCCACGTGACCGATGCCGCCATGGCGCCCCGCATCGTCGAGGAGCTGGGCGGGTTCCCGGTGCTGGTGCGGCCGAGCTACGTGCTCTCCGGCGCCGCCATGAGCATCGCGCACGAGCCGAACGAGCTGCAGCTCATCCTGGCGCGCGCCAAGCGCGTTTCACCGGACCACCCGGTGGTGGTCTCGAAATTCGAGACGCGCGCAAGGGAGATCGAGATCGACGCCGTCGCCGACCGCGGGGAACTCGTGCTGTGGGCGATCAGCGAGCACATCGAGGACGCCGGCGTGCACAGCGGCGACGCGACGCTCGTGCTGCCGCCGCAGAGCGTCTACATCGCCACCATCCGGCGCATACGCCGCATCGCGGCCCAGCTCGCCGCCGCGCTGAAGATCACGGGCCCGTTCAACGTGCAGTTCCTCGCCAAGCACAACCTGGTCAAGGTGATCGAGTGCAATCTGCGCGCCTCGCGCAGCTTTCCGTTCGTGTCCAAGGTGACGGGGGCCAACCTGGCCGCGGAGGCGACGCGCCGCATGCTGGGGGTCGCGGGCGCGGGCAACGTCGCGAGTCTCGAGCTCGATCACGTCGGCGTGAAGGCGCCGATGTTCTCGTTCAGCCGTCTCGCGGGCGTGGACCCGATGCTGGGCGTCGAGATGGCGAGCACGGGCGAGGTCGGCTGCCTCGGCGAAGACCTGCAGGAAGCCCTCCTGCATGCGCTCCATGCCGCCGGTTTCCGCTATCCGGCCAGGGGCGTGCTGCTCTCGCTCGGGCCGCTCGAGGACAAGTACTGGTTCGCCGACGAGGCGCGCCTGATCCACGAGGTGCTCAAGCTCCCGATTTACGCCACCGGCGGGACAGCGGAGGCGCTTGCCACGCTCGGCATTCCCTGCACGCCGGTCGCCAAGCTGCCGGGTGACAGCACCAGCGCGATGGAGCTCATCGAATCGGGCGCCGTCGACCTGATCGTCAACGTGCCGCGTGAATACGACGAATACGGCCGGCCCGACGGCTACCTGATCCGCCGCCGCGCGGTGGAGACCGGCACGCCGCTGTTCACGGACCTGCAGCTCGCCCGGGCGGTGATCGAGGCGCTGTGGCGCAGGCGTCCCGGCGAACTCGGCGTCCGCGCGTGGCAGGATTTCATGCGGCCCGTCCGCCGTCCCGCGGACTGACCCGGCAAGGCGCCGGGCCGCATGGCCAGGCGGCCCATGGGCGCATATCATGGGTGCACCGGAACGGAATCCACGGACCCCGCCCGATGACGACCGATCCGACCAACCCGCTTCCCGAGACGCTGCTCGCGAGCCTGGTCGAGTTCGCGCCGGATGCGCTGCTGGTGGTCGACACCGGCGGCACCATCGTGTTCGCGAACCGCATGGCAGAGGAATTGTTCGGCTACGCGGCCAGCGAGCTCTGCGGTTCCCCGATCGAGCGGCTCATCCCGGAGCGTATCCGCAGCCTGCACGTCGAGCACCGGGCTCGATACTTGGCCCAGCCGCGCATGCGCGAGATGGGCGCGACGGCCATCGATCTCGTCGCCGTGCGCAGGGATGGAGCCGAGTTCCCGGTGGAAATCCGCCTGTCGCCGGCGGGGAGCGCCGACCGGCGTCTGGTCGCCGCCGCAGTGCGCGACGTCACCGACCGCCGGCACATGGTGCGCGTGCTGCACGCCGCGCAGGCGGAAGCGGAGCGCGCCAACGTGGCCAAGACCCGGTTCCTTGCGACCGCCAGCCACGACCTGCGCCAGCCGCTGCAGACGCTGCAGCTCCTGAACGCCGCGCTGCGGCGGCGCGTCTCGGATGCGGAGGCGCGCGAACTGCTGGCGCGCGAGCGCGAGGCCGTGGACGCGATGACGGGCCTCCTGAACTCGCTGCTGGACGTCAGCCGGCTGGAGGCCGCGAGCATCCAGCCACGGATCGAGGAATTCGGCGTCGAGGGACTGTTCGACGCGTTGCGCAACGAGTTCGAGGCGATCGCGGCGGCGCGCAACCTGCAATTCTCCGCGACTCCGGTGGCGCGCGGCCTCAGGACCGATCGCACGCTGTTGCGCCAGCTCCTCGAGAATCTGGTCGGCAACGCGATCAAGTACACGGAGACCGGGTCGGTGCAGCTCGCCTGCCGCGCGGAGGGCGACGGCCTCGTCATCGCCGTGACGGACACCGGCATCGGCATCCCGGCCGGAAGGCTCGACCGCATCTTCGATGAGTACTACCAGATCGGCCAGAGCGGCCATTACGGCGTGGGACTCGGTCTCGCGATCGTCAAGCGCATTGCCGCGCTGCTCGACCTCGGCATCTCGGTGGAATCCGAGCCCGGCCGCGGCACGCAGTTCAGGGTCGGCATTCCCGCCGCGCTGGTCACGCAGGCCGCGGGTCCCGAGCCTGCGTCGGCCGCGGCGACCGTGACCGCGGCCGCCAGCGCGGTCATCCTGCTGGTGGAGGACGACGACGCCGTGCGCGGCGCGACCGAACTGTACCTGCGCGCGATCGGTCACAAGCCGATCGCGACCGCCAGCCGGGCCGAGGCGGAATCCGCGCTGTCGGCGGGAAACCGCATGCCCGACCTGATCATCAGCGACTATCACCTCGGCTCCGGCGAGACCGGCGTCGATGCGATCATTGCGGTCAGGAAGCAGGTGGGGCGCGAATTGCCGGCGTTGCTGCTCTCCGGCGACACGTCGACCGCCGTCCGCCGGCTCGCGGACCTGCCGGCATGCCAGGTGCTCAATAAGCCGGTGGACGTCGAGCAGCTGTCCAGCGCCATCGCCGGGTCGCTGGCCTGAGGCTATCGGCAAGTACTTAGCCCGGGCCCGACGGACCGGTGCCTATAATCGGCCCGATCGCCATGAAGAACGGACAGACCGAGCAGGAGTTCCGGGCACTGCTCGCGGCCGCGGTGGACGCGGTCGTGATCGTCGACCATCGTGGCGTGATCCTCACTTTCAATCGCGCCGCCGAGGGACTGTTCGGCTACCCGGCTTCCGAGGCGCTGGGAGCGAACGTGTCGATGCTGATGCCGGAACCGCACCGCAGCGCGCACGAGGCATATATGCAGCGCTACCTCGAGACCGGCGAAGCGCACATCGTGGGCATCGGCCGGGAAGTCGACGCACAGCGCAAGGACGGCACCATCTTCCGCGCCTGGCTCTCGGTCGGCCGGGTCGAGGGCGAGGATCCGCCGCGATTCGTGGGCTTCCTGCACGATGTCACGGCGCGCCAGCGCGCCGAGGAGTACGAGCGCCGGGCCGCAGAGCGCCTTGCTGAGGTCTCGCGGCTGGGCTCGATGGCGAGCATGGCGGCGTCGATCGCGCACGAGGTCAACCAGCCGCTGGCCGCGATCAGCACGTACGCGCTCGCCTGCGAGCGGTTGCTCGGCCTGCCGAACGCCGATATCGCCGAGGTGCGGCGGGCGCTGCGGCAGATCGCCGAACAGGCACTGCGTGCCGGCGACAGCATCCGCAACATGCGCGAGCTGGTACGCAAGGGCGTCAGGCCCGAGGTCGTGGCGGGTGGCGACGTCGGGAACGCGCCGCCGTGACCGGCGCAGCAGCGGTTCCCACCGTCTTCGTGGTCGATGACGACGAGGGCGTGCGCAGCGCGCTCGCGCTGCTCCTGAAATCGATGGGCCAGCCGGCCGCGACCTACGCATCGGCCACCGACTTCCTCGCGGCCTACGACCCGGACCGGCCGGGCTGCGCGCTGCTCGACGTGCGCATGCCGGGCATGAGCGGCCTGGAGCTGCAGGACGAGCTCAACCGCCGCGGCGTCGTGCTGCCCGTCATCTTCATCACCGGCCATGGCGACGTGCCGATGGCCGTCGAGGCGATGCAGCGTGGCGCGTTCGATTTCCTGCAGAAGCCGTTCCGCGACGACGACCTGGTGGAGCGCATCCGGCGCGCGCTCGCGCGCGACCGTGAACTGCGGGCCGCGATCGGCGAGAAGAGCCAGGTCTGCGCGCGGCTCGCGCGGCTCACGCCGCGCGAGCGGCAGGTCCTCGAGCTCGTCGCGGCCGGCAGGCCGAACAAGGTCATGGCGGCCGAACTGGGCGTCAGCCAGCGCACGGTGGAGATCCACCGGGCCCACGTCATGAAGAAGATGGGCGCCTCGTCGCTCGCACAGCTCGTGCGCATGAGGCTGATCGCCGGGGTTTGAGCCATCGCGCGCCCGCGGTGGGGCACGGTCCGTCCCCTCATTCCGTCAGCGCGACACTGTCGCCGTGCGCGGGAATGCGGCAGCGCCACCCTGGTTCGGCAGCGATCCTGTCGCGCAGCGCGGCGGACGCTTCGGGCTCCCCGTGCACGAGGAACAGTTCCCCGGGCGGCCGGGGCAGACGGCGAATCCAGTCCAGCAATGCCGACTGGTCGGCATGCGCGGAGAATCCCTCGAGCATCACGACCTGCGCGCGCACCGGGATCTCCTCGCCGAACATGCGCACCGTGGCGGCGCCGTCCACCAGCCGGCGCCCCAGGGTTCCCGCGACCTGGTAGCCGATGAACAGGACCGTGGTGCGCGGATCCGGCAGGTGATGCTTCAGGTGGTGGCGGATCCTCCCGCCGTCGCACATGCCGCTGGCAGCGACGATGACCGCGCCTCCGGAGATGCCGTTCAAGGCCATGGATTCCTCGACGCTCGCCGTGTAGCTCACGCGCATCGAGCCGTCGCCACCGGCGGGCTCGCCGGCGATGCGCCGCGTCTCCTCGTCGAACACCTCGAAGTGGCGGGCCGTGATCTGCGTGACCTCGGTCGCCATCGGCGAATCGACATAGACCCTCGGGCCCCGGATCCTGCGGGCGCGGCTCAACTGGTTGAGGTGGTAAAGGAACTCCTGCGTCCGCCCGACCGCGAAGGCGGGCACGAGGACGACTCCCCGGCGCTCCTGGAGCGCAAGCCTGAGACTGTGCGCCAGGCGCTCCAGTGTCACCGACATGGGCTGGTGATTGCGGTCGCCGTACGTGGACTCGAGCAGCAGTACGTCCGCCTCCATGGGCGGCATGGGATCGCGGACGATCGGCCGGCCGGGCTGGCCCAGGTCGCCCGACACCACGACCCGCGTCGTGCCGCCGCGTCCGGTAAGCCACAGCTCGACGAATGCGGAACCGAGGATGTGGCCCGCGTCCTGCAGGCGGGCGCGGACGCCGCGCCCCGGCTCGAAGGCGCTGGCATAGTCCACGGACCGGACCTGCGCCAGCACGGCGCGCGCATCTTCCATTCGGTATGGAACCACGTAGGGCCGGCCGCGGCGCGCCGCGTTCTCCGCTTCGCCGTTCATGACCCAGGCGCTGTCCGGCAGCATGACGGCGACGAGATCCCGCGTCGCGGGCGTCGCGTAGATCGGCCCGCGGAAGCCCTCGGCATACAGGCGCGGCAGCAGCCCGCTGTGGTCGATGTGGGCGTGCGTGAGGATCACGAAGTCCACGGACTTCGGGTCGAACAAGAACGGCGCCACGTTCCGTGCCCAGGCATCGCGGCCGCCCTGGAACAGGCCGCAGTCGACGAGGAAGTGGCAGGCGCCGGTTTCGAACCGGAAGCACGAGCCGGTCACCTGCCCTGCGGCGCCGCAGAACGTCAGCTTCACCTGGAGTGGGCTTTGACTTTCCACTGGCGCCGGCGCTCGTGGTCCTGCAGCCGGCGCCTGAGGGCCCGGAAAGCATCACGCAGCGCGACGTAGGGATCCTCGTGGGACCGGTCGATGGGATGGGCCCGCCGCACGGCGATCTCGCGCCTTGGCACGGTGACGTCGATCCGGACCTGGTACAGCGTGCCCTGGCGGCCGTGCCGGTGCGGGGCCTCGATGGTCACCCGGCAGTGCATGATCTGGCTCGAGAACCGGTCGAGCCGTCCGGCCAGTTCCCGCGCCCGCGCGGCGAGCGCAGGCGACGGATCCACGTTGCGGAACGTCACCCGCAGGGGCAAACGCATGCGCGTCTCCGACCGGCCGGCATCAGGGCGTCGTCCACCAGTCCAGGAACTCCCTGAACTGGATCGCGCCGTCCCGGTCGGAATCGATCTCCGCGAACCCGATGCGGCACTCCTCGTCGGACATCTCCGCGCCAAGCTCGTCCATGAAGCGGATGAATTCGTCCACCTGCAGCAGGCCATCGCCATCCTCGTCGACGTAGGCGAAATCCTCGCGCAGTTCCGCTTCCCGTTCGGGCTCCGGCGCTGCGGCACTCTGCTTGCGGTCCATGGTGAAGCCTCCCGGCGTGGCGGAGCCTTGGACGTCGTGCCTTGCCTCGCAGAAATTGCAGCACGCTCGCCCGGCCCCGACGATGAGTACATGTACGGATTGATCGGAGCGACGACGGGGCTACCCTTCCAATGTAATGGCGTAGTGAACCTTTGCAAAGGAGGGGAACATGAGACTCACGCGTTGGGAACCCTTCCGGGGCACGGACGATTTCTTCCGCGGCACGATGCCGTCGTTGTTCGGACGCTGGCCGCGCATGATGGGCGAGGAAGCCGAGACCTATGAATGGTCGCCGGTCGCGGACATCAGCGAAACGGACGACGAATACCTCGTGAAGGCGGAACTGCCAGGAATCCGTCGCGAGGACGTCAAGGTCTCCCTGGAAGACGGCATGCTCACGATCGAGGGCGAGCGCAAGCACGAGAAGGAGGAGAAGGGCCGCAGACAGCACCGCATCGAGAGGTTCTACGGTGCCTTCTGCCGGACCTTCACGCTGCCCGACGATGCGGATGCCGCTGGTGTCCGCGCCGAGAGCAAGGACGGCGTGCTGAACGTGCACATCCCGAAGTCCAAGGTCGTCAAGCCAAAGGCCATCGAGATCAAGGTCAACTGAGGCCGATGGCCACGCCGCGCGCCGGCCCCGGC
>DASTOQ010000108.1:0-17054 GCA_035720205.1 Steroidobacteraceae bacterium | reverse complement strand
CGATCGCCATGGAAGAGGGCCTGCGGTTCGCGATCCGCGAGGGCGGCCGCACCGTCGGCGCAGGCGTGGTCTCGAAGGTCCTCAAGTAAAGGAACGGCAATGGCCACGAGTCAGAACATCCGCATCCGCCTGAAGGCGTTCGATCACAAGCTGATCGACACCTCGGCGCGCGAAATCGTCGAGACCGCGCGGCGCACCGGCGCCACGGTGCGCGGCCCGGTGCCGTTGCCGACCAAGATCGAGCGCTTCACGGTGCTGGTCTCGCCGCATGCGGACAAGGATGCGCGCGACCAGTACGAGATCCGCACCCACAAGCGCCTGATGGACATCCTGAACCCGACCGACAAGACCGTGGACGCGCTGATGCGCCTGGAATTGCCGGCCGGCGTGGACGTGCAGATCAAGTTGAATTGATGGTCCCGGCCGCTATACTGAGCGGCTTTTTGCGGGGCGGGAAAATGGGGACGCATCCCATTTACCTGCGCGATGGGTGGGGCTCGTTAGAGCCGATTCGGGTAAATGGGATGCGTCCCCGTTGACAGCGTCGGCCAATTGCAGCCGGCGCGGTGAAAAAAGGATATAAATCATGACCATAGGTCTGGTCGGCCGCAAGGCCGGCATGACTCGGGTTTTCACCGACGCAGGCGACGCCCTGCCGGTGACGGTCATCGAGGCGCTGCCGAATCGCATCGTGCAGGTCAAGGACTCGAAGGCCGACGGCTACCGGGCCATCCAGGTCACCTTCGGCCAGCGCCGCGCTTCCCGGCTGAGCAAGCCGGCCGCTGCCCATTTCGCCAAGCCGGGCGTGCTGCCGGGCGAGGGCCTGGTGGAGTTCCGCCTGGCCGAGGGCGAGGGCGCGGAGCTCGCGGCCGGCGCCGAGATCAAGGTGGACATCTTCCAGGCCGGGCAGGACGTGGACGTCACCGGCACCAGCATCGGCAAGGGCCACGCGGGCGTCATGAAGCGGCACGGCTTCGCCGGCGGCTACGCGAGCCACGGCGCCTCGGTGTCGCATCGTTCGCCGGGCTCGATCGGCCAGCGCCAGACGCCGGGCCGCGTGTTCCCGGGCAAGCGCATGGCCGGCCGCATGGGCGGCACGCGCCGCACCGAGGAGAACCTCAAGGTCGTGCAGGTGGATCTCGAGCGCAACCTGCTGCTGGTGAGCGGCTCGGTGCCCGGGGCCCCGGGCGGCCGGGTGGTCATCCGTCCGTCGGTCAAGGCCGCGGCCCGCGCGCGACGCAAGTCCGTCGCCGCCGTGAAGAAGTGAGCGGAGAAGGCTGCCGATGAAACTCAAGCTGGTGAGTGGAGGGCCCAAGGGCTCCGAGATCGACGTCAGCGACGCGACCTTCGGCCGTGAGTACAACGAGCCGCTGGTCCACCAGGTGCTGACCGCCTACGCGGCCGCGGGGCGCGCGGGCACGAAGGCGCAGTTGACCAAGGCCGAGGTGCGCGGCGGCGGCAAGAAGCCGTGGCGCCAGAAGGGCACCGGGCAGGCGCGCGCGGGCTCGATCCGAAGCCCGATCTGGGTCGGAGGCGGCCGCGCCTTCGCGGCGAAGCCGAGGAGCCACGCGCAGAAGGTCAACCGCAAGATGTACCGCGGCGCGATCCGCTCGATGCTGTCGGAGCTGGCGCGCCAGGAGCGCCTGCTGGTGACCGGCGCCCTCGAGCTCGAGGCGCCGAAGACGAAGATGCTGGTCGGCAAGCTCGCCGAGCTGGGGCTCGACCAGGTGCTGATCCTGATCGAGGCCTACGACGAGAAGCTTTACCTCGCCTCGCGCAACCTGCCGGGCGTGGACGTCATGCCGGTCGCGAGCCTCGACCCCTGGTCGCTGGCGCGCTACCCGAAGGTGCTCGCCACGGTCGGCGCGCTGCGCATGCTCGAGGAGAAGCTGGCATGAGCGGGTTCTCGAAGGATCGCCTCGCGGGCGTGGTGATCGCGCCGCACGTCTCGGAGAAGAGCGCGCGCATCGGGTTGCTGGGCAACCAGTACGTGTTCCGCGTGCGCACCGACGCGACCAAGCCGGAGATCCGCGCGGCAGTCGAGTACCTGTTCGAGGTGAAGGTGGACGCGGTGCGCGTCGTCAACCAGGCGGGCAAGGCGAAGCGCTTCGGGCGCACGCCAGGCCGGCGGCAGGACTGGAAGAAGGCCTACGTGCGCCTCGCCGCGGGCCAGCAGATCGAGCTCGGCGGCGCCGAGCGCGCGTAAGCGTCAGGAAACGGGAATCGGGTCATGGCACTGAAGAAACTGAAAGCGACGTCGCCGGGAACGCGGTTCCAGCTGCGCCCCGACCGCTCGCACCTCTACAAGGGCGAGCCGCTGCGCGCGCTGGTGTCCGGCCACAAGGCGACCGCTGGGCGCAACAACGCCGGCCGCCTGACCACGCGCCACAAGGGCGGCGGCCACAAGCACAACTACCGGATGATCGACTTCCGCCGCGACAAGGACGGCATCGTCGCGAAGGTCGAGCGCCTGGAATACGACCCGAACCGCTCGGCGTACATCGCGCTGCTGCTGTACAAGGACGGCGAGCGCCGCTACATCCTGGCGCCGAAGGGCGTCGCCGCGGGCGACGAGCTGCAGTCAGGCGCCGACTCGCCGATCCGCGCGGGCAACGCCATGCCGCTGCGCCACATCCCGGTCGGCTCGCTGGTGCACAACATCGAACTGAAGCCCGGCAAGGGCGGCCAGCTCGCGCGCGCGGCCGGCAATGCCGCGCAATACAGCGGCCGCGAGGGCGGCAACGCCATCCTGCGCCTGAAGTCGGGCGAGACGCGCAAGGTCAGCGTCGAGTGCCGCGCCACGATCGGCGAGATCGGCAACGACGAGCACAACCTGCGCGTGTTCGGCAAGGCGGGCGCCAGGCGCTGGCGCGGCATCCGCCCGACGGTGCGCGGCGTGGTCATGAACCCGGTGGACCACCCGCACGGCGGCGGCGAGGGCCGCTCCGGCCAGGGCAACCCGCACCCCGTGTCGCCCTGGGGCTGGCACACCAAGGGCAAGAAGACGCGCAAGAACAAGCGGACCGACGCATTCATCGTGCGTCGGCGCAAGTAAGGAGCGAGCAGATGTCGCGTTCCCTCAGGAAGGGCCCGTTCGTGGACCTGCACCTCGCGAAGAAGGTGCAGGCGGCCCGCGACAAGAACGACCGCCGGCCGATCAAGACCTGGTCGCGCCGCTCGATGATCCTGCCCGACATGGTCGGGCTGACGATCGCCGTGCACAACGGCCGCCAGCACGTGCCGGTGCTGGTGACCGAGAACATGGTCGGCCACAAGCTCGGCGAGTTCGCGCCGACGCGCATCTTCAAGAGCCACTCGTCGGCCAAGAAGGTCGAGACCGGGGCGGCGCCGGAGTAAGCCATGCAGGTATCAGCCACGCTGCGCCACGCGCGCATCTCGCCGCAGAAGTGCCGCCTCGTCGCGGACCTGGTGCGCGGCCAGCCGGTCGGCAAGGCGCTCGCCGTGCTGCAGTTCACGCCGAAGAAGGGCGCGAAGCTGGTGCGCAAGGTGCTCGAGTCGGCGATTGCGAACGCCGAGCACAACCACGAGGCGGACATCGACGCGCTCAAGGTCGCGCGGATCGAGGTGGACGCGGCGCCGGTCGGCAAGCGCTTCCACGCGCGCGCCAAGGGCCGCGGCAACAGGATCATCAAGCGCAACAGCCACATCCGCGTGATCGTCGCGGACCGGGCGCGGTAAGGGGACGGGAGAGCACATGGGCCAGAAGGTCAACCCGATCGGCATCCGGCTCGGCATCACGCGCGACTGGGCGTCGCGCTGGTACGCCGACACCAAGAGCTTCCCGTCGCACCTCCTGGGCGACTGGAAAGTGCGCGAGTTCCTGCGCCGGAAGCTCGCCGAGGCTTCGGTCAGCCGGATCCACATCGAGCGCGCCGCGCGCAAGGCCAACATCACGATCCACACGGCCCGGCCCGGCGTGGTGATCGGCCGCAAGGGCGAGGACATCGAGAAGCTGCGCGTCGAGGTGGCGAAGCTGCTGAAGATGCCGGTGCCCGACGTGCGCCTGAACATCGCGGAGATCCGCAAGCCCGAGCTCGACGCGACGCTGGTTGCCGAGAGCATCGCGCAGCAGATCGAGAAGCGCGTGATGTTCCGCCGCGCCATGAAGCGCGCGGTCACCAACACCATGCGCAGCGGCGCGCTCGGCGTGAAAGTGCGTATCGCCGGCCGCCTGAACGGCGCCGAGATCTCGCGTTCCGAGTGGACGCGCGAGGGCCGCATCCCGCTGCACACCTTCCGCGCCGACATCGACTACGGCACCGCCGAGGCGCGCACCACCTATGGCGTCATCGGCGTCAAGGTGTGGGTATTCAAGGGCGAGGTGTTCGGCAAGGAAGAGCAGGAAGCGGAGGCCGCCGCGGCCGCCTCCGAGCCCGCCGCCGACAAGCCGCAGGAGCAGCCGGCATGATGCAGCCGAAGCGGACCAAGTTCCGCAAGCAGTTCAAGGGCAACCTCTCCGGCAGCGCGCACCGCGGCAGCACGGTCGCGTTCGGCGACTTCGGGCTCAAGGCCGTGGACCGCGCGCGCATGACCGCGCGCGAGATCGAGGCGGCGCGGCGCGCGATGACGCGCTACGTCAAGCGCGGCGGCCAGATCTGGATCCGCGTGTTCCCGGACGTGCCGATCACGCAGAAGCCGCTCGAGGTGCGCATGGGCAGCGGCAAGGGCAACGTCGAGTACTGGGTCGCCAAGGTGACCCCGGGCAAGGTGCTGTTCGAGATCGAGGGCGTGTCGGAGGCGACCGCGCGCGAGGCGTTCCGCCTGGCCGCGGCCAAGCTCTCGGTCGCCACCAGTTTCGTGAAGCGGCAGGTGCGCTGATGGGCAAGACGACCGGTGAGATCCGCAAGAAGGACGCGGCCGGGCTGCGCGAGGAGCTGCTGGCGCTGCGCAAGGAGCAGTTCAAGCTGCGCATGGCGGCGGCCTCCGGCCAGCCGGCGCGGCCCGACCAGCACGGCAAGGTTCGCCGCAACATCGCCCGCGTGAAGACGGTGCTGAACGAACGCAGGAGCGCGAAATGAGCGAGGCGGCCAAGACGCTGACCGGTACCGTGGTCAGCAGCAGGATGGACAAGACGATCTCGGTCTCGGTCGAGCGGCTGGTGAAGCACCCGACCTACGGCAAGTACGTGCGGCGCACGACCAAGCTGCTCGCGCACGACGAGAACAACGAGTGCCGCGAGGGCGACACGGTGGCGATCGCCGAGTGCCGCCCGCTGTCGCGTCACAAGGCCTGGAAGCTGGTGCGCGTGATCGAACGCGCGCCGGCGGCATGAGCGCCGGGAGGGCGGGACGATGATCCAGCTCAGGACTCGCTTGCAGGCGGCGGACAACTCCGGCGCGCGCGAGCTGATGTGCATCAAGGTCATGGGCGGCACGCGCCGCCGCTACGCCGGCGTGGGCGACGTGATCAAGGTGAGCATCAAGGACGCCATCCCGCGCGGCAAGGTCAAGAAGGGCGAGGTCTACGACGCGGTCGTGGTGCGCACCCGCAGCGGCGTGCGCCGCGGCGACGGCTCGCTGATCCGCTTCGACGGCAACGCCGCCGTGCTGCTGACGCCGAAGCTCGAGCCGATCGGCACCCGCATCTTCGGGCCGGTGACGCGCGAGCTGCGCAGCGTGGCGTTCATGAAGATCATTTCGCTGGCCCCGGAGGTCCTGTGAGGAAGATCCGCAAGGGCGACACGGTCGTGGTGACGGCGGGCAGGGACAAAGGCAGGACCGGCACCGTGGTGGCGGTTCAGGCCGACGGCCGCGTGCTGGTCGAGAACGTCAACATGGTCAGGAAGCACCAAAAGCCGAACCCGGCGCGCGGCGTGCAGAGCGGCATCGTCCAGAAGGAGGCCCCGCTCGCCGCCTCGAACGTGGCGCTGCTGAACCCGGCCACGAAGAAGGCCGACCGCATCGGGGTGAAGACGCTGGCGGACGGGCGCAAGGTGCGCGTGTTCAAGTCCAACGGCGAGCTGGTGGACGCGTGACAACGGAGACCGGAACGATGGCCGCAACAGCCAGGCTGCAGAAGCATTATCGCGAGGTCCTGAGGCCGAAGCTCCGCACCGAGCTCGGGCTCGCGACCGACATGCAGGTGCCGCGCATCGCCAAGATCACGGTGAACATGGGCGTCGGCGAGGCGGTCGCCGACAAGAAGGTCATGGACGCGGCGACCTCGGACCTCGCGAAGATCACGGGCCAGAAGCCGGCCGTGCGCAAGTCGAAGAAGTCCGTCGCGACCTTCAAGATCCGCGAGGGCCTCCCGGTCGGCTGCATGGTCACGCTGCGGGGCGCCCGCATGTACGAGTTCCTGGACCGCCTGATCAACGTCGCGATGCCGCGCATCCGCGACTTCCGCGGGGTCAACCCGCGCTCGTTCGACGGCCAGGGCAACTACAGCTTCGGCGTGAAGGAGCAGATCATCTTCCCCGAGATCGCCTACGACCAGATCGACCAGCTGCGCGGCATGGACATCACGATCACGACGACCGCGGGCGACGACAAGTCGGGACGCGCCCTGCTCGATGCGTTCAATTTCCCGTTCAGGAAGTGACCGATGGCGAAGACCAGCATGATCGAACGCGAGAAGCGCCGCGCGAAGAAGGTGAAGAAGTTCGCCGCGAAGCGCGCGGAGCTCAAGGAGCGGGTCCGCGACCCGAAGGCCTCGCCGGAGGACCGCATGGCCGCGATCGAGAAGCTGCAGAAGCTGCCGCGGGACGCGAACCCGATCCGCCAGCGCAGCCGCTGCGCGATCACGGGCCGCTCGCGCGGCAACTACAGCAAGTTCGGCCTCGGGCGCGTCAAGCTGCGCGAGGCGACAATGCGCGGCGACGTGCCGGGCCTGCGCAAGGCGAGCTGGTGAGGAGAGCAACGAGATGAGCATGACCGACCCGATCGCGGACCTGCTGACCCGCATCCGCAACGGACAGGCCGCCGGCAAGCCGGAGGTCTCCGTGCAGTCCTCGCGCGTCAAGGAGGCCATCGTGCGCGTGCTGAAGGACGAGGGCTACGTCGCCGACTACGCGGTGCGCAAGGACGGCACGCGCGCGACGCTCTCGGTTGCGCTCAAGTACCACCAGGGCAGGCCGGTGATCGAGCGCCTCGAGCGCGTGTCGCGGCCGGGACTGCGCGCCTACCGCGCGAAGGACAAACTGCCGAAGGTGCTGGGCGGCCTCGGCGTCGCGATCGTCTCGACGCCGGCCGGCGTCATGACCGACCGCGAGGCCCGCCGCGTGGGGCAGGGCGGCGAAGTGCTCTGCGTCGTGGCCTGAGGAGGCCGCATCATGTCCAGAATTGCAAAATTGCCGGTCAAGCTGCCCGCGGGCGTCAATGCGACGGTCGCCGCGGACGCCGTGACCCTGAAGGGCGTCAAGGGTGCGCTCACGCTCAAGCTCGCCGAAGGCATCGCGGTCCGGCAGCAGGACCAGGCGCTGTCGGTGGCGATCGCCGACGGCAAGGCGACGGCCGAGAGGGTCGCGGCGGCGGGCGCGGCACGCGCCAACCTCGCCAACATGGTCGCGGGCGTCAGCAAGGGCTTCGAGCGCAAGCTCGAGCTGGTCGGCGTCGGCTACCGCGCCGCGGTGCAGGGCAGGAACCTGAACCTCACGCTCGGCTTCTCGCACCCGGTCGCCTACCCAGTGCCCGAGGGCATCTCGATCGAGACGCCGTCGCAGACCGAGATCGTGATCAAGGGCATGGACCGGCAGAAAGTCGGGCAGGTCGCGGCGGAGATCCGCGGCTACCGGCCGCCCGAGCCCTACAAGGGCAAGGGCGTGCGCTTCGCTGGCGAGAAGATCGTGTTGAAGGAAGGCAAGAAGAAGTAGGGCCATGGCGCAACTGAGCAAGAAAGACCGGCGACTGCGGCGCGCGACGCGCGCCCGCGCCAAGATCCGCGAGAAGGCGCAGGCGCGCCTGACGGTGCACCGCACGCCGCGGCACATCTACGCCCAGGTCACGACGCCGGACGGCGCCAGGGTGCTGGCCGCCGCCTCGACCGTGCAGGAAGCGGTCGCCTCGGGCCTGAAGGGCACCGGCAACCGCGACGCCGCGGCCGCGGTCGGCCGCGCCATCGCCGAGCGCGCCAGGGCCGCCGGCGTCGAGTCGGTCGCGTTCGACCGCTCGGGGTTCCGCTATCACGGGCGCGTCAAGGCGCTCGCCGACGCCGCGCGTGAAGCCGGCCTCAAGTTCTGATCCGGAGAAGACCAGATGGCACGTGTTGAAAGGTCCCAGTCGGGCGACGACCTGATCGAGAAGCTGGTCGCCGTCAACCGCACCGCCAAGGTCGTCAAGGGCGGCCGGCAGTTCGGCTTCACCGCGCTGACCGTGGTGGGCGACGGCGCCGGCCGCGTCGGCTTCGGCTACGGCAAGGCGCGCGAGGTGCCGGTCGCGATCTCCAAGGCGATGCAGCAGGCGCGCAAGAACATGACGACCGTCCCGCTGTCGCGCGAGACGCTGCACTACGCGATCCAGGGCCGCCACGGCACCACGCGCGTCTACATGCAGCCGGCCTCCGACGGCACCGGCGTGATCGCCGGCGGCGGCATGCGCGCCGTGTTCGAGTGCGCCGGCGTGCGCAACGTGCTGGCGAAGAGCTACGGCTCGCGCAACCCGATCAACGTGGTGCGCGCGACCTTCAACGCGTTCTCGCGCATGGCGGCGCCGGAGCGGATCGCGGCCAAGCGCGGCAAGACACTGGAAGAGATCACGGGCTGAAGCACATGAGCCAGAACAGGATCAAGGTGACGCTCAAGGGCAGCGTGCACGGGCAGCTCCACAGCATCCGCGCCTCGGTGCACGGCCTCGGGCTGCGGCGCATCCGCGATTCGCGCGTGCTGCAGGACACGCCGCAGGTGCGCGGCTTGATCAACGCCGCGAAGCACCTGCTCGCGGTCGAAAAGGCCTGAAGGAGCGATGGCGATGCGACTGAACGAACTCAAGCCGGCGGCGGGCAGCAAGCGCCCGCGCCTGCGCGTCGGGCGCGGCGCGTCCGCCGGCCAGGGCAAGACCTGCGGCAAGGGCGGCAAGGGCCAGAAGGCGCGCAAGGGCGGCTACCACAAGGTCGGCTTCGAGGGCGGCCAGGTGCCGCTGCAGCGCCGGCTGCCGAAGGTGGGCTTCCGCTCGGCGATCCGGCCGACCCGCGCCGAGGTGACGCTGACCGACCTCGCCAGGGTGAAGTCCGACCTGGTCGACCTGCAGGCGCTGATCGAGGCCTCCGTGGTGCCGCTCCGGACCGAGCGCGCCAAGGTGATCCTGTCGGGTGAGATCGCGCGTGCGGTCACGCTCAAGGGCCCGGCGGTCGTCGCCAGCAAGGGCGCGCGCGCGGCCATCGAGAAGGCGGGCGGGAAGATCGACTGATGGCGACCACGGCGGGCAATGCGGCGATCGCGCTCGGTGACGTCACGCGTTACACCGAGATGCGCCATCGCCTGTTCTTCCTGCTGGGGGCGCTCATCGTCTACCGGATCGGCACCTTCGTGCCGGTGCCGGGCATCGACCCGGTGGCGCTCGCGCGCCTGTTCGAGAGCCAGGAAGGCACGATCCTCGACCTGTTCAACATGTTCTCCGGCGGCGCGCTGGAGCGCCTCTCGATCTTCGCGATGGGCGTGATGCCCTACATCTCGGCGTCCATCATCATGCAGATGATGGCGGTGGTCGTGCCGTCGATGGCCGCGATCAAGAAGGAGGGCGAGTCCGGCCGGCGCAAGATCACGCAGTGGACCCGCTATTTCACCGTGGTGCTGGCGGCGTTCCAGGGCTTCGCCGCGGCCACCGCGTTCCAGAACCAGGGCGTGGTCATCAACCCGGGGTTCGTCAACTTCACGCTGCCGGCGGTGCTGACGCTGACCGCGGGCACGATGTTCCTGATGTGGCTCGGCGAGCAGATCACCGAGCGCGGCATCGGCAACGGCATCTCGATGCTCATCCTCGCCGGCATCATCTCCGGCCGGCCCTCGGCGATCGGCGGCACCTTCCAGCAGGTCAGCAGCGGCGAGATGAACCCGGCATTCGCGATCATCCTGCTGCTGCTGATCGGCGCGGTGACCGCCTTCTGCGTGTTCGTCGAGAGCGGCCAGCGCCGCATCCCGGTCAACTACGCCAAGCGCCAGGTCGGCCGGCGCATGTACGCGGGCCAGACCAGCCACCTGCCGTTCAAGCTCAACATGTCGGGCGTCATCCCGCCGATCTTCGCCTCGTCGCTGCTGCTGTTCCCGGCGACGCTGGCCTCCTTCTTCGGCACCGGCGAGACCGGCACCTGGCTGCAGACGATCGCCGCGGCGCTGGGCTGGGGCCAGCCGCTGCACCTCCTGATCTACGGCGGCCTGATCATCTTCTTCTGCTTCTTCTACACCGCGCTGGTGTTCAACTCGCGCGAGACCGCGGACAACCTGAAGAAGGGCGGCGCGTTCATCCCGGGCATCCGCCCCGGCCAGCAGACCGGCGAGTACATCGACAAGGTGCTGACCCGGCTCACCGTCTGGGGCGCGCTGTACGTGACGCTGGTGTGCCTGCTGCCCGAGGTCCTGATGTCCTACGGGCGCGTGCCGTTCTACTTCGGCGGCACCTCGCTGCTGATCATGGTGGTCGTGGTCATGGACTTCGTGGCGCAGCTGAACGCGCACATGATGTCGCACCAGTACGAGGGCCTGATGAAGAAGGCCAACCTGCGCGGCTTCGGCCGCGGCGGAGTGCCGCGCTGAGCGCGGGGAGAGGATCGTCATGAAGGTACGTCCATCGGTCAGGAAGATCTGCAAGAACTGCAAGATCGTGCGGCGCAAGGGCGTCGTGCGCGTCATCTGCTCGTCGGATGCGCGCCACAAGCAGCGCCAGGGTTGAGTCGCAGGGCCTTGAAGATCTTGAGGAAATCCGCATTTTCACGTATGCTGCCGCGTTTCCCGCGGCTCGGGGGCTAGTCGCATGGCGCGCATCGCCGGCATCAACATTCCTGTCAACAAGCACATCGGCATCGGGCTGACGCACGTCTACGGCCTGGGCCGCTCGCGGGCGCTCGCGGTGTGCAAGGCGGCGGGCGTGGCGCCTTCCACGAAGGTGCGCGACCTGACCGAGCCCGAAGTCAACGCGCTGCGCGCCCAGGTCTCGCGCTTCATGGTCGAGGGCGACCTGCGCCGCGAGAACGCGATGAGCCTGAAGCGGCTGATGGACCTCGGCTGCTACCGCGGCATCCGCCACCGCAAGGGGCTGCCGGCGCGCGGCCAGCGCACGCGCACCAACGCGCGCACGCGCAAGGGACCGCGCCGCGCGGCGATCAAGACCAACGTCCAGGCGGGCAAGGTTTAACCGGACATGAGCGAAGAAAAGACCGAAGCGAAGGCCGAAGCGAAGCCGGAAGCGAAGGCGGACGGCAAGCAGGGCGCCGCGCCGGCGGCGGCCAAGGCGCGCAAGAAGGTGAAGCGCCAGGTGTCCGACGGCATCGCCTTCATCCATGCCTCGTTCAACAACACGATCGTCACCATCACCGACCGCCAGGGCAACACGCTCGCCTGGGCCACCTCCGGCGGCTCCGGCTTCCGCGGCTCGCGCAAGAGCACGCCGTTCGCGGCGCAGGTCGCGGCGGAGAAGGCGGGCGTCGCCGCGCAGGAGCACGGCCTGCGCACCGTCGAGGTCCGCGTGCGCGGCCCCGGCCCGGGGCGCGAGTCCGCGGTGCGCGCGCTGAACGCCTGCGGCCTGAAGGTCACCAGCATCGAGGACGTGACGCCCATCCCGCACAACGGCTGCCGCCCGCCCAAGAAGCGGCGCGTCTGAGACAGGAACCATGGCCAGATACCTCGGACCCAAGTGCAAGCTCTCGCGCCGCGAGGGCACCGACCTGCTGCTGAAGAGCGGCATCAAGCCGCTCGAGAGCAAGTGCAAGCTCGAGGTGCCGCCCGGCGGCATCAAGGGCGAGCGCCGCACGCGGCTGTCGGGCTACGGCATCCAGTTGCGCGAGAAGCAGAAGCTGCGCCGCATGTACGGCGTGCTGGAGCGCCAGTTCCGCAACTACTACGCGAAGGCCGCGGGCCGCCCGGGATCGACCGGCGAGAACCTGCTGCGCTTCCTGGAGTCGCGCCTCGACAACGTCGTGTACCGCATGGGCTTCGCCGCCACCCGCGCCGAGGCGCGCCAGCTGGTGTCGCACAAGGCGATCGAGGTCAACGGCGAACCGGTCAACGTGCCCTCGTACCAGTGCGCAGCCGGCGACGTGATCAGCGTGCGCGAGAAAGCGCGCGCCCAGGCGCGCATCGCCGCGGCGCTCGCGATCGCCACCCAGGTCGGGCTGCCCGAATGGGTCGACGTGGACGACAAGAAATTCACCGGCACGCTGAAGGCGCTGCCGGACCGTGACCAGATCCTCCCGGACATCAACGAGAACCTGGTCGTCGAGCTCTATTCGAAGTAAGGGTGATGTCCATGCAAGGATCCGCCACGGAATTCCTCAAGCCCCGCTCCGTCAAGGTCACCGAGACCGGGCCGCGCCAGGCGCGCATCGTGATCGAGCCGTTCGAGCGCGGCTTCGGGCACACGCTCGGCAACGCGCTGCGGCGCGTGCTGCTGTCCTCGATGCCGGGCAGCGCCGTGACCGAGGTCGAGATCGAGGGCGTGCTGCACGAGTACACCAGCATCGAGGGCGTCCAGGAGGACGTCGTCGACATCCTGCTCAACCTCAAGGCGATCGCGATCGAGATGCACACGCGCGAGTCGGTCGAGCTGCGCCTGTCGAAGAAGGGCCCGGGTCCGGTGCGTGCCGGCGACATCCAGGTCGATCACGACGTCCTGATCGTGAATCCCGAGCTCGTGATCGCGAACCTGAACAAGCCGGTGGAGCTGGCGATGAACCTCAAGATCGAGCGCGGCCGCGGCTACCGTCCGGCGGTGCAGCGGCTCGAGTTCGAGGAGCAGAGCCGGCCGATCGGGCGGCTGCAGCTCGACGCCTCGTTCTCGCCGGTGCGCCGGGTGACCTACGGCATCGAGTCCGCGCGCGTCGAGCAGCGCACCGACCTCGACAAGCTGATCATCGACATCGAGACCAACGGCACGATCAACCCGGACGAGGCGATTCGCCGCGCGGGCTCGATCCTGAAGGACCAGCTGACCGTGTTCGTGGACCTCGAGGGGCAGGGCGAGTCCCCGTCGCGCGAGGCGGGCCCGCTGCCCGACCCGATCCTGCTGCGCCCGGTCGACGAGCTCGAACTCACGGTCAGGAGCGCCAACTGCCTCAAGGCCGAGAACATCCATTACATCGGTGACCTGGTGCAGCGCACGGAGGTTGAGCTGCTGCGCACGCCGAACCTCGGCAAGAAGTCGCTCACCGAGATCAAGGAAGTGCTGGAGAGCCACGGGCTGACGCTCGGCATGCGCATCGAAGGCTGGCCGCCGGCCTCGCTGCGCCGCGAAGACGAGCTGCGCTCGGCCTGAGCCGGCTCCGGGACACAGGGACACATGCGACACCAACTGTCGGGACGCCAGCTTTCGCGCAACAGCGCCCACCGCAAGGCGCTGATGCGCAACATGTCCGCGGCGCTGCTGCGCGCGGAAACGATCCGCACCACGCTGCCGAAGGCGAAGGAACTGCGCCGGGTCGTGGAGCCGCTGATCACGCTCGGCAAGAGCGATTCGGAGGCACACCGCCGCCGCGCCTTCGCGCAGCTTCGCGACTCTGCGCTGGTCGAGAAGCTGTTCGCCGAGATCGGGCCGCGCTTCCGTAGCCGCGCCGGCGGCTACACGCGCATCCTGCACATGGAGCCGCGCCCCGGCGACTCGGCGCCGATGGCGCTGATGCAGCTGGTCGAGGGCGAGGCCGCCCCGGCGCCCCAGCCTGCAGACAAGCCTTCGAAGAAGAAGAAGGCGGAAAAGAAGGCCGACAAGAAGGCCGACAAGCAGGCGGAGAAGAAGCCCGCCGCGAAGAAGGCCGCGCCTGCCGCCAAGCCGAAGCGCCGCAAGGCCGCCTGACAAGGGACGAAGCGGACGCGTCTATTTGACGCGTTTGAGGATCAAGTCGAAAGCCGGGGCTCTCCCCGGCTTTTTTCTTTCGTGCTACGGTGCCACCGGCGCCGGCCACGACCACAAAGGGGAGAAACATGAGCCTGCTGCAGGAATTCAAGGAATTCGCGATGAAGGGCAACATGATCGACATGGCCGTCGGCATCGTGATCGGTGCGGCCTTCGGCAAGATCGTGTCGTCGCTGGTGGAAGCGATCATCATGCCCGCGCTCGGCTGGGTGATCGGCGGCGTCGACTTCTCGAGCCTGGTCTTCACGCTCGGCGAAAGCGCCAAGACCGGCGACCCGGTGACGATCGGCTACGGCGCATTCATGCAGTCGCTGGTGGACTTCCTGATCATCGCCGCCGCGATCTTCATGGCGCTGAAGGCGATCAACAAGCTGAAGAAGCCGGCGCCGGCGCCCGCTGCCGCACCGCCGCCGCCGCCGCGCCAGGAAGTGCTGCTGGCCGAGATCCGCGACCTGCTGAAGCAGCGCTGACCGGCCGGCGCCACGCTCGCGGGCGCCAGGCTCAGGCCGCCGCCGCGAACGCCTCGCGCGTGAGGTTTCGCGGCGCGCCCGCCTGCGCCACGACATTGTCCTCGATGCGGACGCCGCCGCAGGGGGCGAGGGCCTCGACCCGCCGCCAGTCCACCATCCTGCCGCGCGCGTCGGACTTCGCCTGCGCCAGCAGCGAGTCGATGAAGTAGATCCCGGGCTCGATCGTCACGACGAAGCCGGGCTCGAGCTTGCGCGTCAGGCGCAGGTACGGATGGCCTTCCGGTTTCGGCAGCGCGCCGCCCGCGGGCGCCGCCATGAAGCCGCCGGCGTCGTGCACCATGAGCCCGAGCAGGTGACCAATGCCGTGCGGGAAGAAGACTGACGTCAACCCGCACTCGAGGGCCGCCTCGGCCGTGCCCTTGACGATGCCCTGCGCGGTCAGCACCTCCGCGGTGGCCCGGTGCGCCGCCAGGTGGATGTCACGGTAATCGGTGCCCGGGAGCACGCGCTCGGCGAGACCGCGCTGCACGGCATCCACCCCATCGATCAGTTCCTGGAACGCACCGTGCGCCGCCGCGTAGGTCCGGGTGATGTCGCAGGCGTAGCCCGCGTACTGCGCCCCAGCGTCGATCAGGAAGGCCTGCACCCCCGGCGGCCGGCTGCGGTCCAGCAGCTGGTAGTGCAGGACCGCGGCATGCCGGTCGAAGCCGATGATGTTGTTGTAGGGCAGTTCCTCCTCCCGGGCACCGGCCGCGCGGCAATAGGCCAGGTGCACTTCGTATTCCGAGGCGCCGTTCCGGAAGGCCGCCTCCGCGGCCCGGTGGGCACGCACGCCCGCGGCCGTGGCGAGGGCCATGCACTCGACCTCATAGGGGGATTTGGCGGCCCGCCCGTAGTCGAGCCGTGCCACCAGACCCGCCGGGTCGTGTTCCCCCAGGCCATCGGTGGCGGGGCCGGGCTCGCCAAGCACCGCCCAGCGGCCCCTGGACCCCACCTTACGCCGCAATTCAGAGGGCGACCGGATCACTTCCAGGTCAAAGGAATCCACCCAGTACCCCTCCGGCCGCTCCGGGGGCAGGTACCAGTAATCGTCCGGCTGGCAGAACAGGAGCCGCGGGCGGCTGCCGGGCCGGTATACGACGAAGCAGTCGGGGCTGGCGTCGGGCAGCCAGGCGCGATAGCGCGGATTGGGGCGGAACGGGTAGCTGCTGTCATCCAGGTAGTAGTACCGCAGGGCCCCGGAGCCGGTGATCAGGCCGTCGAAGCCCGTCTCCGCCAGCGCCCGGTCGACCCGGGCCATGAGCTCCCGCAGATGGTCGACGTACAGTTTCCCGAGGTCCGCATTTCCCATGACGCCTCCGACTGCGAGCCTGTGCGAAAGCGTAACGGCTGGCGCCGGCCGCCGCCAAGCCGACGCCGGGTGTCGCAAATATGCGACCGTTGCGCGGCGCAGCAATCCCGCTAGAATTCCTTGACGCGTAGGAGCAACGAGGCTGGTGCTTCGATGTTTTCGCCGCGGACCTTGCCTTTCCATCTCACTGTACGAACCTGGGGTATCTGACGATGAATGCAAAGATTCTGGGCGCCGTTGCGGTTGCCCTTGTGCTGGGCGCCTGTGGTGCCAAGCAGGAAGAGGCCGCTGTCGAGGAAGCCGCCATCCCGGCTGCCGAAGAAGTGGCTCCTGCGGCCGAGGAAATGGCGACGGATGCCGCCGCTGCGGGCGAAGCCGCGGCTGCGGACGCCGCCGCTCCTGCCGAAGAGGCGCCGGCCGAAGAAGCCGCCCCGGCGCAGTAAGCTCATTACTGCTTAGGGCCAAGACCGGCCGGGTGGACGGCGCGGAGACCCCGCGGCCTTCCCCCGGCCGGTCTCTTTCCGGGACCCGGACATGCCGATCACGATCCGCGAGGCGCGCGCCTCGCCGCCGGACCGCGACTGGATCGAGGAAGCCTACGGCGAGTACCTCGCCGACATCTCCGGCGACCGCACCGGCGTCTATCCGTCGCTGCAGGTGACCGGCCAGGGCGTGACCGAGATCATCCAGGGCTGGTTCCACGACGACCGCACGACCGCATTCATCATCCTGCGGGAGAACGAGCCGGTCGGATTCGCGGTCGTGCAGCGCACGCCGCCGACGGATGCCGATCCGCGGCGCCACTACCGCCTGAGCGAGTTCTTCGTCAGGAAGCCCTACCGAAGCCGCGGCGCCGGGCGCGGCGCGGCGATGCTGCTGTTCGCGCGCTACGCCGGCGAGTGGACGATCTCCGAGCAGGCGCGCAATTCCGGCGCCATCCGGTTCTGGCGCCGCGTCGTTTCCGAATTCACGAACGGACATTTCCGCGAGCAGCGCGGCCAGGGCGAGATCGCGCACCTGTTCACGAGCGGCGGGCCGGCTACCGTCATGCGCTGATGTGCCCCCGCGCCCGCCTCGCGCGAGGCGCGGACTACACGGCGAGTATTGACGCCTAAGACGTTGATTTCCAATGCGTCCGAGTGCGCCCGAACCATCGCGCTCGATTGACCTAACCGCCTGTCGAGCCTAAGGTTTCCAGGCAGCGGCTCGCCTCTGGTGCCC
>DASTOQ010000107.1:0-2410 GCA_035720205.1 Steroidobacteraceae bacterium | reverse complement strand
CCCGCGTGCTCGAGCAGTGGACGGTGCGCCGGGAGTACCTCAGGCGGCTGAAGTCCGCCTTCGATGCCCGCGGCATCGAGATTCCCTTCCCGCACCTGACGCTGTATGCCGGCGCCGACAAGAAGGGTACCGCGCCCGCATTCCCCCTGCGCGGGGACCGGCCCTAGGGATCAAAGCAGCCCATATTCTCGCGCGAGCAGCCAGGTCAGCGTGATCCACATGATCGCCAGCAGCGGCAGCCCCGCGCGCACGAAATCCGCGAAGCGGTATCCCGCCGCGGACATCACCAGCAGGTTGGTCTGGTAAGCCATCGGCGTCGCATAGCAGAGGTTGCAGCCGAACAGGACCGCCAGCACGAAAGGCCGCGGGTCCACGCCCATGGTCGCTGCCATCGCGATCGCGACGGGCGTGCCGATGATCGCCGCGGCGTTGTTGGAGACGAAGTTGGTGATGACGGCCATCAGCAGCATCAAGGCGGCCAGCATCACGACGGCCGGCACGTAGGCGTGCATCCAGGCCAGCAGGGTCCCGGCCCCCGCGATCATGCCCGTCGCCGTGAGCGCCTCGCCGAGCGCGAGGCTCGCGACCACGATCATGATGACCTTTGACGAGAGCGCATCCGTCGCCTCGCGCCAGCCCAGGCAGCCGGTCAGCAGCATGGCGGCGACGCCGACAGCCGAGGCCAGCACCATCGGCAGGATGCCGGTCGCCGCGATGAAGATCACGCCCGCCATGATCGCGAGCGCGAGCGGGGCGCGGCGCGTATGTGGCAGCTCCGTCATGGCGTCCAGCATCAGCACGCCCGCGGAAGCGCGCAGTCCGTCGACCTGGTCCCTGTGGCCGCGGACCAGCAGGACGTCGCCGGGCCGCAGGAAGGTCTCCTCGGGATCGAGCGGATGCTCGCTGCCGGGCCTGTGGATCCCGATCACCGCCAGGCGGTGCTGGTCGGCGAACTGGCGGGCGCTAGAGGCAGTGCCGGCAAGATCCGCTTCGGACGTGACCAGCGCCTGCGCGACGGTCTGGTCCGGAGCGCCAGGCACCTCGTCGCGCTCGCGCGCATGCAGCCAGGCGCCGAGCGCCGCACCGAACTCGCGCAGGTCGTCCGGCGCCGCCTGCAGCAGGATGCGGTCGCCGGCGCGCAGTTCCACGTCCGGGAGCGGCGCAATGCGGGCGCCGCCGCGCTGCACGCCCAGCGGCCGCAGGCCACGCGCGCGCTTGCCGAGCTGCTGCAGCGGTTTGCCGGCGGCGTAGCCGTCCTCACGGACCTCGAGGGCCGCGTCGAACGCGAGCGGTACCCCGCGCGGCTGGTCGCCCGTGTCTTTCGGCAGCAGCCGCGGCACGGCCAGCCACAGGTAGGGCAGCGCGATCGCGGCGGCGATCGCCACGATGTGCGTGAAGTCGAACAGGCCGAACTCGGCCGCGCCCAGCTTCCCGGCAATGCCGACCACCAGCAGGTTGGTCGACGTGCCGATGGTCGTGGCCATGCCTCCGATCAGCACCGCGTAGTTCATGGGCAGCAGCGTGCGCGAGACGCTGGTGCCGGTGCGCGCCGCAATCGCGATCAGCACCGGCATCAGCAGCACCACGATCGGCGTGTCGTTGACGACGCCGCTGACGGCGACGCAGAAGACGAGAATCAGCAGGAAGGCGAGCTGCGGCGTGAATGACCAGAGCCGCGCGAGGCGCCGGACCACCGGCTCGAGCGCCCCGGTCGTGGTGAGCCCGTGGCCGAGCACCATCAGGAAGCAGATCGTCACCAGCGCCGAGTTTCCGAAACCGGCGAGGAACTGCTCGGGCCCCAGAGGCCGGTCGCCGCGCTGGTAGGGAAACACGCCGAACAGCAGCATCAGCGCCAGCAGCGCGAGCAGCGCCGTGCTCTGCACCGGCAGGCGTTCCTTGGCGAACAGGTAGAAGGTGCCGACCGTGATCGCGAGCACCGCGCCCGCGTGCCAGTCGATGAGCTCGATGAATCCGAGATCCATCGCCGGCAGTCTACTTCATGTGGACATCGCGCTGCGGGTACGGGATGGTGATGCCGGCCTCGTGGAACAGGTCCCAGACCGCCAGGTGCAGGTCCGAGCGCACGTTGTTGACGCCGGCCTCGGGGTCCTGGATCCAGAAGCGCAGCTCAAGTGCGACGCCGTTGTCCTCGAAGGCCATGACCCGGCTGGCCGGCGCGGGATCCGTGAGCACGCGTGGGTGACCGGCTGCGGCCTTTTCCAGCAGCGCGAGCGCCTTGCGCGGGTCGTCCTGGTAGCTGATCTGCACCTGCAGCTTGAGGCGGACCGCGCGGTCGCCGTAACTCCAGTTCACGACCTCGGCGGAGATGACGTTCTCGTTCGGGATCAGCGTGTCCACGCCGTCGCGGTCCCGGACCACCATGTAGCGCGCGCGCAGTTCCTTCACCACG
>DASTOQ010000106.1:0-31576 GCA_035720205.1 Steroidobacteraceae bacterium | reverse complement strand
CTCAACGTACCACTTGGTCGAGAACCCGCCCCAGACCGTCACCAGGCGCGACTCGTTGAAGGAGTAGATGATCAGCGACAGGATCGGCCCGTACAGGAACAGGAATCCCAGCACCAGCATCACCAGCACGAAGACCGACCGGCGGCCGCTCATCGGTGCGCTCCGGCCTGCTTGCCCTGGTTGCGCTGGAAGATCATGATCGGGATGACGAGCAACAGCAGCATCGCGATCGCGACCGCGCTCGCCACCGGCCAGTCGCGGTTGTTGAAGAACTCCTCCCACAGCACCCGGCCGATCATCAGCGAATCCGGCCCGCCGAGCAGCGCCTGGATCACGAACTCGCCGACCGCGGGGATGAACACCAGCATGCAGCCGGCGATGATCCCGCCCTTGGTGAGCGGCAGCGTGATGCGGAAGAACGCCTTGGTCGGCTTGCAGCCCAGGTCGGCCGCGGCCTCGAGCAGGGTCAGGTCCAGCTTCTCGATCGCCGTGTAGAGCGGCAGGATCATGAACGGCAGGTAGGAGTAGACGATGCCCAGGTACACGGCGAAGTTGGTCTGCAGCATCACCAGCGGCTCGTCGATGATGCCGATCCACAGCAGCACGTCGTTGATGACGCCGTCGGTGCGCAGGATCCCGATCCAGGCGTAGACGCGCAGCAGGAACGAGGTCCAGAACGGCAGCATCACCAGCAGCAGCAACAGGTTGCGCCAGGCCGGCTTCGCGCGCGCGATGCCATAGGCCATGGGATAGCCGATCAGCAGGCACAGCAGCGTCGAGATTCCGGCGGTCCACACCGAGTTCAGGTAGGCATTGCGGTACAGGGCGTCCTCCCACAGGAACGCGTAGGTCGAGAAATTGAGCTTGAGCTGCACGACCTGGGTCTGGACCCAGGTAAACAGCGGCTCGTAGGGCGGCATGCCGAGCCGGGCCTCGGACACCGAGATCTTGAAGACGATCAGGAACGGGACCAGGAAGAAGAGCAGCAGCCACAACGTCGGCACGCCCATGACGGCCGTACGCCCGCCGCCGCGCCAGGCTCGCAGGCGGCTGCTCGCCCATCGCCAGGGGCCGAGCGCGCGCACCCAGGCGCGCAGTTCCGCGAGGCCCATCGCGCGCCGCCGGTCCCCGGTCGCGCGCGCGGCGTTCACTGCGTGACCACCACCGGGCTCGCGGAATCCCAGGCCAGCCAGACCTTGTCGTCCCAGCTGATGCGCACGCCGCCCTGGCGCTGGATGTTCGGCTGCGTCACACGTACCTGGCGCCCGCTCGCGAGCTGCACGAGATACACGGACTGGTCGCCGCGGTAGGCAATCTCCGCCACCGTGCCCTGCACCTGGTTGTCCGGCCCGCCATCCGGCCGCTCTTGCGCGATGTGGATCTTCTCTGGCCTGAGCGCCACCCAGACGGTCGCATCCGGCGCCGCGCTCACGCCGTGACCGACGTGGAAGGTGCCGCCCAGTTCATCGGACTTCACGCGCACGTAGTCGGGCTCGTCCTCGACCAGGCGCCCCTCGAACAGGTTCACCGAGCCGATGAAGTCGGCGACGAAGCGCGAGCCCGGGTACTCGTAGATCTCGCTCGGCGTGCCGACCTGGACGATCTCGCCGTGGTTCATCACGCCGATGCGCGTCGCCAGCGTCATCGCCTCCTCCTGGTCGTGGGTGACGACCACGAAGGTCACGCCGAGCGTGTCCTGGATGTTGAGCAGCTCGAACTGCGTGTGCTCGCGCAGTTTCTTGTCGAGCGCAGCCAGCGGCTCGTCGAGCAGCAGCAGCTTCGGCCGCTTGACCAGCGCCCGCGCCAGCGCCACGCGCTGGCGCTGGCCGCCCGAGAGCTGGTGCGGCTCGCGCCTGGCGAACTGGCCCAGGTGCACCAGCTTCAGCATCTCGGCGACGCGGTCCCGGATCTCGGCCTTCGGCACCCGGTCCTGGCGCAGGCCGAAGGAGACGTTCTGCTCCACGGTCATGTGCGGGAACAGCGCATAGGACTGGAACATCATGTTCACCGGCCGCTCGTAGGGCGGCAGGCAGGTGATGTCCACGCCGTCGATCGAGATCGTCCCGGACGTCGGCACCTCGAACCCGGCCATCATGCGCAGCAGGGTCGTCTTGCCGCAGCCCGAGCCGCCGAGCAGGCAGAAGATCTCGCCGCGGTAGATGTTGAGCGAGACGTCGTCGACCGCGACGAACTCGCCGAATTTCTTGGTGACCTTGTCGATGCGGACGTAGGGCGTGGCGCCCGGGTCCTTCCAGGGCTCGCTCTTCTGCTCTGGCCGGGCGATGGCCATGTCGCACCCCCTGCTGCGCAAAGGCCCCGGCGGGCAGCGCCCGCCGGGGCCGGTTCAGGCCAGGGTCACTGCCCGGTGCGGACCTTGGTCCAGGCGCGGTTCAGCTCGCGGCTGAACTCCTGCGACTCCGCGAGATGCGCGTGCAGCTTCTGCTTCACCTCGTCCGGCGGATACACCGACGGGTCGGTGCGCACCGACTCGTCCACCAGCTGGAACGAGGCGGCATTGCCGTTGGCGTAGGCGACGTAGTTGCTGACGCCGGCGATGACCTCGGGATCCATGATGAAGTTCAGGAACTCGTGCGCGTTGTTCGGGTGCGGCGCGTCTGCGGGGATCGCCAGCATGTCGAACCAGATGATCGCGCCCTCCTTCGGCACCGCGTAGGCGACGTTGACCGGTTTCTCGGCCTCGGCGCCGCGGTCGCGCGCCTGCAGCACGTCGCCGCTCCAGCCGAGCGCCACGCAGATCTCGCCGGTCGCGAGGTCGTTGATGTACTGCGAGGAATGGAAGTACTTCACGTGGCCGCGCACCTTCATCAGCTGCGCCTCCGCCGCCGCGAGGTCCTCGGCCTTCTCGCTGTTCGGGTCCCGGCCCAGGTAGATGAGCACGGAATCGATCACCTCGGAGGGCGCATCCAGCAGCGCGATGCCGCACTTCGCCAGCTTGGCGGCATTCGCCGGCTCGAAGATCGCAGCCCAGCTGTCGATCGTGTCGGTGCCTAGCGCGGCCTTGACCTTGTCGGGGTTGTAGCCGATGCCCGTCGTGCCCCAGAGGTAGTTGACGGCGTGGTCGTTGCCCGGGTCATGCAGGGCGACGCGCTGCGCGATCTCGGGATCCATGTTCACCAGGTTCGGCAGCTTCGACTTGTCGAGCTTCAGGAACACGCCCGCCTTGATCTGCCGCTCGAGGAATGAGGCGGAGGGCACCACGACGTCGTAGCCGGTGCGCCCGGCCAGCAGCTTGGTTTCGAGCACCTCGTTGGAGTCGAACATGTCGTAGGTGACCTTGATGCCGGTCTTGGCCTCGAAGTCCGCGATGGTCGTCTCGCCGATGTAGTCGGACCAGTTGTAGACGAACAGGACCTTCTCCTCGGGCTTGGCGGCGGCCGCCTCCTCGCCGTCCTTCTTCCCGCCGCAGGCGGCAAGTGACAAGGCGGCGATCGCGACCAGCCCGACCCGGAATTCACTGCGCATGATTGCCTCCATCGCCGGGCGTCGCCCGGATCCCTCTGTGTTGTTGCCCGGACGCCGGCGTCCGGTGCTTGTCAGCGCCATACTACAGCGGCCGCGCCGGGGGCGGCCACCCGCGCGTCGTCCTCAGCCGACGCCGATGTCCCGGGCGGTCAGGTCGAGGCACTTGCGGGCCTTGTCGACCAGTTCGTCCACGTGGCCACGCTCCATGACGAGCGGCGGCGCGATGATCATCGTGTCCCGGACCGCTCGCATGACCAGGCCGTTGGCGAAGCAATGGTCCCGGCAAATCAAGCCGGTATCGCCACGATTTCGGAAAAAGGTTCGGCTCCCCTTGTGGGCCACGAGCTCCAGCGCCCCGATCATGCCGACCCCGCGCACCTCCCCGACCAGCGGGTGATCGGCCAGCTCCAGCCAGCGCTTCTGCAGGTAGGGCCCGATGTCCTCCCGCGCGCGGTCCACCAGCTTCTCGCGGCGCAGGATGGCCAGGTTCTCGATCGCGACCGCGCAGGCGACCGGGTGGCCGGACCAGGTGAAGCCGTGGCTGAATTCCCCGCCCTTGCCGATCAGCACCTCGGCCACGCGGTCCGCGACCATCGCCCCGCCGAGCGGCTGGTAGCCGGAGGTGACGGCCTTGGCGATCGTCATGAAATCCGGCTCGAAGCCGAAGTGCTCGCATCCGAACCAGCGGCCGGTGCGGCCGAAGCCGCAGATCACCTCGTCGGCGATCAGCAGGATGCCGTACTCGCGGCAGATGCGCTGAATTTCCGGCCAGTAGGTCTCGGGCGGGATGATGACGCCGCCGGCGCCCTGGATCGGCTCGCCGATGAAGGCGGCGACGCGCTCCGGCCCCAGCTCCTCGATCTTCTCGGCGAGGCGGCGCGCCGCGCGCAGGCCATACTCGGCCGGGCTCAGGTCCACGCCGTTCTCGTACCAGTACGGCTGCTCGATGTGCGCGATGTCCGGGATCGGCAGCCCGCCCTGCACGTGCATCGCGGCCATGCCGCCGAGACTCGCTCCCGCCATCGTGCTGCCGTGGTAGCCGTTGATCCTGCTGATGACGATGTTGCGGCGCGGCTGGTCGAGGAGCTGCCAGTAACGGCGGGTCATCCGCAGGATGGTGTCGTTCGCCTCCGAGCCCGAGTTGGTGAAGAACACCCGGTTGAACTGCGGCGGCGTCAGCTCCGCCAGCACCCGCGCCAGCTCGATGGCCGGCGGGTTGGCGCTTTTGAAGAAGCTGTTGTAGTACGGCAGCTCCCGCATCTGCCGCGCCGCGACTTCCGCGAGCTCGGCGCGTCCGTAGCCGATGTTCACGCACCACAGCCCGGACATGCCGTCCAGGATCCGGCGGCCCTCGGAGTCGTGCAGGTACACGCCCTCCGCGCGCGTGATGACGCGCGTGCCTTCCTTCGCCAGCGCGCGGAAGTCGGTGAACGGGTGCAGGTAATGGCGGGCGTCGAGCTCCTGCCAGTCGCGGGTGCTGCGGTTCATACGTTCAGCAGCAGGTGCTCGCGTTCCCAGGAGCTGATCACCCGCGAGAACGTCTCGTACTCGTTCTCCTTGACCGCGCAGTATGCCGCCACGAAGCGCTCGCCGAACAGCTCGACCAGCGGCTTGCAGGAACGCAGCAGCGCGAGCGCGTCCGCGAGCGTCAGCGGCAGCGCAAACGGCAGGTCGTAGGCGGAGCCCGTGATCGGCTCGGTCGGCTTCAGGCTCTCCAGCATGCCGAGGTAGCCGCAGGCCAGCGAAGCGGCGATCGCAAGGTAGGGATTGGCGTCCGCGCCGCCGAGGCGGTTCTCGACCCGGCGCGCCTGCGGTTCCGAGAACGGCACGCGCAGCCCGGCAGTGCGGTTGTCGAGGCCCCACTGCACGTTGATCGGCGCCAGGTTGTAGCGCGTGATGCGCCGGTAGCTGTTGACGTTCGGCGCGAACAGCGACATCGCGGACGGCAGGTACTTCTGCAGCCCGGCGATGAACGACTCGAACAGCGGCGAGGCCTTGCCCTCCGCATCGCTGAAGATGTTCGCGCCGGTCTTGGAGTCCACCACGCTCTGGTGGATGTGCATGGCGCTGCCGGGCTCGGAGGCGAGCGGCTTGGCCATGAAGGTCGCGTACATCTTGTGGCGCAGGGCCGCCTCGCGCGCCGTGCGCTTGAACAGGAAGGCCTGGTCGGCGAGGTCGAGCGCATCGCCGTGGTTCAGGTTGATCTCCATCTGCGCCGCGCCGGCCTCGTGGATCAGGGTGTCGATGTCGAGATCCTGCGCCTCGCAGAAGGCGTAGATGTCATCGAACAGCGGGTCGAACTCGTTGACCGCGGCGATGCTGTAGGCCTGGCGGCCGATCTCCGGGCGGCCCGAGCGCCCGACCGGCGGTTTCAGCGGGTAGTCCGGGTCGGTATTCGGCTCGACCAGGAAGAACTCGAGTTCGGGCGCGACCACGGGCTTCCAGCCGCGCGCGGCGTAGAGGTCGAGCACGCGGCGCAGCACGAAGCGCGGCGACATCGGCACCGGCCGCCCGTCATCGTAGAAGCAGTCGTGGATCACCTGCGCGGTCGGCTCGGCCGCCCAGGGCACGACGCGGATCGTGTTCGGGTCGCCGACCAGGTCGATGTCGATCTCGGACGGATGGATCGCGCTGTCGTCCTGCGGGTACTCGCCGGTGACGGTCTGCAGGAAGATGGATTCCGGCAGGCGCATGCCCTCGTCCTCCGCATACTTCTCGGCGGGCATGATCTTGCCGCGCGCCACCCCCGCCATGTCCGGGATGATGGCCTCCACCTCGGTGATGGCGTGGTCCTTGAGGAACTGCTGGATGTCGCTCATCGCGCTCGCCTCGCGGCCCGCTCGCGGCCGGCCTTGCCGAACTCCGCGAACAGGGCCCGTGAAAACGGGTTGTCCATGACCTTCCATTCCGGGTGCCATTGCACCGCCAGCGCGAACGAGGCAGCGCCTTCCACGCGGAAGGCCTCGACCAGCCCGTCGTCGGTCCTGGCCTCGACTGCAAGGCCGCGGCCCAGGCCGGCGACGCCCTGCGAGTGCACCGAGTTGACACGGATGCGCCGCTGGCCCGCAAGCCGCTGCAGCATGCCGCCCTCGGCCAGTTCCACCTCGTGCGCCGGCGCGTACTGGAGATCCAGCGGCTGCGACTTGTCCTCGCGGTGGTCCAGCAGTCCCGGCTGTTCGTGCAGCTTCTGGTGCAGCGTGCCGCCGAAGGCGACATTCATCTCCTGGAATCCGCGGCAGATGCCGAACACGGGCAGCCCCGCCTGCACCGCGCCGGTGATCATCGGCAGGGTCGTGGCGTCGCGCTCCGGGTCGTGCAGCGTACCCGGGTCCGCGGCCGGGCCCAGATAGCGCTGCGGCTCGACATTCGAGGCGCTGCCGGTGAACAGGATGCCGTCGCAGGATTCCAGCCAGTCGCGCAGGTGAGGCTCACCGAGCGCCGGCAGCAGCACGGGCACCGCGTCCGCCGCCTGCACCACGGCCGCAATGTACTTTTCGCCCACGCAATGGAACCAGTGCAGGCCCAAAAGGCGGCGATCGGCCGGAATCCCGATGACAGGCTTGCGCATGGATATCTGTTAATTATTTTGAACAGCTGCCGGCATGGCAACCCGTTCAACAGGCGCTATTCTCTCACAAAAGGGGGTGCTCGCGCCGGCCCGCCGGAGCGCCACAAGGCCCGGAAGTGCAGCCATATTTGACTTTTCGCGTTTGCCATATCGCCCGGGTCCCGCCTTGCCGGCCGGCCCGCGGGATGGTTATCCTGCCGGGCGGCACATTCGGCGCCGCGCCATAAAATCTTAAACGCCAGGTGGAAGATGGCCCTGCTGCGGGACGACTATTCGAATGTCGAGGCTTTCCTCGCAGCCCACCCCGCGATCAAGGTCGTGGACCTGCTGCTGCCTGACCTTTGTGGCGTGCTGCGCGGCAAGCGCGTGGACCTTGCCGACCTGCCCGGCGTCTACGAGCGCGGCATGTTCCTGCCTGGCTCAATGTTCGCGCTCGACGTGCTGGGCGGCACGGTCCAGGCGACCGGCCTCGGCTTCGACGAAGGTGACGCCGACCGGGCCTGCGTGCCGGTGCCGGGCAGCCTGTTCGCTTCGCCCTGGCTGGGACCGGGCGTCGCCCAGCTGCAGGTGCAGATGCTCGACCACGACGGTGCGCCATTCTTCGGCGACCCGCGCCACGTGCTCGACACCGTGCTCGGGCGCTTCGCGCAGCGCGGCTGGCGGCCGGTGGTTGCGATCGAGCTCGAGTTCTACTTCGTGGATCCCGAGCGCACGCCGGAGGGTCTGGCGCAGGCGCCGCGCTCCCGCCTGACGGGCCGCCGCGAGCACCGCACCCAGATCAACTCGATGGCGGACCTCGATTCCGTGTCCGACGTCCTCGCCGAGATCGCCGCCACCTGCGAGGCGCAGGAGGTGCCGAGCGGAACGGCGCTTGCGGAGTACGGACCGGGCCAGTTCGAGGTCAACCTGCGCCACGTCGCCGACGCGCGCCTCGCCTGCGACCAGGCGATCCGCTTCAAGCGCATCGTCAAGGGTGTCGCATTGCGCAACGGCTTCGAGGCCACCTTCATGGCCAAGCCCTACGGCGACATGGCCGGCAGCGGCCTGCACGTGCACGTCAGCGTGCAGGACGAGACGGGGCAGAACGTGTTCGCCTCGGCGGATGTGCTCGGCAACGAGCTGCTCAGGCAGGCAGCGGCCGGCCTGCTCGCGACCATGGCCGAGGGCATGGCGGTATTCGCGCCGAACGCCAACAGCTTCCGCCGCTTCAAGCCCGAGGCCTACGTGCCGATGCATGCGACCTGGGGCTACAACAACCGCGGCGTCGCCGTGCGCGTGCCGGTCTCCGGGCCCGACGACCGGCGGCTGGAACACCGCGTCTCGGGCGCGGATGCAAATCCGTACTTGGTCACGGCCGTGGTGCTCGCGGGCATGCTGCACGGCATCGAGAGGAAGCTCACGGCGCCCGCCGCGCTCGCCGGCAACGCCTATACGCAACGCCTCGCGGCGCCGCTGCTGCCGACCGACTGGCCGACCGCGCTCGCGCGCTTCGGCGGCAGCGCCGTGCTGCGCGAGTGGCTCGGCGACCGCTTCGTCCGGCTCTACGAGGAAACCCGGCGCGGAGAGATGCAGGATTTCCAGTCGCGGCTGACGGCGCTCGACTACGCCTGGTACCTGGAGCCAGTGTGAGCCGCGAGCCGGCCCAGAGCTGGTACGAGGCCTCCGTCGTGCGGCCGGCCGCGCGCCCCGTGCTCGCGGGCGACATCGCCGCCGACGTCTGCGTGGTCGGCGGCGGGCTCGCCGGCGTCTCGACGGCGCTGCACCTCGCGGAGCGCGGCTACCGGGTCGCGCTGCTCGAGGCCGAGCGCATCGGTTTCGGCGCCTCTGGCCGCTCCGGCGCGCAATTCCTGCCGGGATACGCCAGCGGCCAGGGCGTGCTCGAGTCCCAGCTCGGCCGTGGCGACGCGCAGCGGCTCTGGGACTTCACGCTGGAAGGGCTCGACCTGGTGCGTGAACGCGTCGCCCGCCACCGCATCGACTGCGACCTGGTGCACGGGCAGGCGCACGTCGCGATCAAGCCGCGGCAGGAGCGCGAGCTCGCGGCCTGGCAGGAAGAGCTGGCGGGAACCTATGGCTACCGCTCGACGCGCATGATGGATCGCAGCGAACTGGAAGGCCTGCTCGCGACGCGCCGCTACCGCGCGGGCCTGTTCGACTCCAATGCGGCGCATTGCCATCCGCTCAGGTACCTGCTCGGGCTCGCCGCCGCCGCGGAAGCGGCCGGCGTGCGCATCTTCGAGGGCAGCCGCGTGACCTCGCTCGAGCGCGGCGCGGCGCCGCTGTTGCGGACCGCGGGCGGGACCGTCAGGGCGAAGCAGGTGGCGCTGTGCGGAAACATCGGCCAGCGCGAATTCGCGCCGGTGCTCGCGCGCAAGACGCTCGGCATCGCCACCTACATCGTCGCGACGCGCCCGCTCGGGCCGGAGCGCGCCGCGTCCCTGATCCGCAACAACATGGCGGTCACCGACATCAACTGGATCCTCGATTACTTCCGCCGGTCGTCCGATCACCGCCTGCTGTTCGGCGGCCGCGTCAGTTACTCGGGCATCGACCCGGTCGGCACCCGCCGCGCCACGCGCCTGCGGATGCTGCAGGTGTTCCCGCAGCTCGCGGATGCGGAGATCGAGTACGCCTGGGGCGGGTTCATCGACATCACCATGAATCGCGCGCCGCAGTTCGGGCGGCTCGACCCGAACGTCTACTACCTGCAGGGATTCTCGGGCCACGGCATGGTGCTGACCGGCATCGCGGGAAAGGTGCTCGCCGAAGCGATGGCGGGCCAGTCCGAGCGCTTCGACGTCTACGCGCGGATCCGGCACCGGGACTTCCCGGGCGGCATGGCACTGCGCCGCCCGACGCTGGTGCTCGCGATGCTGTGGTTCCGCCTCAGGGACCTGCTGCCCTGAAGGCCGGTCATCTTCCTTCCAGTTCGTCGAGCGTCCTCTGCGCCGCCTGCGTGCGCGGATGGTCTGCGCCCAGCACGCGCGCCAGCTGCTCGCGCGCCGCGCGCACCACCGGCAGCGCTTCCGCGGTCTTGCCCTGTTCCTTCAGGATCACGCCCAGGTAGTACTGCGCGTTCAAGGTGCGGGAATGTTCGGGACCCAGGCTCTGCGTGAGCGCAGCCTGCACCTCGCGCAACAGTTGCTCGGCCTCGGACGCGCGTCCCAGCCGGTTCAGCGCGAGCGCATAACCGAGCTTCGAGCCGGCCGTGTACGGGTGGGTCGCGCCGAGCAGCGCCTCGCGCAGCTCCATGGCGCGCCGCTGCGCCTGCGCCGCCTTGTCCCATTCACGGGTCTTGAGGTACAGCGCGCCCAGGTTGTTGTAGGTGGTCGCCACCTCCGGGTGCGCGAGTCCGTACATCGAGCTCAGCAGTTCCAGTGCCTTGAGGTAGGCCTGCTCCGCCTCGCCGTATTTCTCGGGAATGTCCGAAATGGCGTTCGCCAGATTGTTCCAGGCGATGCCGTACTGGCCATGCCGGTCGCCGTAGACCAGTCGCACCGACTCCAGGTTCTGGCGCAACAGCTGCTCCGCCTCCGCCGGCCTGCCCGTCAGCACCAGCACGTCGGCGAGGCCGTTGCGGGTTTCGACGGCGCGCTCGGAGTTCCCGCCACCGGTTGCCAACTGCATGGAGTGCGCCCGGCGCAGCAGCGTTTCCGCCTCGGCGAACCGGTCCTGCGCTGCGCGGATGCGGCCGAGCTCGAACAAGGCGTACACGTATTCCGCCGTCCCCGCCGCGCCCGACTGCTCGAGCCCGTCGATGACCGCCGCTGCGAGTGACGACGCCTCGTCCAGCTGGCTCGAGCGGCGCAGCACCTCCGCCAGGTCGAGCCGGGCGGTCGCCAGCGTCGCCGCGAGCTCGGAATCGCCGTCCAGCCTGCCGCCGCCGGTGGCGCGCCCGAGCGCCTGCACCGCCTCGCGGGCGCGGTCCGCCGCGACCTCGAAGCTGCCCTGGTCGCGGCGCAGCGCGGACTCCGCGAGCAGCGCGCGCGCCAGCGGCAGCGGTTCCGCCGCGCCGCGCTCGCGCCGCAGCGTCACGGCCTGGCCGATGAGGCGCGACGCCTCGCCGTGCTCGCCGATGCCGCGGTAGGCGCTGCCGGCCGCCTCCAGCAGCGCGGCGCGGATCTCGGGGCGTTCGCGCAGCAATTCGGCCTCCATCCGCCGCACGCCCGCATCCAGCAGCTCGCGCGCCGTGATGCCGCTGGCGCCGGCGCTCTCGGGATTCGCCATGCCGAACAAGCCGGCGGTGAAGGCGGTCACGCGCTTGGCGATCTCGGCCTCCGCGTTCGCGCGGTCGCGCTCCTGCGCCGTCTCGCGCGCCAGCCAGGCCATGCCGGCGCCGAACAGCAGCGCGGACAGGAACAGGCCCGCGGCGCTGGCGGCGGCCAGCCGGTGGCGGCGCACGAACCGGCCGGTCCGGTAGGTCCATGACGGCGGCCCCGCGAGCACGGCCTCGTTGCGGGCGTGACGCTCGAGGTCGTCGGCGAGCTCGTGGGCCGAGGCGTAGCGCCGGTTGCGGTCCTTCTCGATCGCCCGGTGCACGATCCAGTCGAGGTCGCCGCGCAGCCGCTGCGCCAGGGACCGCGGCGTCAGTCCGCGCAGTTGTGCGCGCCGCACGGCATCCGCCCCTGCCTCCGCGGCGCGCGCGCTGGGCCGCAGCGGCTCGCTCTCGGCGATCTCGCGCGCGAGCGTCTCCGGAGCGATCGCGTCCCGCGTGACCGAGTACGGCCGCGCGCCCGTCAGCAGTTCGTAAAGCACGATGCCGAGCGAGTAGACGTCCGTGCGCGCGTCGATTTCGAGCGGCGACAGCTGCGCCTGTTCCGGGCTCATGTAGTCCGGCGTGCCGAGAATATGGCCGATGCGCGTGTGGGCATCGGTATCGGCGCCCGCGGTCGTGGTCGCCTTGGCGATGCCGAAGTCGATGATCCGGCAGGCTGGCGCCCCGTCGATCTCGGTGACCAGGATGTTCGACGGCTTGAGGTCACGGTGGATGATGCCGCGAAGGTGCGCGTGCTGCACGCCGGCACAGACCTGCGCGAACAGCGCGAGGCGGCCCTCGATCGGCAGGCGCCGCTCGTCGCAGTAGCGCGTGATCGCGATGCCGCCGACGTATTCCATCGCAAAGTACGGCCGGCCGTCCCCGGTCGCGCCCGCGTCGAGGATGCCCGCAATGTTCGGGTGCGCGAGCACCGCCAGCGCCTGGCGCTCGAGCTCGAAGCGCGCGATCACCTCGCGCGTGCCGAGGCCGAACTTCAGTACCTTGAGCGCAACCCGCCGGCGCACCGGCTCCTGCTGCTCCGCCAGGTACACCTCGCCCATGGCGCCTTCGCCGATACGCTCCAGGATCCGGTAGTGCCCGATGCGCTGTGGCATCGCGAGCGGCGACAGCGACTCGACCCCGACGCTCAGCGAGGGCGGCCCCTGCTCGTGCAACTGCAGCAGGCGCCTGACGCGCGCGGCGAGTGCGGCATCGCTGCAGCTGGCGAACAGGCGCTCGCGACCGGCGGCGTCGGCCTCCAGGCAGGCGTCGAACAGTGCCTGTTCCGCGTCCAGGTTCATGCGCCGCGCCGCGCCTCGACCCGGTCCGCCAGCCAGGCGCGGGCGAATGCCCAGTCGCGCTTGGCAGTCGCCGGCGAGATCCCGAGCGCGCGGGCGGCATCCTCGATGCTCATGCCCGCGAAGTAGCGCAGGGTCACCAGCTCGGCGAGCCTCGGCCTTTCGGACGCGAGCTCGGTGAGCGCCGCGTCGATCAGCAGCACGTCGATGTCGTTGCCGCCGTCGGGCAGATCCACGCCCGACAGCGTCACGCGCTCGAGTCCGCCGCCGCGTTTCTGCGAGCCGCGGCGGCGCGCGTGATCCACCAGGATGCGGCGCATCGCCTCCGCCGCGGCGGCAAAGAAATGCCGGCGGTTCTCCCAACCGGGCGCGTCCGGTGCCAGCCTGAGGTAGGCCTCATTGACCAGCGCCGTCGGCTGCAGCGTATGGCCCGCCGCCTCGCGGCGCATGCTGGCGCGGGCGACCCGGCGCAACTCGGCATAGACCGCGTCGTACAGGCGCCCGTAGGCGGCCGGGTCGCCGGAGCCGGCGGCCTGCAACAGCAGCGTCAGATCCCCCTGAATCAACGAGTTACGAGTCCGTGAGCCAGTTTCGGCCGATTGTACGCATGTATCGGTGAAAGGGGCATCGGGCCCCGGTAACCGGAGTCGAACAGTCATGAATGCTGTTGCCAAGGACATCGCCACGGACACGGCCCGCGCTTCGCGCTACGCCCGCGTCGTCAAGATGTCGAAGAAAGTCGAGTGGCAGATCGACCGCGACCTGATCCGCGGCCGCGAGTTCGACTTCTCGCGCAAGTTCCTGCCGGACGGCCTGTCCCGGGTGGACCGGCTGCCCTTCCTGGGCGCGGAGGACGCGCGCCTGCTGTCGCAGATCCAGGGCCGGACCTACGCCTACATCTTCGGCCTGGTCGAGCGCTTCATCAGCGCCAAGATGCTGGAACAGAGCCGCGGCCACGTGCTCGGGGACCAGATGGCGCTCGAGGGCCTGGTGCGCTTCTCCGCCGAGGAGATCAAGCACCAGGAGTTGTTCCGCCGGATGGAGACGATGATCGGCGCGCAGATGCCGCCGGGCTACCGCATGGTCGCCGACCCCAACGACGTCGCGCGCGCGGTGCTCGCGGCCTCGACCTGGTCGGTGCTGGCGCTGACCTGCCACATCGAGCTGTTCGTGCAGTCGCACTACGACCAGAGCATCGCGCCGCGGCAGGAGATCTGCCCGCTGTTCAAGGACGTGTTCTTCTATCACTGGAAGGACGAGTGCCAGCACGTGATGCTCGACGAGATGGAGTGGACCGCGGAGCACGCGAAGCTCTCCGACGCCGAGCGCGACCGCGCCGTGGACGACCTGATCGGCCTGGTCGGGGCCGTGGACGGCATCCTGCAGGCGCAGTCGGCCGCGGACGTCGAGTATTTCCTGGCGATCGCGGGCCGCGGCTTCAGCGCCGCGCAGCGCGAGGCCCTGTCGGCGGGAGTGCTCGGGGCCTACCGCTGGCAGTACATCATCTCGGGCGTGCAGCACGTCCATTTCGGCAGGCTGCTCACCTCGATGACGACGGAAACGCAGATGGCGCGGATCCAGCAGGCGCTGGCGCCGATCATGCAGGGCTGACGACGATTCATTTCAACCGGACTCGAGAAGGAGGATTCACATGTTCGTGTTCAAGCGTCCCTTCGCGGCGGTCTCGGCGGGACTGTTCACCGCCTTCATCGGGGTGATCCTCGATGTGGCCTTCGCATCGGCCTGGACGGCGCAGCATGCAGCGGCCGTCCTCTGAGCGGTAGCCCCGGGGACTAGACAGTCCCCGGGGCCGCCTTGGGCGCGACCCGGTCGATCCAGTCTTCGCACAGCGCGATCGCCTCGCCAGGGCGGAAACCCTTCGGATCGAGGCACCACTCCAGCCACAGCCCGTCCAGCAGCGCCGTCAGCCCGATCGTCGCGATGCGCGCGTGCAAGCGCGACTTCCCCGCTCCCTTCAGCAGTTCCCTGACCAGCAGCCCGGGCAGTGCGCCGTAGCCCCGCCCTTCCTCGCGGTGCGCGCGGCGCATCTCCGGCGAATGCCGGAACAGTCCCCAGAACACGACCCAGGCGGTCAGCACCTGCGGATCCAGGTTCGGCTTCGAGAACACGGCTTCGATGAACGCCGAAAGCCGCGCGCGCGGTGAGCGCGACGCCTTCTCCACCGCGGCCTGGAAGCCGGCCGACAGCTCGCGGCTGAACTGCCGGTAGCTCTCGGCGACCAGCGCGTCCTTGTTGGGGAAATGGTGGTTGATCAGGCCGATCGAGACGCCCGCCCTGGCCGCGATCCGGCGCACCGACAGGCCATCGTGGCCGTGGCGCTTGAGGCTCTCGATCGCCGCGGCGACGAGTTCCCGGCGACGGTCGCCCGCGCTGCGGCGCTCGTAGCGCACCTTGCGCGCGACCCTCATGGCGGCAGGGCCGCGCGCGCCGCCAGCAGTCCCGAGAGGCCGGTGAGACCCGGGCCGGGATGCGTTCCGGCACCGCAGAGATACAGCCCTGCGAGCGGCGCGGCGTGGCGGCCGCAGCCCGGCACCGGGCGCATGAACAGCAGCTGGTCGAGGGCGATCTCGCCGCGCGACACCGCGCCCTCGGTCAGGCCGAAGCGGGCCTCGAGGTCCGGCGGCGCGAGCACCGACTGTTGCGTGATGCGCGCGGTGAAGCCTGGCACCTGCCGTTCGACCGCGGCGATCGCACGGTCCGCCATGGTGCCGCGCGCCGCCGCCCAGTCGCCTTCGCGCAGGCGCCACGGCGTGTACTGGATGCGCAGCGTCGCGACGTGCATCCCGGGCGGCGCAAGATTCGGTTGCGTGACGCTGGGAAATCGCAGCTCGACCACGGGATCCCCGGAGACCCGGCCGTACTTGGCGTCGTCGTGCGCGCGCTCGACCTGGCGGATGGAGGGCGCGATCCAGAGGCTCCCTGCGGGCGGCCCGTCGAGCCCCGGGATCGAGGGCAGGCCGTCCAGGCCCAGCAGCACGTGGCTCGTGACGCCGCGGTAGCGGATGTGGCGCACCGCCTCGATGAACTCGGTGTCGAGCTGCGCGACGTCCACGAGTTCCAGCAGCGTGCGGCCGACGCCCGCGGCGGAGACGACGCTGCGGCAGGCGATTTCCTCGCCCGAGGCGAGCGCCACGCCGGCAACGCGCTCCTCGCGCACCAGGATGCGCCGGACTTCCGCGCCCGTCTCGAGCAGCGCGCCGTAGCTGCGGGCGCGGTCCGCCAGCGCAGCGACGAGCGCCGCCCCCCCGGTCTGCAGCCGCAGTCGCTCGCCGAACACGCCGGGCGCCGCGCCGACGTGGCGGTGCAGCAGCGCGAGCGCAGTGCCGCCCGCCATCGGTCCCTGCGGCAGGTCCGCCGTGCCGATCGCCGCGAGCAGCCCCTTGAGGCGGTCGCCCTCGAACCAGTCGTCCAGCAGGTCCGCGAGTGCGATCGGCAGCGTGCGCAGCAGCTCCGCCATGCCCCGCCGCCCGAGCGCCCGGAAACGCAGGCCGAGGCCCGCGAGCGACATCAGCTCGCGGCGGCCCGTCGCATCGAACGCGAAGGCGGGCCGGCGGAACAGCTCGCCGAGGAATCCCGCGAGCGCGTGCATCCCGGCGGCGAATGCGGGCCAGGTCGCGGCATCCTTCGCCGAGAACCGCCGCAGGCCGTCCGCCGTCGCCGCGGGCCTGCGGCGGATGGCGAGCGGACCGGCTTCGCCGAGCGCGACCGCGCAAGGGTCCGGCGCGACCGCGGCGGGAAGCGTCACTCCCGTGGCGCGCAGCACGTCCTCGTGCACGTGGCCGAGATCGGCCGCGAGCGGCGCGGCGCGGAACCTCGGCGCAAACTCGATCTCCCGGCAGGTGCCGCCGGGCTCCCGTTCCGCCTCCAGCACCAGCACCCGCCGGCCTGCGCGCGCGAGCACCGAGGCCGCGACCAGGCCGTCCGCGCTCGCGCCGATCACGACGCTGTCGAAGTCGCGGCTCACGACGTTGCCGGTCCCGCAATTTGTGGCTGGCGTGCGCGGGATCCGGCCGGGATCCTGCGAGCGAGCGAATCCGGTCGCCGGCCTGAGCGAGCGAGCCTGGATCCCGGCCGCGAGACGAGGGCGCGAAAGCTGGCGAACGTGCTCATGCGTCCGCCAGGATGCGCTCGGCGGCCAGCTTCCCGGGCGCGCCCATGACGCCGCCGCCCGGGTGCGTGGACGAGCCGCACTGGTAGTAGCCCGCGATCGGCGTGCGGTAGCCGGCCCAGCGCACCGCCGGGCGCAGGAAGAACAGCTGCTGCAGCGCGAGCTCGCCCTGGAAGATGTTGCCCTCGGACAGCCCGGTCGTCGCCTCGATGTCCGCGGGCGTCAGCACCTGCCGGTGCAGGATCGCGCGCTTGAGGTTGGGCGCATACTCCGCGAGCGTGTCCACCACCGCGTCGCCGAAGGCCTCCCGCTTCGCGTCCGTCCAGCCACCATTGACGTGGTACGGGCAGTACTGCACGAAGATGCTGGCGACGTGCCGCCCGGGCGGCGCCATGCCCGGGTCGATCATGGACGGGAACACGATATCCATGTACGGCCGGCGCGAGAACTCGCCGTGCTTGGCGTCGTCGTAGGCGCGCTCGAGGTAATCCACGCTCGGGCTGATGGAAAAGGCGCCCTTGTGCTGCACGCCGACGCCCGGCATGCAGCTGAATTCCGGCAGTTCCGACAGCGCGAGATTGACCTTGCCCGAGGAGCCGCGGAAGCGGAAACGCCGGATCTCCGCGACCAGGTCGTCCGGCAGCTCGCGCGCCTCCACGAGATCCAGAAACGTGCGGCGCGCATCCAGGCCCGAGACCACGACCGGCGCGTGGTATTCGTCGCCGTTCTCGAGCACGACGCCCGTCGCGCGCCCGTGCTTCACCAGCACCTGCTTCACCGGCGAGCCGGTGCGCAGGTCCGCGCCGCGTGCGCGCGCCGCCGCCGCGATCGCGTTGCTGATGGTGCCGTTGCCGCCCTTGCAGAATCCCCAGGCGCGGTAGGCGCCGTCGATCTCGCCCATGTAATGGTGCAGCAGCACGTAGGCGGAGCCCGGCGAGCGCGGCCCCATGAAGGTGCCGATGATGCCGCTCGCCGACTTGGTGGCCTTCAGCGGCCCGTACTCGAACCACTCGTCGAGGTAGTCGGCCGAGCTCATCGTCATGAGCTTCCACAGCGCGTGGAACTTCTCTTCGCCCAGCGACCTGAAGTGGCCGCCGAGCCGCATCAGGCCCCGGAGGTCGGAGGGCGCGAGCGAAGTCGGGTCGGGCGGGATCATGCCGAGGATGGGCTTGACGGCGCGGGCCATCAGCGACATCAGGCGGCCGAACTCGGTGACCGCCTCGGCGTCCAGCGGCGAATGGCGGCGGAGCTCGCGCCGGGTCAGGTCGGGGTCGCCCCACATCGCGAGGTAGTCGCCGTCCGGCAGCGGCGTGACCGTGCTCTCGAGCGGCAGGATCTGCATGCCGTGCCTCGGCAGTTCGAGGTCGCGGATGATTTCGGGCCGCAGCAGGCTCACGACGTAGGAGAACACGGAGTAGGTGAACCCCGGGAACAGCTGTTCGCTGACCGCGGCGCCGCCCAGCACGTCGCGGCGCTCGAGCACGACGACCTTCCGACCCGCGCGCGCCAGGTAGGCCGCGTTCACGAGGCCGTTATGGCCGCCGCCGATGACGATCGCGTCGTAGCGGTTGGCCACGCTCAGGCCCTCTTCCGCGGCGGGTCGAAGAACGGCAGCTTGCGCACCCACGCGTTCGCGCGCAGCCGGCGGTGCTCGACCGTGATTTCCATCTCGACCGGCGTGTCCGGCGCGAAGTGCGGCGCCTGCAGGTGCGCGAGTGCGAGGTATTTCTTGAGCAGCGGAGACCAGACGCCGCTGGACGCATAGCCGACCTGCCGGCCGCCGCGGTAGAGCGGCACGCTCGCGCGCCAGGCGACCATCGGCAGCGCGGGCGAGAGGTCGACATCCTGATGCAGCCGCTCGAACGAGTCCCAGTCCACCTCGATGCCGACGAAGCGCCAGGCCGGGCCGCGCGACTGCTCGGCGGCGAGCGCCCGCCTGCCGTTGAACGGCGCCTTGTCGAGCGTGACCGACCAGTCGAGCGACAGCTCGAAGGGCGTGGACTTCTGCGCCTCGATCATCGCGTGATGCGACGAGTGGTAGTCGACGTCGAGCATCACCAGGCCGGCCTCGATGCGCGCGACGTCGAGCGCCCAGATGCCGGCCGGCAGGATCCCGTAGTCCCGGCCCGCCGCCATCAGCGCGTCCCAGACCGCGAGGGCGCCCTGCGCCGGCACCCACAGCTCGAAGCCGAGGTCGCCCGTATAGCCCGTGCGGGACACCTGCACGTCCACGCCGGCGATCCGGTTGTCCATCATGCGGAAGTACTTCAGGCCGTCCACGGGGTCGCGTGCTGCGGCATTCAGTACCGCGCGCGACAGGGGTCCCTGCAGTGCCAGCGCGCCCAGTTGCTCCGAGACCTCCTCGACCGCCACGTCCATGCCGTACGCGTTGCGGTGCAGCCAGCGCAGGTTAGGCTCGGCTGAGGTCATGCGGTACGACTGCTCGCCGAGGCGCGTGATGGTGCCGTCGTCGATCACCTTGCCGCGGGCGTCGCACCAGCTCATGTAGATGACCTGGCCCTGCTGCGTCTTCGGGACGTTCCTGGTGACGACCCGGTCGAGCAGCCGCGTCGCGTCGCGGCCGGACACCCGGTACTTGTGCAGCGGCGAGACGTCGAACAGCGCGGCGGCGTTGCGGACCGCGGCGTATTCGCGGTCGTGGGTGAATTCGTAGCAGCTCGCGGCGGCATAGCCGGCCCAGCGCCGCCAGGTCTGCCCCTGGATCAGGGGCGCCGTGCGCGCATGGAAGGGCGTGGTCTTGAGGCTGTGCGGGATGCGCATCGGGGTCGGCGCCGCCGGGGAATTCCTTGTTGAACAAGCGTACAACATAAGCCGGGAACCGGTCAACGCGCGGGCGGCGCCCGCTTGATTTCTTGTTGAACGATCGTTTAACTTAGCGGGTCATGTCCACGCCCGCCGGACCCGCCGCCGACTTCAACCTGGCCGACCTGCCGGACGGCGAGCTGGTCGAGCAGGTGTTCGACGACCTGTACGACGGCCTCGCCGACGAGATCGTCGAGGCGGTCCACATCCTGCTGGCGCGCGGCTGGGAGGCCAAGCGCGTGCTCGACGAGGCCCTCGTCGGCGGCATGAACATCGTGGGTGCGGATTTCCGCGACGGCATCCTGTTCGTCCCGGAGGTGCTGCTGGCCGCCAACGCAATGAAGGCCGGCATGGCGGTGCTGAAGCCGATCCTGACGGAGACCGGCGCCGAGCCCATCGGGAAGATGGTGATCGGCACCGTCAAGGGCGACATCCACGACATCGGCAAGAACCTGGTCGGCATGATGATGGAGGGGGCCGGCTTCGAGGTCGTGGATCTCGGCATCAACACCCACGCCGACACCTACCTCGCGGCGCTGCGCGAGCACAAGCCCGACATCCTCGGCATGTCCGCGCTGCTGACTACGACCATGCCGTACATGAAGGTCGTCATCGACGCGATGAAGGAGCAGGGGCTGCGCGACGGCCACATCGTGCTGGTCGGCGGTGCCCCGCTCAACGAGGAATTCGGCCGCGCCATCGGCGCGAACGCCTACTGCCGCGACGCCGCGACCGCGGTCGAGACCGCGAAGCGCCTGGTCCAGGAGCGGCGCGCGGCGCGCGCCTAGCGCGGCGCGGGGCCCGGCGATGCCCTCCCCGGTCCTCATCATCGGCTGCGGCGCGCTCGGGCGCGAGCTGCACGAACTGCGCCGCCTGAACGGCTGGTCGCACGTGACGCTGCGCTGCCTGCCCGCGGAACTGCACAACCGGCCGGAGCGCATCGCGCCCGCGCTGCGCGCGGCCATCGCGGAGGGAAAGCGCGAATTCGAACACGTCTTCGTCGCCTATGCCGACTGCGGCAGCCAGGGCGCGATCGACCGCGTGGTCGCCGAGTACGGCATCGAGCGGCTGCCCGGCGCGCACTGCTATGAGTTCTTCGCGGGCAGCGCCGCCTTCCACGCGCTGGCCGAGGCGGAGCCCGGCACCTTCTATCTCACCGACTTCCTCGTGCGCCATTTCGACCGGCTGGTGCGCCGGGGCCTCGGCCTCGACCGGCACCCGGAGCTGATGCCGAGCTACTTCGGCAACTACCGCAGGCTGGTGTACCTGTCGCAGGCCGACGACCCGGGGCTCGACGCGCGCGCGTGCGAGTGCGCCCGCTTCCTCGGGCTCGCCTACGAGCGCCGCCACTGCGGGTTCGGCCCCTTCGGTCGCGCGGTCACGGAGCGCATCGCGCCATGGCGAAGCTGACCAGCATCTTCTGGCGCGACATCCCGGCGCAGGTGATCGGCCAGGCCGGCCGCACCCGCGTCAAGCGCGAACTGCCGCGGCGCTTCGCCGAGGCCATCGACCGGGCCGCCATGCGCGCCGGGCGCGGCTCGAGCGACGCCTACCTCGCCGACTGGCGGCGCGAGTCCGAGGAGGCCGAGGGCGACCTCGAGCAGCTCGTCGCCGAGCGCGCGGCCGAGCTCGAGCGCCGCTTCCCGGAGGCATTCCTCGAGTCGGTCGTCAAGGCCGGCGGACTGATCGAACGCGCCGGAGGCGCCGCCCCATGACCCGCACCGTCATCGGTTCCCGCAGCCGCACCGTCACGATCGGCTTCGACCAGCCCTTCGTCGTGATCGGCGAGCGCATCAACCCGACCGGCCGGAAGCTGTTGGCCGAGGAGATGAAGACCGGCGACTATGGCCGGGTCGTGGCGGACGCGCTCGCGCAGGTCGAGGCCGGCGCGCAGGTGCTGGACGTGAACGCCGGCATCCCGCTGGCGGACGAGCCGAAGATCCTCGCCGACTGCATCCGGCTCCTGCAGTCCGTCACCGACGCGCCGCTGTGCATCGATTCCTCCATCGTCGAGGCGCTGGAGGCCGGGCTCGCCGCCTACCAGGGCAAGGCGCTCCTGAACTCCGTGACCGGCGAGGATGAGCGGCTCGAGCGGGTGCTGCCGCTGGTGCGCAAGTACGGCTGCGCGGTCATCGCGATCAGCAACGACGAGACCGGCATCTCGCAGGACATCGACGTCCGCTTCGAAGTGGCGCGCCGGATCGTGGAGCGCGCTCGCGACCACGGCATCCCCGCGAGCGACGTGGTGGTGGACCCGCTCGTGATGCCGGTCGGCGCGATCAACGACGCCGGGCGGCAGGTGCTGGCGCTGGTGCGGCGGCTGCGCGAGGAGCTCGGCGTCAATACTACCTGCGGCGCCTCGAACCTCAGCTTCGGCCTGCCGAACCGCAACGGGCTGAATGCGGCCTTCATCGGCATGGCGATCGGCGCCGGCATGACCTCCGCCATCACCAATCCGCTGCACCCGGAACTGATGCAGGCCGTGCGCGGCGCGAACGTCGTCATGGGCCACGATCCCCGGTGCGCCGCCTGGATGCGCCATTACCGCGAACCGCCGCCCGAGGGCGGCGAGGCACGCGTCCGGCGCAGCAACCGGCGCAACCGGGTGCCGGGTCCCGCGGCATGAGCGGCCGATGAGCGGCAGCACACAGGACCCGCTGGTCGTCTTTACTCCCTCGGGCAAGCGCGGCCGGTTCCCGCGCGGCACGACCGTGCTCGCGGCGGCGCGGGCGCTGGGTGTCGATCTCGACTCGGTGTGCGGCGGGCGGGCCATCTGCACGCGCTGCCAGGTGCAGGTCGTGGAAGGCGAGCTCGCGAAGCACGGCATCGTGTCGCGCGCTGCCAGCGTCAGCGCCGAGGGCCCGGCCGAATCCCGGCTGCGCAGGCGGCTCGGGATCGCCGCCGGCCGGCGCCTGGGTTGCCAGGCCTGCGTGCAGGCGGACGTCGCGATCGACGTGCCGCCCGACAGCCAGGTGCACCACCCCGTAGTCCGCAAGCCCTTCGAGGCGCACGACATCGAACTGAATCCCGTGCTGCGCGCTTATCTCGTCGAGGTCGCGCAGCCCGACATGCACGACCCGAGCGGCGACCTCGAACGGCTGCTGGCGGCGCTGCGCGCCGAGTGGCAGCTCGAGGGTCTTTCGATCGCGCTGCCGGCGCTGCAATCACTGCAGCCGGCGCTGCGCGCGGGCGGCTGGCGCGTGACGGTGGCGGTGCGCGACGGGCGCGAGATCGCGGCCGTGTGGCCCGGCTTCCGCGATCGCCTGTACGGCGCCGCCGTGGACGTCGGCTCCACCACCATCGCCGTCCACCTCTGCGAGCTCGGCAGCGGCGAGGTCGTCGGCAGCGCGGGTCGCATGAACCCGCAGATCCGCTTCGGCGAGGACCTGATGAGCCGCGTGTCCTACGTCATGATGAATCCCGGCGGCGAGGCCGAGCTCACGCGCGCCGTGCGCGAGGCGATCGGCGAACTCGTCGCGGCGGCCGCGAAGCAGGCGGGCATCGAAGCCGCAGACGTGCTCGAGGTGACCCTGGTCGGCAACCCGGTCATGCACCACCTGGCGCTCGGGCTCAATCCGGTCGAACTCGGCACCGCGCCATTCGCGCTGGCGACCGACGAGGCGGTGGCCGTGCCGGCCCCGCAACTCGGCCTCGGCATTCACCCGGGCGGGCGTGTGTATGCCCTGCCCTGCATCGCCGGCCACGTCGGTGCGGACGCGGCGGCGGTGCTGCTCGCGGAGGCGCCGTGGGAGCGCGACGAGGTCTCGCTGATCGTGGACGTCGGCACCAACGCCGAGATCGTTCTCGGCAACCGCCGACGCCTGCTCGCCGCCTCCAGTCCCACCGGCCCCGCGTTCGAGGGCGCGCAGGTGAGCGGCGGCCAGCGGGCGGCGCCGGGGGCGATCGAGCGCGTGCGCATCGACCGCGGGACGCTCGAGCCGCGCTTCAAGGTGATCGGCAGCGAACTCTGGTCGGACGATCCCGCGTTCGCGTCGCAATTGCCCGCGGCAGGCGTCACCGGCATCTGCGGCTCCGGCATCATCGAGGCGATCGCCGAGATGTACCTCGCCGGGCTGCTGCTGCCGGACGGCACGATCCCGGGGTCGATGGCGGCGCGCAGCCCGCGCGTCGTCGCGGAGGACCGCACGTTCGCATACGTGCTGCACGCGGGCACGCCGGAGCTGCGCATCCGCCAGAACGACGTGCGCGCGATCCAGCTCGCGAAGGCGGCGCTCTATGCCGGCGCGAAGCTGCTGATGGACCGCTTCGGCGTGCAGAAGGTGGACCGCATCCGGCTGGCGGGAGCGTTCGGCTCGCACATCGACGTGCAATACGCCATGACGCTCGGGATGATCCCGGACTGCGCGCTTGCCGCGGTCTCCTCCGCCGGCAACGCGGCGGGCACCGGTGCGCGCATCGCGCTGCTGGACGCGGCGTCGCGGCCGCTCATCGAGCAGCGCGTGCGGCAGGTCGAGAAGGTCGAGACCGCGATCGAACCCGATTTCCAGCGGCACTTCGTGGCCGCGATGGGGATCCCGCACGGCGTCGACCCGTTCCCCGAACTCGCGAAGACGGTGACCCTGCCCCGGCCGGCGGCGGGCGCGCCCGAGGCGGGACGGCGGCGGGCGAGGCGCCGGCCGTGACGGCGGCGCTGCCTGTCGGCCTGACGGAGCCGCAGTGGCACGCGCTCGCGCACGCGTTGCACGAGACCTACATGGAGGTCTTTCCCAGCCCGAGCGTCGAGGAGCGCCTCGGCGCCCTCGCACCGGGCGCCTGGGTCGCCGTCACCTGCTCGCCGACCCGGGGCGTCGGGCCGACGCTCGAGTTGTGCACGCGGCTCGCCGCGCGCGGGTTCCGCCTCGTGCCGCACGTGGCGGCGCGCATGGTGCGCGATCGCGCCCACCTGGGGGAGATCCTGCGCCGCATCGCGGACCTCGGCATCGACAGCATCTTCGTGCCGGGAGGCGACGCCCCGCAGCCGCTCGGCCGGTACACGCGGGCGCTCGAACTCCTGCGCGACATCGCGGATCACGACCATCGCCTGCGCCACATCGGCGTCGCCGCCCACCCCGAAGGCCACCCGGCGGCCGACGACGAGACGCTGTTGCGCGAGCTGGAAGTCAAGCAGGCCTGCGCCAGCTACTTCGTCACGCAGATGTGTTTCGACGCCGCGAAGCTCGCCGCGTGGCTGCACCGGATCCGCGCGCGCGGCATCACGCTGGCCGCGTGGATCGGCCTCCCGGGCGTGTTCGACCGCAGCGCCCTGCTCGCCGCATCGCTGCGCATCGGCGTCGGCGCGTCGTTGCGGCAGCTGCGCAACCGCGGCGGCGCCATCGGCCGCCTGCTGGCGCCCCGGACCTACCGCCCGGACGCGCTGCTCTACGGCCTCGCGCCGGCACTCGCGCAACCGGCGCTGGGCATCGCGGGATTCCACCTGTTCTGTTTCAACGCCGTCGCGCAATCGGAGGACTGGCGCCGCCGGTTCCTTGCCGAGAGCCGCGCGCACGCGACTGGAGCCTCGCCATGAGACCGACGATCCAGATCCTGAGTCCCGAGCTGATCGCCTCCGTCCTGACGGAGGCGAAGCGCATCCTGTCGGAAACCGGCATGGAGATCCGCGGCGAGAAGCTGCGCCGGCGCCTGCTCGACTCGGGACTCAGGACGGACGCCGCCGGGCGCGTGCTGTTCGAGCCTGCGGTGGTGGAGCGCGCGATCGCCTCCGCTCCGAAATCCTTCACGCTCTTCGATCGCGACGGCAACCCGCACGCCGAGATCGGCGGCTGGAACGTGCATTTCATCCCGGGCTCGAGCGGCCTCAAGATCATGGACCACCGCACCGGCGAGACCCGGCTCGCGAACTCGACTGACTTCGTCGAGTACGCCCGGCTCTGCGACGGGCTGCCGCACATCCCCTACCTCGCGACCGCATTCTCGACCAATGCCGACATCGAGTCGCAGGTCTCCGACGCCTGGCGCCTGTACATGGTGCTGGTCAACTCGAAGAAGCCGGTCGTCTCCGGCGCCTTCGGCGAGCACGGCGTGCCGCGGATGGTGGAAATGATGCAGCTCTTCCGCCGCGACCGCGCGGAGCTCGTCGCGAAGCCGATGGCTATCTTCACCGTCACCGCCACCGGTAATTTCCGCTACGGCGAGGACTCCTGCCAGAACCTGCTCGACTGCGTCGAGGCCGGCATTGCCGTCGAGGTCGTCCCGGTCACGCTGATGGGACTGATCGCGCCCGTCACGCTCGTGGGCGCACTCGTCTTCCACTGCGTGGACGTGCTGGCTGGGATCACGATGGCGCAGATCGTCAAGCCCGGCGCGCCCGTGCTGTTCGGCGGCGCGCCCGCCACCTTCCACATGAAGGCCGCGAGCTCGCCGATGGCCGCGATCGAGGCGCAGCGCCTGAACGTCGCCTACGTCGCGGTCGCCAAGTCGCTCGGCCTGCCGACGCAGGCCTACATGGCGCTGTCCGACGGCAAGTTCCTCGACGCACAGGCGGGCGCCGAGACCATGACGAGCGCAATGCTCGCCGCGCTCGCGGGCGTCAACTCCGTCTCCGGGCCCGGCATGCTCGACTACGTGCTGACCTTCAGCCTGCCGAAGCTCGTGTTCGACAACGAAGTCTGCGGGCAGTGCCTGCACTTCGTGCGCGAAGTGCGCGTGCTCGAGGACCTGCCGGCGGGAGACCTCGTGCAGCACTTGAGGCAGAATGACCACCTGATCACCGCGCCGCACACGCTGAAGCACTGGCCGCAGGAGCTGTACCTGACCGATCCCGTCATCGACCGCGAGAACCGCGAAACCTGGGCCAGACAGGGCTCGAAGGACCTCTACGCCCGGGCCTGCGAACAGGTGGACCGGCGCCTGTCGGCCTGGGTGCCGGTCGCGACCGACGGTGCGGTCGATGCCGAGTTGCGGCGCCTGGTCACGAGCGGCCTGCGCGAGCAGAAGGAACTGCCCGCGTTGCCGCCGCCGCCGGAGCATGCCGCCGTCGAGACCGTCGCCGGGCGCCGCGGGCGGCCCGGCCGCCGCCGCACATAGAAGGTGACCGTCACATGAAACCCATCGCCGAAGTCGTCCGGGCGCTCGACATCGATCCCGGCAGCCTCGAGCTCTACGGCCGGTACAAGGCCAAGCTGCCGCTGCCCGCGTTCTCGGGCCTCCCCCGCCGCGGCAAGCTCGTGCTGGTGTCGGCGATCACGCCGACGCCGGCCGGCGAAGGCAAGACCACGACCAGCATCGGCCTGGTGCAGGGACTCACGAAGATCGGCGTACGGAGCGCCGCGGCGCTGCGCGAGCCGAGCCTCGGCCCGGTCTTCGGCATGAAGGGCGGCGGCGCCGGCGGCGGCGCCTCCGAGGTGCTGCCGGTGATGGACATCAACATGCACTTCAACGGCGACTTCCACGCCGTCTCGAGCGCGCACAACCTGCTGGCCGCGATGGTGGACAACGATCTGCACCACGGCGGCAAGGCCTCGCGCCTCGACCCGCGGCACGTGACCTGGAAGCGCGTGATGGACATGAACGACCGCGCGCTGCGCTCCATCATCGTCGGCCTCGGCGGCCGGAGCGAGGGCATCCCGCGCGAGACCGGCTTCGACATCACGGCCGCGAGCGAGGTGATGGCGGTCCTCTGCCTCGCGGACGGCATTCCCGACCTCAAGGCGCGGCTCGGCCGCATCGTCGTCGGCTATGACCGCGAGGGCAGGCCGGTCTCCTCGCGCGACGTCGGCGCCGTCGGCGCCATGGCGGCCCTGCTGGCGCAGGCGGTCAAGCCCAACCTGGTGCAGACCACCGAAGGCGCGCCCGCCTTCGTCCACGGCGGGCCGTTCGCCAACATCGCGCACGGCACCAACAGCATCACCGCGACCAAGGCCGCGCTCGCCTTCGCCGACGTGGTGGTGACCGAGGCCGGCTTCGCGTTCGAGCTGGGCGCGGAGAAGTTCTTCGACATCAACTGCCGCTACGGCGGCTTCGCGCCCGCCTGCACGGTGCTGGTCGCGACCATCCGCGCGCTCAAGATGCACGGCGGCAAGCCGCTCGCCGAGGTCTCGCAGCCGGACCCCGCGGCGATGCTGCGCGGCTTCTCCAACATGGAAAAGCACGTCGAGAACATCCGCCGCTTCGGCCAGCCCTGCGTCATCGCGATCAACCATTTCCCGACCGACACCGACGACGAGGTGCGCGTGCTGCAGCAGCAGTGCCGCACGCTCGGCGTCGAGGCGGTGGAGGCGCGGCCGTTCAGCGAGGGCGGCTCCGGCTGCACCGCGCTCGCGGCGGTCGTGCGCGACATGGTCGCGGCCAACGAGCCGCACTTCACGCCCCTGTACGACTGGAACGACCCGATCGAGAAGAAGATCGCAACCGTCGCGCGCGAGATGTACGGCGCGCAGGCCGTCGACTACACGGCGCGCGCGCGCCGCGACCGCGACCAGCTCGAGAAGGCGGGGTTCGGCAAGCTGCCCGTGTGCATCGCGAAGACGCAGCAGTCGCTGTCCGACAACCCGGCGCTGCTCGGGCGGCCGAAGGACTTTCTGGTCACGGTGCGCGAGATCCAGCTCGCGGCCGGCGCCGGCTTCGTGATCCCGATCACCGGCGAGATCATGCGCATGCCGGGACTGCCGCGCGAGCCGATGGCGACCCGCTTCGACCTCACCGACGAGGGCGAGATCGTCTTCAGCCGCTGAGGCTCGCCGGGTCCACGCCGTGCTCCGCGCAGGCCGCGGTGACCGTGTTGCGCAGCAGGCAGGCGATGGTCATCGGCCCGACGCCGCCCGGCACCGGCGTGATCGCCCCCGCCACGCGCGACGCGGACTCGAAATCGACGTCGCCGACGAGCTTGTCGCGCGGCCCTTCCGGCGTGTCCACGCGGACGCGGTTGATGCCGACGTCGATCACGGTCGCGCCAGGCTTGATCCAGTCGCCCTGGATCATGCGCGGCCGCCCGATCGCGGCGACCACGATGTCCGCGCGCCGGCATTCGTCGGCGAGGTTGCGGGTGCGCGAATGGGCGACCGTCACCGTGCAGTGCTCGCGCAGCAGCAGCTGCAGCATCGGCTTGCCGACGATGTTCGAACGCCCGACCACCAGGGCGTTCAGCCCGGCAAGCGCGGGCAGCGTCTGCTTGAGCAGCAGCAGGCAGCCCAGCGGCGTGCAGGGAACCATGCCGGCGCCGCGCGCCGCCAGCAGGCCGGTGTTGACGATGCTGAAGCCGTCGACGTCCTTCTGCGGGGCGATGGCGTCCGTGACGGCGGCCTCGTCGACGTGCTTCGGCAGCGGCAGCTGCACCAGGATGCCGTGCACGGCCGGGTCCGCGTTGAGCCTTGCGACCTCCGCGAGCAGCTCGGCCTGCGGGACCGTGGCCGGCAGCCGCGTCTCGAAGGACCGCATGCCCGCCTCGCCCGTCTGCCGCACCTTGTTGCGCACGTAGACCTGGCTCGCCGGGTCCTCGCCGACCAGCACGACCGCGAGGCCCGGCACCAGCCCGTGGCGCGCGGTCAGCGCCGCCGCCTGGCGCGCGACCTCTGCGCGGATCCGCGCCGCGGCCGCCCTGCCGTCGATCAGCCGGGCCGCGCCGGGGGTCCCGCCGCCGCCGGAGTCACCTTCTGGCATCCCGCGCACCTCGTGCCATACTGATGGCGACGAGCGTAACCGAAGCTCCGGCACCAGTGCCAAACCGCGAGTCCCGATGAACGCAGAGCGCCAAGGCCGCCCGGTCCGCGAGGTGTCGATCGCAGCGATGCGCGACGATCGCCTGAGCGCGCGGCAGGACCTGGTCGTCGTCGAGGAGCCGCTCGAGATCCGCGTGGCGCGGGCGGGCGAGACCGGACCCGGCGCGGCCGTATCGATCACGATGCGCACGCCAGGCGAGGACGTCGAGCTGGCCGTCGGCTTCCTGCACGGCGAAGGCATCATCCGCTCGCGCGAGGACATTGCCGGCAGCCGGCTTTGCGGCCCCACCGGCAACGTCGTGCGGATCCAGCTCGCCGCGGGCGTGGGCCTGGATCCGGCGCGCATGCAGCGCAACTTCTATACGACCTCGAGCTGCGGGGTCTGCGGCAATGCCTCGCTCGAGGCCGTCGAACGCATGCTGCGTTCCCCGCGCGTGGACGCGGCGCTCACGGTGCCCGCCGGGCTGCTCGAGTCGCTGCCGGCGCGCGCGCGCGCCGGTCAGGACGTGTTCCGCGAGACCGGCGGCCTGCACGCCGCCTGTCTGTTCGACGCCGGCGGTGCCATCGTCGACCTGCGCGAGGACGTCGGCCGCCACAATGCGCTCGACAAGCTGGTGGGCGCCAGGCTGCTGGCGGGAGAGTTGCCGCTGTCGCAATGCGTGCTGCTGCTGTCCGGGCGCGCGAGCTTCGAGCTGCTGCAGAAGGCCGCGGCCGCCGGGATCCCGATTGTCGCCGCGGTGGGCGCGCCATCCTCGCTCGCCGTGGACCTCGCCGGGCGCACCGGCATCCTGCTGGTCGGCTTCCTGCGCGATCGCTCGTTCAACGTCTACGCGCACCGGGAGCGCCTGCTATGAGCGGCGCCGCCGCGCCGGCCGGACCGGTGGACGAGAGCCGGATCCTCGCGATCGTCGGGCGCCACCGGCACCGCGACGGCCCGCTGCTCGAGATCCTGCACGAGGTGCAGGCCGCATTCGGCTGCGTGCCCGCGGCGGCGGTGCCAGTGATTGCCCGCGCGCTCAACCTGTCGCGCGCCGAGGTCCACGGCGTCGTGACCTTCTACCATCACTTCCGCAGCGCGCCCGCCGGACGCCGGGTGCTGCGACTGTGCCGCGCGGAATCCTGCCAGGCCGCGGGCTCGCGCGCGCTCGAGCGCCATGCGCAGGAGCGCCTGGGCATCGGCTTCGGCGAGACGACGGCGGACGGTAGCCTCACGCTGGAGGCCGTGTACTGCCTCGGGCTCTGCGCCTGCTCGCCGGCGGCGATGCTCGGCCAGGAAGTCCACGGCCGCCTGACGCCCGATCGTCTCGATGCGCTCCTCGAAGCCGGGGCGCAGGTGAAGCCGTGAGCCTCAGGGTCTGGGTGCCGCGAGACGCCGGCGCGCTCGCGCTGGGCGCCGAAGCGACGGCGCGCCGACTGCTGGCGGAAGCCGGCGCCGCCGGAACTCCCGTTGAATTGCGCCGCAACGGCTCGCGCGGCCTGTATTGGCTCGAGCCGCTGGTGGAAGTCGAGTGCGCGGCCGGCCGCATCGCCTACGGACCGGTCGCGGAGCGCGACGTGCCGTCCCTGCTCGCGGCGGGCATGCTGCAGGGCGGCGCCCACCCCCTGCGGCTCGGTCCCATCGACGAACACCCCTGGCTTGCGACGCAGCAGCGCCTCACCTTCGCGCGCGTCGGGCGCATCGATCCGCTGGACCTCGAAGCCTATCGGGCGCAGGGGGGCTATCGCGGCCTTGCGCGCGCGCTGGAGCTCGGGCCCGAGGCGACGGTGAACGAGGTGGTCGAATCGGGCCTGCGCGGGCGCGGTGGCGCGGCCTTCCCCACCGGCATCAAGTGGCAGACCGTGCGCAGGCAGCCGGCGGGCCCGCGTTACGTCACCTGCAACGCGGACGAGGGCGATTCGGGCACGTTCTCGGACCGCATGCTGATGGAAGGCGACCCGTTCGCGCTGATCGAGGGCATGACGATCGCGGGCGTCGCGACCGGCGCGACGCGCGGCTTCATCTACCTGCGCGTCGAGTATCCGCATGCCCTCGAGGTGATGGGCGCCGCGATCGCCGCGGCGCGCGCGGCCGGCGGCCTCGGCAAGGACGTGCTGGGCAGCGGCTGTGCCTTCGACATCGAGATCCGGCTCGGCGCCGGCGCCTACATCTGCGGCGAGGAAACCTCGATGCTCGAGAGCCTCGAGGGCCGACGCGGCGAAGTGCGCGTGCGACCGCCGCTGCCGGCCGAGAAGGGCCTCTTCGGCGCGCCAACGGTGGTCAACAACGTGATCACGCTCGCGAGCGTGCCCACGATCCTCGCCGACGGCGCGGCCGCTTACCGCGAGTTCGGCCAGGCGAAGTCGCGC
>DASTOQ010000105.1:0-17807 GCA_035720205.1 Steroidobacteraceae bacterium | reverse complement strand
CTCATGAGCTGGCCGGCCGGGGTATAGCCGAAGCCGAAGCTGAGGTCCTGGCTGGTGCCTGAGAGGTTCTGGGACAGGCTCAAGAGGCGCGAGGCCCAGTCATAGGAGAGGGCGCTGGTGGTGGCATTGCCGCGGGTGATGCCAGTCCTGCGCGAGAGCGGGTCGTAGGAGTATTGCGCCAGCACCATCCCGGCCGTGGGGTGGTTCTCCCGGACCTTGCTGACGCGATTCATGGCGTCGTAGTCATAAGTCACGTAGAGGCTGTCCGGCCAGGTCAGGCGGGTGCGGTTGTTGTTGGCGTCGTAGTCGAAGGTCAGCGTGCGGGTGAAGCTGACTTCGGTCCTTAGCCGCTTCGCAACATCGTAGGTGTAGTCGATTCCCTGGCCCGTCGGGCTGTCGAGACGCGCAAACTCCGGCCGGCCGGCGAGATCGTACTTGCGGTGGACTTCGCTGGCGCCGCCATTGGGATAGTACGTGCGCGTGAGACGATTGAGCGGATCGTAAGCAAACCGAATTTCGCGACCATCGCGCTTAACCAGCAACTCCCGATTGCCATTCGGATCGTATTCATACCGCTCGAAATCGGTATTGGTCGAACTGCCAGCGCCTGAAGTTGTCACCGGGAATTTCAACTTGCTCAGCCGATCGAAGACGTCATACTCGAGCGTCGAGAGATTGTTGTTGGCATCCTTGACCGTAATGCGTTGGCCGTTCGGGGAGTACGTGTACTCCGCGTAGCGCGCAGGCCCCGCGCCGGTAAATGTTGCGGGATCGAAAGTGCAGTTCCCTGGCGCCGTGGCGCTGTTCCAGCCGCGCCACTCGCAGAGTGTCTCGCCCGCGAGGTTGTAGCGAAACGCGGTGCGCCGACCCACCGGATCCGTGACGATCAGTGGGCGGTCTAGCGCATCGTAAGCGGTCGAAGTCGTCTCATTTGCCCCGTTCTTCTCGGTCGCGACTTTGCTCGACGGCGTAAAAGTTCGTTCGGCGACCATTTGCCAGGTCGAGACAGTGCCCGCTCCGACAAATGCGGTGCCCGCTTCTTCCTTCCACGCACGGCCGTTCAGATCGTAGTTCGTGCGCTCTGCGGCTATGAGCGCCGCTCCGATGCCGCCATCGTGATAGCGAGTTTGCGTGCGCCGGCGCATGGCGTCGAACTGCTGTTCGACCACGTTCGCGCGCGCATCGATGGTGGCAGTCAGATTCCCGATCGCGTCGAATACGAAGTTGGTGGTCGCCGCAGCAGACGTTCCGGTCGCAGTCGTGGTGGAGAGCCGGTCGCCGGTGGTCGCGTGGTAAGTGTGCGAGGTGCGAACGTCGGTCGGATCATCCGCGGTCAGAACTTGCCCGCGATTGTTGTACGTGAACTCGTATTCGGGCCGGGGCGAGGTGCCGACAGGTGCAGGCCGAATAGCCTTCTTCAGCAGCGACTTGCCATTGCCGGTCTCGAAGTACTCGAAGTCGGTCTGATAATTCTTCGCGTCCTTGATCCAGACAGGCTTGTTCCAGTTCGCGTGCCAGCTGGCCTCGAACTTGAGCGCGGCCGGATTGCAGGGCTCGGCGCTGCAACCCTTGGGCAGCTGCCTGAGCTCGATCGTGTTGTCGCGGCCGTCGTACGCAAAGCGCGTCCGGTTGTTCTCGGGCCACAACCGTTCGGTGACTCGGCCGCGTCCGTCGTAAGTCGTCCTAACGAACCGGCCGATTTCATCCGTGTGCTTGATCGCGCGCCCTTCGGTGTCGAAGTCCACCACGTAGCTTCCACCTGCCGGGTCCTCGCGCTCAGCGCGCGCGCCCGGCGCCAGGTAGAACTTGTAGGGCCCACGCTGAGCCGGCTGCTGAACAGCGACTCCGTCCTTCGCTTCCTTGACTCGCCCGGTCGCATCGTACGTGTATTCGAGCGACGCCTGCGAGGTGTTGACAGGCTCAAAGAGCCTCTTGAGGCGCTTGAATGGCGTCGGGCGCGCGGTATCCGAGACGCCGACCTCGTTCTCTTTCTCGAACTTCCACTGGCCGCTGGTCAGGTCGGTCCACACGCCGCTCGCATCGAGGGTCATACTGCGGCTCTGCGAGTCCGAGACCCCATAGCCGAGCAGATTGACGTAGCGTCCTACTGCGTTGGTTGCACGCGTGACGCGGTCGCCATTGGTCTGGAAGGTGATCACGGGACCATACGGGAAGGTCCAGTTGGCCACCCTGTAGCCCATGATGCGTTCGCACGCTGGAATCGGCGCCGGCGGCCCGCCGTAGGCGCCATTGCCGTAGCGGGTCTCGTACCAGTCGAAGGTCATGGTATCGCCGCCCGGGTAGGTCATCGTGAAACTGACGCCGTCACCCTCCCAGCCACGGCTGATCGCTTCGGGGTTGCCGTTGGGCGGGCTGCCGGTCGTGGTGCAGATGTCGCGCACCTTGCTGCGCTGCCCGGTCTGCACGAGCTTCAGTGCGCCGCGGCCGGGGGGCGGAATGAATGTGCCATCCGCGACGCGCACGAATTGCACGGCATCAAGGCCTTTCCGCACCGTCGCCACGTTGGCTGGCAAGGTCGAGAGCCACCAGTCGAGCGCCAGCATGGAAGAAACGTCGCGCGCGGGTGCGGCGGTACCGCTCTGGATGTCGAGCGCGGCCTTGAGCGCGGCGATCGCGCGCGTCGCCGCCAGCGGTGAGGACTCTCCCATGGACTCCATCGCGCTGGCGGAAAGCGAAAACTGGATGTCCCAACTGTTGGTCCAGCCGCTTGAGGTGGCATCCGGCGCGCGCGGGTTGAAGCCGAAGGTCTGAGTCTCGTCCGTGCCGCCGCGATAGATGAGCTGTGCGCTCAGCGAGTTCGGGAACTCGCCCGAGCCGATCTCAAGCGTGGGCGTCGCTGCCGCAGGCTGCCCCGTTCTCACATCCACGCCCAGCGCTGACGAACGGTCGACGAACTTGTCCTTGAGAACATCGGCTGCTTCTGCGGGATCCCAGGTCTGCTCGCGCCCGGGATCGGTCGCAGAGCTACCACCCTTGACGAAGTAGTAGGGGTTCGTGACGCCGTGGGCGACTTCGGTGACTTCGCCGCTGGCAACTTTGGTCGCGACGAACGCGCCGCCGCGCGCAAGCGTCGGCGGCGCATCCACGCACCACATCGCCGTATCGCCAGCCGCCGCACAATTCCAGACGTTGTAACCGCCCAGGCGTTTGCCGGGACCGAGGAATGACTCGGCGGAAGCGGTGACGTCGAATCCTGCCGCAGCGTAAGAGCCAATCTGGCCGGTCAGCGAACTCTTGAAACTCACCCCGAACGCCTGGCCCGGGGGACCGGAGGTATCCGGGTTCACGCGACCTTCGAACAGGCTGATGCCGGGTGCGTTGGATGCGTTTCCTGCGTTGTACGTATAGAAACGTCGCGGTCCGGTGCCGGGTGGAGCATAGGTGTCCTCGGCGGCCTCCGGGCGATTGCTCCAGGCGAATCGCACCGTGGAAGAGGCGTTGTCCGGCGCGTCCGAGTTCTGCTGCTGCACCGAGCCTTCCAGGCCCGCGGCACCCGCGGCGACCACGCGCGCCGCGGCATTGCGCTTGGCAAGGTCCGCGGTCGTGCTGGTGACGCTGTAGGCGGGCTCGACGTCGATGACTTCGGCACTGTCGCCCAGCACGTAATCCGGCGGATAACTCTGCGGATTGCTGGGGACCGGCAGTTGCTCCGTGATCTTGTAGGGCGCCGCCACCACGCCGAGGGTGGAATGATGCGATACGCGTACCGCGCCCAAAGCATCGATCAACTGATTGAATCGCGTGAACTGCGCGAGCCAGCTTGCTGCCGTTTTCTGACGCGCAAAGTCTCCGGCCGGAGTCGGGTAGTCCGGAATGCAGTGCTCGCAGCTGGCCCAGCCCACCGAAACCTGCCGGTGCAGCGCCTTGTCTTCGACCCGCTCACCACTCCACTTGGCAAGCAGTTCGGGACTCGTGTCGCCCCAGCCATGCAGGATGGCGATTGGCAGATGAACGCCCAGCTGCCTGACGATCGTGCGGTCGGCATACGTGCCGTCGAGTGCGCCGCCGCCTGCCGCTGCCGCGTACGGATGGCTCGCCGTCAGCGTGAGGTTGATGTACCCCATATTGGCGATGGTGTGGCTCTGGCTCACGTGCTCGGTGACGAGCCGGTCGTCGAGCATCAGCTTGAGCCTGAATGCATCGCCGTAGTCGCTGGTCGAGATGATGTTGTCGGCGTCGAAATTGCTGTCAAGTCCGAGCCGGCGGCCATAGATCTCGTCCAGATAGAACGTGATATCGGATGCGGTCGTGCCTGGGGCGCCCGTATACACCGCCTTGACGCCCAGGCGGCTGCGATACTGGTCCGGAATGTCGCCGGTCCAGGTGCGCTGGATCGAGGGCGAGTACGGCAACGCAGTCTGGCGCAGCATTCCTTCGAATCGCTGGATGAACTTGCCTCCGACGACCTCCTCGAGTGGCTTGGAAAAGTGGCTGTTCTTCAGGCTGGTGAGTAGCGTCGTGGACCAGGTCTGAAGCGTGGAGGAAAGATTCTCGGCGTGCAGATTGCGGATGTAAGGTACGCCCGATGCCGTGCCGCTCTCCATCGAGGTCGTCGCGGCCGTGTAGGCGCTGCCGGCCGAGAACCCCATGTTGGTGCCCAGGTCAATGCCGGTGTACCAGTCGTGCGGCTTGAAGGAAGGATCGAAGGCGTACCAGGTCCCGCCGATCTGCGCGTCCACCCAGATGTGGCTGAAGAGCGCCGTGCTGACGCTTCCGGTCAGCGCGCAATTCGGGTCGGTAGAGCCGTTGATCGTGGCGGGGATGCCGCCGGCAGCCAGCAGCTGGCAGGCTGCCTTGGCATCCGTGATGCCGGTCCATTGCTGGAACTGGGTGCCATTCAGCGTGATCGTGCCGGCCTGATAGCGCGCGGGAATCGTCGCCTCGCGCAGCAGTTCGATCATCAAATGGGCCTGGTCGAAGGGCGTTCCGGAGCGGTCGATGAGCGCGCCAAGCGAGCCCTTGGCAAGTCCGTAGCGGAATTCCACCGCAATGTGATTGCGCACAAACTCATAGATCCGATCAGGGTCGTTCTTCAACGCCCGCGCAAGTTCCTTCAACTCCGGCTGAAGGACCCAGGGATTGGGCGCTCCGGGCCCGCGCGTGTGGGTCGTGGCCCCGCCGTACCAGGTGTTGACCGCCACCGGGTCGACCCGGCCGCTGTTGAGGATCTTCGCCGAGGGAGGGGCGGATTGTGCGATTGCCGACACTCCAGCAAGGCAGGAGCAGGCGGCGGCGAGCGCGCCCAGCACCCGGCCGAGACTCCGGATCGTTGGCGTCAGCACCAGAACTCTCCGCAATTCGGATCTTCCTCGAAGAACTCGGCGACCTGAACCGTTGCGTTCGCCGTTCCGCCCTGGCCGTCCGAGATCCAGTACCGCACGATCTTGAAGATCGGCGTCGTGCCGGTGACTTCGAGGTACTGGCCGCTCACGACCGATACGAGGCAGCCGCTGGATTCGCAGACTGCGTTGGTGATGGTGAGTGGATCGCCATCCGGATCGACGTCATTGGGCAGCACGTACACCGTCGCTGTCTGAAACACCGTGTACGTGCCCCAGTGCTCGTCGTTGTTCGCAACCGGCGCGGCATTCGGGTTGATCGTCCCGGTAGCCTGTGCAGTCTGAATCGTCGCGCCACCGGTTGGACTCGAGAGGTTTGCGAACAGGCTGACACCGCCAGTCGGGACGCTGCCGACGGTCGTATTCACTGTGAACGACTTTTCGAAGTCGCCGGAGACGAAAGTCAGGGTGCCGGAAGTCGCCGTGTAGTGCGTGCCTGCGATTGCCGTGCCATTCGCCGTCGCGTAGTTGACTGCGTTGGTTGCGTTGATCGGGCCGAGGCGGCGCACCTTGACGGTCAGCGGCGTACCGGCCCGAACCGGCACCGCGTTATCGATGACGAAAGCCGGTCCGCCGCAGGAAACCGCGGTCGTGGTCAGCTGCTTGCGATTCCCGGCCGCATCGTATGTGTAGGTGACCAGCTTGCTCTGATTCGGGTAGCAGGCGGAGGCCAGGCGGCCGAGCGCGTCGTATGTGTACTGCACAGCATCGCCAACCGCCGCGAACGTGACGCCGAGCAAGCAAGCGGCGATGAGAAGTCTGAGCCAGTGCAGCACGCCGCGGCTCCTAAGGCCCCGGCCGGGTGCGCACCCAGGCATCGTGCGCATCGCACATGGTTTGTACGCTGAGGCCGTAAAGCTCATTGATGACGGCGTGGCTGCGCTCACCGAGGCCACGCAACCGTGCGCAGCGCCTGCCGATGCCGGCTGCCGCGCGGTCGAGCGAAGCAGGGCAGGCAACGACCCAAAATCCAGCGGCGGTCAAGCGAGCGGCATCTTCGCGTCGTACCGCAAAGCCGAGCTTGCCGCCGGTGCTGTCCGTTTTGACCAAGCACACGGCGCCGGTTTCCTGGGCGGAGGCCGGCGTCGTGAAGGGTGCGATCAGCAGAAACGCCACCGTGAGCGCGATCCGGCGCGAAGGCTGGCGCGTGCGGTATCCGAGCGCGGGTGGCTCCGGAGTGCCGTCGCTTCGCGTGGTGTCCAATCCTTGGACCTCGCTGCCCGACTGACCGGGCCCGCCATAATTAACGCTTGCCGCGTCCGGCAGTCAACAAATTTCGGCGGAACCGGTCCGCTTCGCCTTGAGCGAAGGCGCGGGAGTATTCGCGCACCGTCACTTTCGCAGCCGCCGCACCTTTGATTCGAGCTGTGCGCCAATGGTCGGGAGATTCGCCCTGATCGCATCCGCGACGTGCGAAGGCGCCAGATGGGCATAGTGCCGATCGACCATTCGCGTGTCGGAGTGGCCAAGCGCCTCTGCGACAATCGCCAGCGGAGTTCCGTTCTGAACAAGCAGGCTCGCGTAGGTATGCCGTAGGGCATGGAACCCGATGGGCGGCTTGATCTTGGCCGCGGCGCAGGCCTCAGACATGGGTCGTTTCTGATCCTGCATGCCCCATGGCTGCCCGTCTGCGCGGGTCAGCAGCAGGTCGGTCGGATCCCGCCCTGCCGTCATGGTGTCCAGTGCGGCTCGTCCTTCGTCGGTCAGCGGTATGCGCCGAGGCTTGCCACCCTTGCTCTCGGCAATGAGCAGGTAGCCAGAGCGCGAGTCGTAATCCCCGACCCGCAGCGCTCGCAGCTCGCCCCACCGGGCTCCGGTCAGGAGCGCAGTTTCGACCACGCGCCGAAAGTCAGTTTGGCAGGCATTCAGCAACCGGCCGCATTCGGCAACCGTGAGCCATTGCGCCCGGGCCGAATCCGCCCCCTTGAACCGGCGCAGGTTGCGCCACCCCTCGTCCGACGTCACCCGACCATCCCGATAGGCCTTGTTCAGGCAGGCCTTCACGACGTTGATGATCCGATTGAGCGTTGCCTTCCGGCGCCGCTTCAGATCCGCCGGATCCGTATTGACAGAACTGCCCCTCCCCGCCTTCTTGCGTCGCCCCATCGGACGCTGCTTCTCCGCCCAGGTAAGCCAGCGATCAAAATCCACTGGCCTGAGGGATGCAACTTCGCGGCCGTCGAAGAACGGCAAGAGATACGCACGCAGTTTCCATTCCGCATCGCGCGCGCTCCTGGTATGCAGCCTGGCCCACGCGAGATAGTCGTCAACAGCCTGCGAAACTGTGTACTGCCTGGAGCGCTGGATCTCAGAGAGCTCGCCGCCCAGCCGTTTGATAGCCTCGTAGTAGTTCAGGACTCCGGCATTGTCCGCGTCGCTGTAATCGTCCGCTTCTGCGAATACTTCGGTCTCGTAACCCTTGCCCGTGTAACGACGGACAAGCCACGAGCCATTGGCAGCGCCTGTGCGCGGCTTTCGACGCCGGTACCCCAGGTGCACGCCCGCCTTCCCGGTTGGCGTCCAATAGGGCTTCTTGCGCGGCTCCAGACGCAATCGCGCCGCGCGTGAGTCAAGATTTCGTGATCGGACCGAACGGGGCATGAGAATGCTTCAGTGTCCAACAGTGTCCAATATACGGGGCCAGATTCTGCCAGACAGTCATGGACGATGGTAGACAAATCAGCTACTTTATAGGCCTTCTGAGAGGATGCCGGAATACGCGACGAAACTCAAATGTCGCCCTCTCAAGGCTGGTACGAGGGTTCGAATCCCTCTGGGAGCGCCAAACCACGCGCGGCGTATGATGAGCGGACCTCCCCGCGTTCCGTTGGCGGATTCATGCCGAGCCCCGATTTCGCGTCAGCCATGAAGGACCCCGGCCGCGCCTTCGGTTCGCCCGAGGCGCTGCTGGCGTCGCCGGATTTCAGCGACCCGCAGAAGCACGAGATCCTGCTGCAGTGGAAGGACCAGCTGCTTCAGTTGATGGTGGCGACCGAGGAGAACATGCCGGGGCCGGAGACGGGCTCCGGCGCGAATGCCGACTGCCTGCGGCGCATCGTGGATGCGCTCTCCCGGCTCGGCGCGACGCGCGAAGGCCCGACCGGCGCATGACGGTGCGCATCGCGATGTGGTCCGGCCCGCGCAACATCTCGACCGCGATGATGCGCGCTTTCGGCAGCCGGCCGGACACCTTCGTCAGCGATGAACCCCTGTACGCGCACTATCTGCGGGCCACGGGCATCGAGCACCCCGGCCGCGTCGAGGTGCTCGCGCGGCACGAGTCCGACTGGCGCAAGGTGGTCGCCGAGATCACCGGCCCGGTGCCGGAGGGTCGCGCGCTCTGGTACCAGAAGCACATGGCCCACCACCTGTTGCCGGAGATGGACCGCGACTGGCTGGACGCGCTCACGCACGCCTTCCTGATCCGCGAACCGGACCAGATGATCGCCTCGCTGGTGAGGACCTGGCCCGAGGCGCAGCTCGCCGACACCGGGCTGGCGCAGCAATGCGAGATCTTCGACCGCGTCGCCGACCGTCTCGGACGCGCGCCGCCGGTGGTGCTCGCGAGCGACGTGCTGAAGGACCCGCGCGGCATGCTGACCCGGCTGTGCGCCGCGCTCGGCATCCCGTTCCTGGAACAGATGCTGGCGTGGACGCCGGGACCCCGGCCGACCGACGGCGTCTGGGCGAAGCACTGGTATGCCGCGGTCGAGGCATCGACCGGCTTCGAGCCCTGGCAGCCGCACAAGGTCGAGCTGCCGAAGGCGCTGCGCCCGCTGCTCGACGCCTGCCGCCCATGGTATGAGAAGCTGTACGCCCTGCGGCTGGGAGATTGAGGCGGCGCGATGCTGCAGCAGTTCGACGAACGCAACCGCCAGCTGATCGTCAACGTCAACGGCGAGCTCGTGCATCGCGACGAGGCGCGCGTGAGTCCCTTCGACAGCGCGGTCCAGGGCGGCGACGCGGTCTGGGAGGGACTGCGCCTCTATGACGGCCGCATCTTCGCGCTCGAGGCCCACCTCGCGCGCCTGCGCTCCTCCGCCCTCGCGCTGGCGTTCGAGAAGGTCCCCTCCGACGAGGCGATCATCCGCGAAATCCGCCGCACGCTGGAGGCGAACCGCATGCAGGACGGCGTGCACATCCGCCTGACGCTGACGCGCGGCGTGAAGATCACCTCCGGCATGGACCCGCGCCTGAACCAGTCCGGCCCCACGCTGATCGTGCTCGCCGAGCACAAGCCTCCGGTGTACTCGAAGCAGGGACTCACGCTGGTGACCAGCACCCTGCGCCGGCCCGGCCCCGACGTGCTGGATCCGAAGATCCACCATGCCAACCTGCTGAACTCGATCCTCGCCAAGATCCAGGCGAACGTGGCCGGCGCCGACGATGCGATCCTGCTGGACGCGCGCGGCTTCATCGCCGAGACCAATGCCACGCACCTTTTCATGGCGCAGGGGGGCGTCGTGCGCACACCCACGGTTGCGGCCTGCCCGGAAGGCATCACGCGCGCAACCGTGCTCGAACTCTGCCGCGCGAACGGCATCCCGCACGAGGTCGGGGACCTGTCGCTCGCGCAGCTTTACCGCGCGGACGAGGCCTTTTGCACCGGCACCATGGGCGAGCTGGCCGCCGTCACGCGGGTGGACGGCCGCCGCATCGGCGACGGCGCGATCGGCCCGCTGACACGGCGCCTGTCCGCCCTCTACGCCGAGCGAACCGCAACCTCGGGCACGAAGGTCGTGGATTGATGACGCACGGCTCCGCACTGGCGCTCGCCTGCATCGTCGCGGTCGCCGCAGGCTGCGCCTCGCAGCCGCGCGAAGCCGCTACCAACGGTTCCCGCTGCGGCCCCGCGCGTCCCTTCGCCGAAGGCGGCGAGCGCGCGACGCTCTGGGTGCGCCAGTCCGCGGAGTTCCGCGCGGCCAGCGAGATCATCTATCGGGCGGCCGCCACGGCGCTCGTCGACAACCTCGCGGATACCAGCGTGAGCGCCGAGTCGTCGCAGCAGTCGGGATTCTCCGGCCTGCCGCCGGCCGTGGTCATGGACATCGACGACACCGTGCTCGACAACTCCGCGCCGCAGGCGCGCATGATCCTGGAGGTCACCTGCCCCCCGGAGTTCAGCGCGCTCTGGGACGAGTGGGTCGCACGACGCGCCGCGCCCGCGGTGCCGGGCGCGGCGGACTTCATCCGCGCCGCGCGCGCGATGAAGGACGCGGCCGGCCGCCCGGTGCGGGTCTTCTTCATCACCAACCGCGAGTGCTCGCCGCGAGCCGGCAGCGCGGACCCCTGTCCGCAGCAGGAAGACACGCTCGAGAACCTGCGCGCGCTCGGGCTCGACGCACCCACGCTCGCCGACGACCTGATGCTGAAGGGCGAGCGCGCGGACTGGCCCAGCGAGAAGGAATCGCGGCGCCACGAGGTGGCGCGCAGCCACCGCATCGTGCTGAACGTCGGCGACGACTTCGGCGATTTCCTGCCGGGCGTGCGGCGCCAGTCGGTCGCCGCGCGCGAACGCGCCCGTTGCGCGCACCGCGACTGGTGGGGCTCGCGCTGGTTCCTGGTCCCGAACCCGATGTACGGCTCCTGGCAGGCCGCGCTCGGGCCCGGGCTCGAGGCCGCGCTCGCGCTGCCCGCTTCCGCGGAGGACTGCCCCGGACCGTGATGCGCCGCCGCAGTCCGGTGTGACGCACTTCAAGGACTCCGGCGAAAGCGCTGCGTGCCCGCGGACCGTGGCTTATGTTGACTGCATGACGCCGGCCGACGAACGCGTGATCGCGCTGCTGCAGAAATGGCAGAAGAGCCTCGACCTGCATGCGCGCTACGCCGACCTGCCCGAAGACCAGTACTGGCTGGTGCAGCCCTGGCCGAATCACCAGCGCCCGACCAAGTGGGTCATCGACCTGGCGCGCCAGCGGCTCGCCGACCTGCAGAAGATCGTGCAGACGCGGCTCGCGACCGGCGACCAGTCGCTGTCGGAGGGGCTCGAGTTGATGTCCTTCCTGACCAACCTGGTGGGCTCCCAGCACGTCGATCGCTTCGTGCCGATTGCCGAGCCCGAGCGCGAGCGCCAGTTCAACGCCGCGCCGGCGCCGGCGAAAAAGAAGCCGGCCGCCGCCACCTCGACCTCCACGGCCATCAAGCCGGTCCGCCCGCCGGCGCCACGCGCGAAGACCGCGGTACGCGCAGCGAAACCGGTCAACGACGGCACCGTCACCGCCATCGTCAAGGACGCGACCCGCCTGCTGTCCTGGGGCCGCGAGTGGCACGAGCTGCCCGAGGCGATCGCCCGCATCGCCGGCCGGCCGGACGTGCAGCAGGTGCGGCAGATCCTGAAAAGCAGCAAGCAGGCCATCGAGCAGCGCGTCGCTGCGCAGGACAAGCACTGACGCATTAGAATCCGCGCCCTCATGGATGAATCCTCCACGACGGGCGCCCCGGCCGCCGGAATCCTCCGCCGTCTCGGCGCGCTGCTCTATGACCTGCTGCTGCTGCTCGCGCTGCTGTTCGTGGCCACCCTGCCCTGGCTGCCCCTGACCGGCGGCGAGGCGGTCACGTCGCAGGCCTCGGGATGGGTCGCCCAGGCCTACCGCGCCTGGCTGCTGCTGGTCGCCTTCGGCTACTTCGGGTTGTCCTGGACCCGCGGCGGCCAGACGCTCGGCATGCGCGCCTGGCGCATCGGGCTCGAACGCGCCGGGGGCGGCGCGCCCGGCTGGCTGGACGCGCTGGTGCGCTTCGCGCTCGGGACCGCCATGGCGCTGCTGGCCGGGATCGGGCTCTGGTTCCTGCGCGGCCCGGGATGGTCGCTGCCGGACCTTGCCGCGGCGCTGCTGTTGCTGCCGCCCTTCGCCAACCTGTTGTGGGCCGCCGTTGACGCCCGCGGCCGCAGCCTGCAGGACATCGCGAGCTTCACCCGCGTGGTTCGACGCTAGCGAACCCGCCAGATCGCGACCGCCGCGACCGCCGACATCAGCAGCGTCGGGCCCCAGGCGACCAGCAGCGGGTTGAGGTCGTAGACCTGGCCGCTGTTCTCGAGCGTCTGCGTCAGCAGGATGAACAGCACGCCCGCCATGATGCCGAGCACGGTGCGCGCGCCGGCGCCGGCCTGCCGCAACGGCCCGAAGGCGAACGGCACGGCGAACACGCAGACCACGACCGCGGCGACCAGGCGCGACACCCGCGACCAGAACGCGATGTCCCAGGCGCGCGCATCCAGGCTGTTGGCCCGGAGGTGGCGCCGGTAGGCATGCAGGTCGGCGAGCGGCAGCGAACCGGGCTCGGTGACCGCGAGGCCGAGGAACTCGGCGTTGAAGTGCGCGCCGGTCACTTCGCGGATGCTGCGCCGGATCTGCACGTGATCGCCGGCGAGCGTGGTCTCGGCGTAATTCGACAGCACCCAGCGTCCCTCCAGGTCCTGGCGCGCGGTCTCCGCGCGGCCGACCCGCTGCAGGTGGCGGTCCGGGCCGAGCTCGTAGATGAACACGCCGCCGAACAGGTTCTCCGCCGCCTGCTGGCGCACGTTGATGAACCACGAGCCCTCGCGCACCCAGGCGCTGCGGCTGCCGGCGATCTCCACCTGCGAATAGCGGCTGAAGATCTTGTACTGGCGCGCGTACAGGTCCGCCGGCGGCGCGAAGTACTCGCCGACCAGCCACAGCGCCGCCGCGACCATGGCGCCCGCGATCGCGGCCGAGCCGGCCACGCGCGCGACCGACACGCCGGCGGCGCGCAGCACGGTCAGTTCGCTGTCGCGCGCCAGCGCGCCCAGTCCGGTGATCGCGCCGATCAGCGCGCCGATCGGCAGCAGCTCGTAGGCCTGCTGCGGCAGCTGCAGCAGCGTCACCAGGAACGCTTCCGCGACCTGGAAGCTGCCCTGCCCGATGTCGTCCTGCTGGTTGATGAAGGTGACGAGCGACATCAGCGCCAGCAGCACCGCCATGACCATGAGCGTGTGCAGCAGCACCGTGCGCGCCAGGTAGCGGTCGAGCAGCTTCATGCGCGCGCCCCCGCCCTGCGCCGCCGGCCCGACGCCGGGCTCTGGCGCAGCAGCAGCACGAGCCCGGTCAGCGCCACCAGCGCGTGCACCCACCAGGTGCCGACCGCCGGCGGCAGCTGCCCCTTCTCGATCCAGACCTGCGCGGCCGACAGCAGATTCGAGTAGACGAAATAGAGCAGGATCGCGATCGCGACGCGCGCGTAGCGGCCCTCGCGCGGGCGCAGTGCCGACAGCGGGACGGCCAGGATCGCGAGCACCAGCACCATGACCGGCATCGACAGGCGCCGCTGCAGTTCCGCCACATCCGCGCGATCGGCGGAGCCCAGCAGGCTCGAGGTCGGCTTGCGGTCGGGAATCGTGCGGCCCGCATCCGGCGCCGGCACCACCACCGGGATGCCGTGCTCGACGAAGCGGATGCGGCGGAATCCCGGCTGCCCGGGCACGCCCTCGACGCGCTCGCCGTCGTGCAGCACGACCAGCTGGGTGCGGCCGTCGTGCAGCACGCGATGCTCGGCCCAGGCCGCGGTCGCGACCTCGACGCGCTCGCCCGCGAGCCGCTGCACGAACACGTTCTCCAGCCGGCCGCCCTGGCCCACCTGTTCAGCGTAGAACACGGCCTGGCCCTCCGCGTAGGTGCGGAACTTGCCGGCCTCCAGCATCCCGAACTGCGCGTCGCGCATGCCGCGGCTGCGCAACTGCTCGGCGCCGTCGCGCGCCGCCGGGCCCACGGCGAAAGCGAGCCAGCCGAGCACCACCGCAATGGGCAGCGCCAGTGCGAACACCGGCCGGTAGAGCCGCGCGGGACCGACCCCGCAGGCGCGCACCGCCGTCATCTCGCTTTCGTGATACAGGCGCCCGAGCGCCAGCATGACCCCGAGCAGCATCGCGACCGGCACCAGCAGCATCGTGTTTTCGAGCGTGGTGAGGCCGATCAGCGCGAACACGATGTCGTGCGGGAAGCCCCGCTCGGCGGCCGTGCCCAGGATGCGCGCGAGCTGGTAGCTGACGAGGATCGCCAGCAGCACCGCGGTGACCCCGCCGAGCGACCAGGCCACCTCTCGCAGCACGTAGCGGTCAATCCTGGAAAACAAGGCCGATATGCCCGGGATCCCGGCGCGCGGATCCGTCCTTTTGGATTAAACTGGCGCGCACACGGTAAACCAGCGCGACAGCGCACTCAACGGTCCGCGCACGGGCCGTCGGCGCAAGCAGGGGATCGGGAAATGCAGTTTTACGCCACCGGCGCAACCGCGGCACGCCAGAAGACGGCCTGTGCCATCGTCGGCATCCACGAGAGCGCGGCGATGACCGCCGCCGCGCGCGAGCTCGACCGCGCCGCCGGCGGCGCCATCGGGCGCGTGCTGCGCCGCGGCGATTTCACCGGCAAGACCGGCGAGCTGCTGCCGATCATGCAGGCGCGCGGGCCCGCCGAGCGCGTGCTGCTGGTCGGCCTCGGCGCGAAAAAGGCCTATGGCCGCAAGGCCTACCGCCGCGCGGTCGCCGCCGCCACGCAGTGGCTCGCCAAGGGCGGCGCCGGCGACGCGGTCTCGTACCTGGCGGCGGAGCGGGTACCCGGGCTCGAACCGTACTACGCCGCGCGCCAGGCGCTGGAGAGCGTCGAGTCCGCGCTCTACCGCATCCCGGACCTCAAGACCGGCAGGAAGCCGCCGCGGCCGAAGCTCGCACGCTTCGGCATCGCGGTCGCCAAGGCGGAGACCGAGGCCGCGCGTCGCGGCATCCGCGACGGACGCGGCGTCGCCGCGGGCATGGCGCTGACGCGCGACCTCGCCAACCTGCCCGCCAACGTCTGCACGCCGACCTACCTCGCGGACCGCGCACGGCAGCTCGCGCGGGAGCACGGGGCCGTGCGCGCGCGCGTGCTGGACGTGCGCGCCATCCGCCGTCTCAGGATGGGCTCATTCCTGTCGGTCACGCGCGGCTCCGACCAGCCGCCGCGGCTGATCGTGCTCGAGTACCGCGGTGCCCGGCGGGGCGCCGCGCCTGTCGCGCTGGTCGGCAAGGGCATCACCTTCGATACCGGCGGCATCTCGCTCAAGCAGCCGCCCGGCATGGACGAGATGAAGTTCGACATGACCGGCGCCGCCTCGGTGTTCGGCGCGATCAAGGCGCTGGCGACCATCGGCGCCGCAGTGAACGTGGTCGGCATCGTGCCGACCTGCGAGAACATGCCGGGCGGGCGCGCCACCAAGCCGGGCGACATCGTGCGCTCGATGTCGGGCAAGACCATCGAGGTGCTGAACACCGATGCCGAGGGCCGGCTGATCCTCTGCGACGGCATCAGCTACGCGCGGCGCTTCAAGCCGCGCGCGGTGGTGGACGTCGCGACGCTCACCGGCGCCTGCGTGGTCGCGCTCGGCGCCCACTATTGCGGCCTGTTCTCGCCCGACGACAAGCTGGCGGCGGCGCTCGCCGCCGCGGGCGAGCGCGCCGACGATCGCGCCTGGCGCATGCCGGTCGCCGAGGAGTACGCGGAACTGCTCAAGAGCAACTTCGCGGACATGGCGAATGTCGCCGGCCGCGAGGGCGGCGCCATCACCGCCGCCTGCTTCCTGTGGAAGTTCACCGAAGGCCTGCGCTGGGCGCACCTCGACATCGCGGGCACCGCCTACCTCACCGGCAGCCAGAAGGGCAGCACCGGCCGGCCGGTGCCGCTGCTCGTGGACTGGCTGCTGCACAAGGATTGATCCGGTGGCCGGTCCGCGCGTGGATTTCTACGTGCTGCCGACCCGCGAGCCCGCCGCGCGGCTGCGCTTCGCCTGCCGGCTGGTCGAGAAGGCCTGGCTGCGCCGCCACCGCGTGCGGGTGCAGCTCGATCCCGGCGGCGAACTCGAGACCTTCGACGGGCTGCTCTGGACCTTCTCCGACCGCAGCTTCGTGCCGCACCACCGGCAGGGCGCCGACGAGACGCCGCCGGCGCAGGCGCCGGCTCCGGTCGTGCTGGCGGATGGCGACGCGACGGACGCCGGCGACGGCGACCTGGTCGTCAACCTCGCCCGCGGCATGCCTCCCGGCCTCGAGCGCTGGGCGCGCATCGCGGAGGTGGTGGACGCGGACGAGGAGCGCCGCCGACTGGGGCGCGAGCGCTTTCGCCAGTACCGCGAGCGCGGCATCCAGCCGCAGACCCACGACATGAAGGACGAGCCTTGAAACGCGAACCCGGCCGCGACCTGCCGATCCTGACCGACGTCGTGGAGCTGCACGCGACCGGCAGCTTCCCGAAGCCGGAACCCGCGCCCGAGGAGCCCGCGTCGCCCTATGCCTCCGGCCTGTTGACGGCCGAGGACGTCGCCGCGCTGCAGGCCACGCTCGTCAGCCGGACCATGAACCTGACGGACGAGCTGCTGCACGCCGCCGCCCGCGACATCGAGGCCGTCATGTTCGAGCGCGTCATCGACCGCCTGCGCGCGGCGCTGCCGGAACTGGTGGCGGCCGCGTTGCGGGAGCACCTCGCCCCCGGCGAGGAGTGACTCGCCGCGGCATGGACAAGACCTACTCCCCCTCCGACATCGAGGAGCGCGTCTACCGGCACTGGGAGGAGTCCGGCCTGTTCGCGCCGGCCGGCGACGGCCCGCCGTACTGCATCGTGATCCCGCCGCCGAACGTGACCGGGACGCTGCACATGGGGCATGCGTTCCAGGACACCATCATGGATGCGCTGACGCGTTTCCATCGCATGTCGGGCGACCGCACGCTGTGGCAGCCGGGCACGGACCACGCCGGCATCGCGACGCAGATGGTGGTCGAGCGGCAGCTCAACGCTGAAGGACTGGGCCGCCGCGAGCTCGGGCGCGAGCAGTTCACCGCGCGGGTGTGGCAGTGGAAGGAGCAGTCGGGCGGCACGATCGCGCGGCAGATGCGCCGCCTCGGCGCCTCGGTGGACTGGAGCCGCGACCGCTTCACGATGGATCCCGGCATGTCGGCGGCCGTGCTCGAGGCGTTCGTCCGGCTCCATGAGCAGGGGCTGGTCTACCGCGGCAAGCGGCTCGTCAACTGGGACCCGGTGCTGAAGACCGCCCTTTCCGACCTCGAGGTGCAGTCGGTGGAGGAGACCGGCAGCCTGTGGCACATCCGCTATCCGTTCGCGGACGGCGCCGGCCACGTCACGGTCGCGACCACGCGGCCGGAAACACTGCTCGGCGACACCGCCGTCGCCTTCCATCCGGACGACGAGCGCTACCGCGGTTTCGCCGGCCGCCGCATCCGGCTGCCGCTCGCGGAACGCGAGATCCCGCTGATCGCCGACGACTTCGTGGACCCCGCCTTCGGCTCGGGCTGCGTGAAGCTCACGCCTGCGCACGATTTCAACGACTACGAGGTGGGCCAGCGTCACGGGCTGCCGCTGGTCAACGTGCTCACCGCCGACGCGAAGGTCGGCGAGGCGGCCCCGGCGCGCTACCACGGGCTCGACCGCTTCGAGGCGCGCCGCCGGG
>DASTOQ010000104.1:0-12204 GCA_035720205.1 Steroidobacteraceae bacterium | reverse complement strand
TGTTCTTCAACCCGTCTTTGCGCTCGATGACCTCGATGCGCGTCGCGATGGCGCGGCTCGGCGGCGAGTCCGTGACCGTGACGCCGGGTGCGGGCAGCTGGCAGCTGGAGACGCGCAGCGGCGTCACCATGACGGGCCCGGCGGCCGAGCACATCCGCGAGGCGATCCCGGTGCTCGATTCCTACTGCGATGCCCTCGGCGTGCGCGCATTCGCGGAAGGGCGCGACCTGGACGCCGACCTTTCCGAGCGCACTTTCGCCTCCATCGCCTCGCTCTGCCGGAATCCGCTGATCAACCTGGAGTCCTCCGCCAACCATCCCTGCCAGGCGCTGGCGGACTGGAAGACGCTCGACGATCTCGGCGTGGCGCGCCGCGCCCGCTTCGTGCTCGCCTGGGCGAATCACCCCAGGGCGCTGCCGCTCGCCGTGCCGGCGGCGGTCTCGCACATGGCGGCGCTGCGCGGCATGGAGGTCGTCGTGCTGCGCCCCGAGGGCTACGGCCTGCCGCCGCAGCTCATGGAAAAGGCGCAACGCGCGGCCGAGGCCTCGGGCGGCAGCATCGCCGAGACCGACGACCGCGATGCCGCGCTCGCCGGGGCCCAGGTCGTCTACGCCAAGGAATGGGGCTCGACGACCCACTATGGCGACGCCGAGGCGGATGCGCGGGCGCGCGCCGGGCTCGCCGACTGGATGGTGCGCGAGTCCTGGTTTGCGCGCGCCGCGAAGGACTGCCACCTGATGCACTGCCTGCCGGTGCGCAGGAACGTCGCGGTCGCCGACCAGGCGCTGGACGGGCCCCGCAGCCGCGTGCTGCAGCAGGCCCACAACCGACTGGTCGTGCAGATGGCGGTACTCTATCGTCTGCTCGGCGGCAGCGGCCGCCGGCATTGAGGGGAGCGACGGAACGATGGTGATACACCGGGTCGACCAGGCCGCCGCGATCGCGGCGTTGCGCGGCGCAGCGCCCTATATCCGCCTCTACAAGGGCAAGACCTTCGTGATCAAGGCGGGCGGCGCCGTCTTCGGCGACGTCGCGCGGACGCGCGCACTGATCGAGCAGATCGCGATCCTGCACCACCTGGGCATCCGCGTCGTGCTGGTGCACGGGGGCGGCCCGCAACTCGACGACATGCAGCGCTCGCTCGGCATCGAGCCGCGCATGGTGCGCGGCCGGCGCGTCACCGACGACAAGTCCATCGACGCGACCACGATGGTGCTGAACGGGCTCATCAACACGCGCATCCTCGCCGCCTGCCGCGAGCTCGGCATCGACGCGGTGGGCCTCTCCGGCGTAGACGCCGGGCTGGTGCGCGCGAAGCGCCGCCCGCCGGTGAAGGTGGACGACGAGTCGGTGGACTACGGCTTCGTCGGCGACATCGCCTCGATCGACACCACGGTGCTGCGTAAGCAGCTGGACGCAGGCCTGATGCCGGTCGTGAGCCCGGTGTCGTCCGACGACGCCGGCGTCGTGCTGAACATCAACGCGGACACCGTCGCCGCCTCGATCGGCGCCGCGCTCGGCGCCGAGAAGCTGATCCTCTGCACCGGTGCGCCGGGCATCCTCGAGCGCAGGGACGACCCGCGCTCGCTCGTCTCCTACACCGACCTCGCCGGCCTCCGCCGCCTCGAGCAGTCCGGCAGGCTCGCGGGCGGCATGCTGCCGAAGGCGTCCGCCATCGAGGCCGCGATCCGGGGCGGCGTGCGCCGCGTGCACGTGATCTCCTACGACGTGCGCGACAGCGTGCTCGCCGAGGTGTTCACCAACGAGGGCACGGGCACCCTGATCGTCGCCGACGTCAAGGCGCTGACGCCCGCCGAGCAGCATCCGGAGTCGGTCCTGTCATGACGCGGCTCTGGGACAAGGGCGCCCCGCTCGACTCCCGCGTGCTCGCCTTCACCGCGGGCGAGGACCACGCGCTCGACGACCGGCTCGTGCCCTACGACGTGCGCGCCTCGGTCGCGCACGCGGAGATGCTGGCCGAGGCGCGGCTGCTGTCGGCCGGGGACCTGGCGAAGATCCGTGACGGCCTGCTGGCCCTCGGCGCGGCGCACGCGCGCGGCGACTGGCGCGTCACGCTCGAGGAAGAGGACGGACAGACCGCGCTCGAGGCGCGCCTGACGGTGCGCATCGGCGACGCGGGCGCGCGCATCCATCTCGGCCGCTCGCGCAACGACCAGGTGCTGGCGGCGCTGCGCCTCTACCTGAAGGACGCCGTCGCCGAGCTCGCGGCGGGCGCCGACGCGGTCGCCGAGGCGCTGCATGCGCTCGCCTCGCGCCAGGGCAACGTCGCGCTGCCCGGCTACACGCACATGCAGCAGGCGATGCCCTCGAGCGTGGACTGGTGGGCGCGCGGCTTCGCGACCGAGATCCGCGACGACGCGCAGGGACTGCGCCAGGCGCTGCGCCGGGTCGACCGCAATCCGCTCGGCTCCGCGGCGGGCTACGGCACGCCGGGGCTCGCCATCTCGCGCGAGGCGACCCGCGCCCGGCTCGGTTTCGCGGAGACGCAGGAGCCCGTGACGGCCGTGCAGCTGTCGCGCGGCAAGGCCGAGGCGCAGGTGCTGTTCGAGACCACGCTGCTGATGCAGGACCTCGGCCGGCTCGCGGCCGACGTGCTGCTGTTCTTCACGCGCGAGTTCGCGTTCGTCGAGCTGCCGGATTCGATGACCACGGGCTCCTCGATCATGCCGCAGAAGCGCAATCCCGACGTGTTCGAGCTGATCCGCGGCCGCTCGGCCACCGCGCTCGCCTGCCTGGTCGAGGCGCTCTCGGTGTTCGCGCGCCTGCCGTCCGGCTACCAGCGTGACCTGCAGCTGATCAAGGCGCCGCTGTTCCGCGGCATCGACTGCTGCGCCGGCGCGCTCGCGGTCCTGCCGGGGGCGCTCGAGGGGCTGCGCTTCCTGCCCGCCAGCATCCGCCTCGATCCCGCGGTCCACGCCGCCGGGCGCGCCAACGAGCTGGCCGCAAGGGAAGGCTTGCCGTTTCGCGAGGCCTATCGCAAGGTGGCGGAAGAGATCGCGAAAGGAGACGGCAAGCCATGAAGAACTGGATCCTGCCGGTCGCCGGAATCGTGCTGATCGCCGCCGGGGGCTTCGGACTCGCCAAGGGCGAATTCAGCTACACCAGCGAAGAGCACGAGGCGAACATCGCCGGCATCGAGCTGTCGCTCAGGGAAAAGGAGCGCGTCGAAGTGCCGAAGTGGGCGGCGGGTGGCGCGCTCGCGCTGGGCGTCATCCTGCTGTTGATGAGCCGCAAGTCCGGCTGACCGCCCGTGCGCCCGCGCGCGCGCGACGTCATCCTGCTCGGGGGCGGCGCAGCCGCCGTCCTCGACATCATCAATGCCTGCGCCTTCTGGTATCTCCACGCCGGCACGCCGCCCGCCCGGATCCTGCAGGCGGTCGCCGCGGGCCTGCTCGGCAAGGACGCCTTCTCCGGTGGCGCGGCGACGGCGGCGCTCGGCCTCGCGCTGCACTTCCTGATCGCCTTCGGCATGGCGGCGGTCTACTGGCTGGCCTGCCGCCGCTGGCCGGCGCTCATCGCGCGCCCGGTCGCCGCGGGCCTCGCGTACGGGATCGTCACCTGGGCTGCGATGAATTACGTCGTCGTGCCGCTGTCACGGGCCACCCCGCCGCCCTTTATCCCGGCCTGGTTCGTGGACGGCATCCTCGCGCACCTGCTGCTGGTCGGGCTGCTGCTCGCATTCACGGCGCGCTGGTCGGCCGGGCGGGCCGCCCTGCGCCGCGCGTGAACCCGGCTGTTTTGGCAGATTTGTCATGGCGACGTATGCTGTCGCGGTCCCTTCGAAGCCTCCCACGGAGACCCGAACATGAACGAGGACAGCGGCAAGCTCATCCTGCGCGTGACGCTCGGCATCCTGATCCTGATGCACGGCATCGGCAAGCTCACGAATGGCATCGAATGGCTCGGCCCGGCGCTGAACGCGAGCGGGCTGCCCGCGATCCTGAAGTACGGGGTGTACGTCGGCGAACTGCTGGCGCCCGCGCTCGTCATCGCCGGTTTCTACACGCGCATCGGCGCCTGGCTGATCGCCGTCAACATGCTGTTCGCGATCGGCATTGCGCACTGGGACGAGCTGTTCGTCATCGAGAAGTCCGGCGGCCTCGCGATCGAGACGCAATACATGTTCCTGTTCTCGGCGATCGCGCTGGCGCTGATCGGCGGCGGCCGCTACGCCGTGAACCAGAAGTGACGGGCTGAGCGCTTGCGTCACGGCGAATGGCACGGCACGAGCCGGGCGGGCTGGCTGCGCGCCGCCGTGCTCGGCGCCAACGACGGCATCGTCTCGACCGCGAGTCTCCTGATCGGCGTCGCAGAGGCGGGCGCAGGCCGCGGCGCCGTGCTGACCGCGGGCCTGGCCGGGCTCGTGGCTGGGGCGATGTCCATGGCGGCCGGCGAGTACGTTTCCGTCAGTTCACAGGCCGATGCCGAGCGTTCCGACCTCGCGCGCGAGCGCAAGGAGCTGCAGGACGACGCCGAGGCCGAGCACCGCGAACTGGCGGCGATCTACGTCGGCCGCGGGCTCGATCCCGCGCTCGCATCGACGGTGGCGACACAGCTGATGCAGAAGGACGCGCTCGGCGCGCACGCGCGCGACGAGCTCGGCATCTCGGAGATCATGCGCGCGCGGCCGATCCAGGCCGCCTTCACGTCGGCGGCCGCCTTTGCCGTCGGGGCGGCGCTGCCGCTCTTCACCGCGATCACGGCGCCGGCGGCGCATACCGTCCCGGTCGTGGCGGGCCTGTCGCTGGTGTTCCTCGGGATGCTCGGCGCCGTCGCCGCGCGCGCCGGACGTGCCCGGCCGCTGACCGGAGCGATGCGCGTGATGTTCTGGAGCGCGCTCGCGATGGTGCTGACGGCCGCGGTCGGCCGCCTGTTCGGCGTCGTCACCGGCTGACCGGCAGCCCCGATGCGCATCGACACGGCGCGGCTCGCCCTCACGGAACTGGCCGACGCCGACGCCGGGTTCATCCGCGGATTGCTGAATGAGCCCTCGTTCCTGCGCTACATCGGCGACCGCGGGGTGCGCACGGCCGACGACGCCAGGCGCTACATCCAGGACGGTCCGGTGGCGATGTACGCGAAGCACGGCTACGGCCTGCTGCGCGTCGGGCTCCGCGACTCCGGCGCGCCGATCGGCATCTGCGGCGTGCTCAAGCGCGACGCGCTGCCCGGGCCCGACCTCGGTTTCTCGCTGCTGCCCGCGTACTGGTCGCGGGGCTACGGCCTGGAGGCCGCCGATGCCGTCATGCAGGACGCGCGGCGCCGCCTGGGCCTCGGGCGCATCCTCGCGGTCGTCTCGCCGGACAACGACCCCTCGATCCGCCTGCTCGGCAAGCTGGGATTCCGGTTCGAGCGCATGATGAGGCTCGCCGGGGACGCCGGGGAGGTCCGCCTGTTCGCGAACGAGCCATGAAGCGCTGCGCCTGGGCCGCGACGCCGCTGTCGATCGCCTACCACGACCGCGAGTGGGGCGTGCCGGTGCACGACGACCGGGTGCTGTTCGAGTTCATCGTGCTCGAAGGCGCGCAGGCGGGATTGAGCTGGGAGACGATCCTGAAGAAGCGCGCGGGATACCGCCGCGCCTTCGCCGGCTTCGATCCCGCGAAGGTCGCGCGCTTCACGGCCGCGCGCCGGCGGCGGCTGCTGGCGGACGAGGGCATCGTGCGCAACCGGCTCAAGATCGACAGCGCGGTCTCGAATGCCGCCGCCTTCCTCGCGATCCAGCGCGAGGCGGGAAGCTTCGACCGCTGGCTGTGGGATTTCGTCGGCGGCCGGACGCTCGCCAGCCGCAGGCGCCACGGCCGGAGCCTGCCGGCCCGCACGGCGCTCTCCGACGCCTTGTCCCGCGAGCTCAGGCGCCGCGGCTTCCGCTTCGTCGGCACCACCATCTGCTACGCTTTCATGCAGGCAGTCGGCATCGTCAACGACCACGCGACCGACTGCTTCCGCTACCGGGCCTGCCTCAGGACCTAGACAGTCATGCTGTTTCTCGACCGCCAGGACGTCGCAGCCTTGCTGCCGATGACGGCGTGCATCGCGGCGATCGAGCAGGCCTTCCGCGCCCACGCCGAGGGCTCGCTGCCGTCGGCGCCGGGCGTGCTCAGCACGCACGTCCCCGGCGGCGGCTTCCACGTCAAGACCGCGGCGCTCGGGCCCGCGCCCGGATACTACGCGGCGAAGATCAACGCGAACTTCCCCGGCAACCCGGACCGCAATGGCCTGCCGACCGTCCAGGGCATGGTCGGCCTGTTCGACGCCGCGGACGGCCGCCCGCTCGCGCTGCTGGACTCGATCGAGATCACGACGCTGCGCACGGCCGCCGCCTCCGCCATCGCAGCGCGCCATCTCGCGCTGCCCGACGCCAGGACGCTGCTGATCTGCGGTTGCGGCAACCAGGGACGCGCCCACGTGCGCGCGCTGCTCGCCGTGCGCCGCATCGCGCGCATCTATGCCTGCGACCGGGACCCGGAGCGCGTCGCCGCCTTCATCGGCGAACTCGCGCCCGAGACCGGCCTCGACATCGAGCCGGTGCGATCGGCCGCCGACGCGCTGCCGCACGCGGACCTCGCCGTCACCTGCACGCCCGCGCGGGAGGTCGTGGTGCGCGCGGCGGACATCCGGCCCGGCCAGTTCATCGCCGCGGTCGGCGCGGACAGCACGGGGAAACAGGAACTCGAGCCGCGCGTGCTCGCCATGGCCCGCGTGGTCACCGACCTCACCGGGCAGGCCGCCCACATGGGCGAGTTGCAGCATGCGCTCGCGGCGGGAATGATGGGCATCGGGGAGGTCCATGCGGAACTCGGCGAACTGATCGCCGGGCGCAAGCCCGGCCGGTCCTCCCCGGAGGAAATCTTCGTGTTCGACAGCACCGGCACGGCGCTCCAGGACGTCGCTTCGGCGGCGGCGGTCTACGAGCGGGCGCTGGCGGCCGGGCGCGGGCGCAAGCTCTCGCTCGAAGGCGCGGCGCCCGGCCATGATTGATCCGCAGGTCCTCGCCTTCACGTTCGTGGCCGCGCTCATGACGATGTCGCCGGGTCCGGATACCATGCTGGTCGTGCGCAACGCGCTGCGCGGCGGCAGGCGGGACGGGCTCCTGACGGTGGCCGGGATCTGCTCGGGCCTGTTCGTGCATGCGCTGCTCTCCGCGCTCGGCGTCTCGGCCGTGCTGATGTACTCGGCGAACGCATTCGCGGCGATGAAGGTCGCGGGCGCCTGCTACCTCGTCTGGCTCGGCATCAAGTCGCTGCGCGCGGCCGCGCAACCCGCGCCGGCGGCGGCCGACGGCGGCGCCGGCACGGCCCCGGTCGCGGCCTCGCAATCGTTCCGGGAAGGACTGCTGACCAACGTGCTCAACCCCAAGGTCGTCGTGTTCTATCTCGCGCTCGTCCCGCAGTTCATCGGTCCCGGCGATGCCGTGATGCTCAGGTACCTGCTGCTGACCGCCATCCATTACGTCGAGGGCGTCCTCTGGCTCGGCGGCGTCGCGCTGCTGGTCGCGGGCTCGCGCGGCATGTTCCTGCGCCCGGCCTGGCGGCGATGGACTGACGCCGCCTGCGGCACCATCCTGGTCGCGCTCGGGCTGCGGCTCGCGCTGCAACGGCAATGAAGAAGTCGAGCCTCAAGGCGATCGGGCGGCTGCACCGGCGCGACATGCGCGCCTCCGCCGAGGGCGACTTCCGCGCCCTGCGGGCGCTGGTGGACGACGAGGCCGTGATGTTCCCGCCGGGCGGCGCGCCGCAGCGCGGCGCCAAGGAATTCGACGCCGCCTTCGAGCGCATGGCCGCCGCGCCGAGGACGCACGAGGTCGTCAGCTACCGGCTCGACTTCGAGGAAGTGAAGGTGTTCGGCAAATACGCGGTCGAGTGGGGCGCGATCCGCGGCGCCACGCGCGAGATCGCGACCGGCCGCATCGTCGAGTCCGAATATCACGTGATGCGCGTGCTGCGCCGGCAGAAGAACGGCAGCTGGAAAGTCTACCGCTCGATCTGGGCGCCGCGCGTGGCGCCGCCCCCAGGCTGAGATGGCGGGCGCGGGCCGGCCGCGGCGGCGGATCCTGCAGATCGCGCTGCTGGTGCGCGACTATGACGAGGCGATCGATTTCTTCACCCGCGTGCTCGGCTTCGAGCTGCTGGAGGACAAGCCGCGCGAGGCCGGCAAGCGCTGGGTGCGCGTGGCGCCCGCGGGCTCGGAGTTCGCGCTGCTGCTCGCGAGGGCGGCGACCCCGGAGCAACAGCGCGCGGTCGGCAACCAGGCCGGAGGGCGCGTGTTCCTCTTCATGCACACGGACGATTTCCACGCCGAGTACGCGCGCCTGACGGCGTCGGGCGTGCGCTTCACCGAGTCGCCCAGGCGGGAGCCCTACGGGACCGTGGTCGTGTTCCTCGATCTCTACGGCAACCGATGGGACCTGCTCGGGCCGCCGGAGGCCGCATGAGGATGCCGGCGCTTTTCATCGGGCACGGCAACCCGATGAACGCGATCGAGCGCAACGAGTTCTTCCGCGGCTGGCAGGAGATCGCGCGCCGGCTGCCGAAGCCCGCGGCCATCCTCTGCATCTCGGCGCACTGGGAGACGCACGGCGCCTGGGTCACTGCCACCGAGCATCCGGCGACGATCCACGATTTCTTCGGATTCCCGAAGGCGCTGTTCGACGTCCGCTACCCGGCGCCCGGCGCGCCGTGGCTGGCCGGGCGCGTGGCGAGCGCCGTCACCAGCGAGCGCGTGCAGCTGGATCCGGCCCGCGGCCTCGACCACGGCGCCTGGTGCGTGCTGGTGGCGATGTACCCCGCCGCCGACATCCCGGTGGTGCAGCTCGGCATCGACACCAGCCGGCCGGGATCGCATCACTATGCGATCGGGCGGCAGCTCGCGCCGCTGCGCGAGGAGAACGTGCTGGTGCTCGCGAGCGGCAACATGGTGCACAACCTGGGCCTGTTCAGCTTCCACGACCCGAAGCCGCAGGCCTGGGCCGAGGCCTGCGACGAGGAGCTGCGCCGGCGCATCGCCAGCGGCGACCACGCAGCCCTGATGGACTACCAGGGCCTGGGTCCGGGCATGCGGCTCGCGGTGCCGACCCCGGAGCACTACTACCCCCTGCTCTATGCCCTGGCCCTGCAGCAGGAGGCCGAACCGGCCGAGTTCTTCAATGTCGGGGTCATCGGCTCGCTGTCCATGACCTCGCTGGTGATCGGCGCGCCCGGGCAGGCGTAATATCGGCGCCGGGATCGGCCCGGTCGGCTGAACTGAAAGGGGACATCGGAATGAATGCGAAATTCCTCATCGCCTGGCTCGTCATCTTCATCCTGTCGATGCTCGGGGGATTCGCGGTGCACGGCCAGTTGCTCGCCGACGAGTACCTGGCGACCGGCCTGATGCGGGCCGTGGAGGAGCAGCAGCAGTACTTCGTCTGGATGATCATCGCGCACCTCGTCATGGCCGCAGCCTTCGTGTGGATCTACCTGCGCGGCCGCGAAGCGAAACCGTGGCTCGGGCAGGGCCTGCGCTTCGGGCTCGCCGTGGCGCTGCTCATGTGCGTGCCGATCTACCTCATCTATTATTGCGTGCAGCCCATGCCGGGGATGCTGGTCCTGCGGCAGATCGCCTACGACACGATCATGCTGCTGGTGCTGGGCGGCGTGGTGGCATTCCTGTACCGGGACAAGGCCGCGGGCTGAGGCGGTCGACATGGCGGGCTATTCGGGCACGCCGCTCGCCGCCAGGCTCGGCATCAAGCCCGGCATGGCGGTGCGCGCCGTCAACGCGCCGAAGGATTACCGCCGGATGCTGGCGCCGCTGCCCGGCGGCGCCCGCATCGCGGCGGGACGCGGCGCGGCCGGACTCGTGCATCATTTCGCCACCCGCCGCGCGGAGCTCGCGGCGGCGCTCGAATCCTACCGCGGCAGGCTGCCGGACGACACGCCGGTGTGGGTGTCCTGGCCCAAGAAGTCGGCAAAGCTCCCGACCGACATCACCGAGGACACGATCCGCGAGCTCGCGCTGCCGCTCGGCTACGTGGACGTGAAGGTCTGCGCCGTATCGGACACCTGGTCGGGACTCAAGCTCGTCGTGCGCAGGGAACTGCGCGGCAGGGAGGGCCGGTGAGCGAGGAATGGATCGACGTCGGCGCCGCCGACGAGCTGGCGCGAAAACCCCTGCAGGAACTGCGCGCCGGGGAGCGGCGCATCGCGCTCTCCTTCAGGGACGGGCGCTTCGGCGCGATCTCCGGCGCCTGCAACCACGTCGGCGGTCCGCTCGGCAAGGGCCACCTCGACGGCGACTACGTCGTCTGCCCCTGGCACTACTACAAGTTCCACTGGGAGACCGGCGAGGGCGAGCCCGGTTACGAGGCCGACCGCGTGCCCGCACACGACGTGAAGGTCGAGAACGGCCGCGTGCTGGTCGCCGCCAAGGCGCGCACCAGGCGCAACCGCCTGCCGCACGAACCGCATCCGCTGGCGCGCGAGCCGAAACGCGAGCCCGGCCCGATCCGCCTGCTCGGCATCTCGACCACTTCCATGACCGCCGGCCAGCCGCGCTACAGCACTTCCGAGGACCTGCTGGCGCACGCGCTCGCCGCCGCGCGCGCGCGCCAGGACTGCGAATGCGACACCCAGCTGCTTGCGCTGCGTGAACTTGCGTTCCGCGCCTGCGAGGGCTTCTATTCCAAGGCCGCGCGCGCCTGCACCTGGCCCTGCTCCATCACGCAGATGGACCCCAAGGACCAGATGGATCGCGTATACGAGGGCGTCGTGCACTGGGCCGACGTCATCCTGGTCGCGACGCCGATCCGCTGGGGCGGCGCCAGCAGCCTGTACTACAAGATGATCGAGCGCATGAACTGCATCCAGAACCAGGAGACGGTCGCGAACCGCCACCTGATGCGCAACAAGGTCGTGGCGCTCATCATCACCGGCGGCCAGGACAACGTGCAGGGCGTCGCCGGCCAGATGCTGACTTTCTTCGCCGAGCTCGGCTGCCAGTTCCCGCAGTTCCCGTTCGTCGCCCATTCGCGCGGCTGGAGCGCGGAGGACATGGAGAACAACGAGCAGTACGTGCGCGACTCGAAGGCGCTGCACGAGGGCGCGGCGGCGCTGGCGCGCCGGGCCGTGGACATGGCCAGGGTCATGGTGGAGACCACCCTCGGCCAGGGCGCGCTGGTGCGCGGCGGCCGCAAGGGCCACGAACTGGATACCCGGGCGCAGCTTCCGGGTCTATGATCGCGATCTTCAGGAGGTTCCCATGACCACCATCGCCGCACTCTGGCTGCCGATCCTCGTCGCCGCGGTGCTCGTCTTCATCGCGAGCTCCATCATCCACATGGCGCCGCTCTGGCATCGCGGCGAATGCCCCGCCGTGCCGGACCAGGACCGCCTGCTGGACGCGCTGCGCCCGTTCGCGATCAAGCCGGGCGAGTACATGCTGCCGCGCGCGGCCGACATGAAGGCGATGAAGTCGCCCGAGTTCGTCGAGAAGCAGAAGCGCGGGCCGGTCCTGCTCATGACGGTGCTGCCGAACGGGCCGGTGTCCATGGGCAAGGCGCTGGGCCAGTGGTTCGTCTACTGCATCGTCGTCGGCATCCTCGCCGCCTATGTCGCGAGCCGCACGCTCGAGCCGGGCGCCGACTACCTGACCGTGTTCCGCGTCGCGGGCGCGACCGCGTTCATCGCCTATGCGGTGGCGCTCTGGCAGCAGTCGATCTGGTACAGCCGGCCGTGGTCCACCACGCTCAAGCTGACGCTCGACGGATTCATCTACGCGCTGCTGACCGGCGGCGCGTTCGGCTGGCTCTGGCCGGCGGCGGGCTGAAGCGCCGGCAGGCATGACGGGCCAGGGCGAGGGATCCGCCGGCAATATCCGCTTCGAGCTGCGCGAGCACCCGGAGCACGTGGAGCTCGTCTGCACCGGCGCCTGCTTTCCCGGCGCACAGCTCTACGTCGCGAAAGAGGCATTCGTCGCGGCGTCGCGCGCCGGCCGCGTCGCCGCACTGGTGGACGTGCGCGGGATCGCGGGACCCGCGCCCTCGATGTCGGAGCGCTACGACCAGGCCGTCAAGGTTGCGCAACTCCAGTCTGGCATCGCGCCGCGCATCCGCCTGGCGCTCGAATGGCTGCTGGCGAAGCCGAAAATTCCCTGAATCCAGCGCCTTCGGCCCCGGGCCGCCCGCCCGCAGGCTTCCCAAGCCCG